>JAFGBI010000003.1 GCA_016933275.1 Polyangiaceae bacterium | reverse complement strand
GCTGCCCCCCATGTCGCCGCTGCCCCCCGTGCCGCCGCTGCCCCCCGTGCCGCCGAAGTAGCCCACGGACCGCACCACCGCGATCGCCCGCGAGCCATCGGCGACAAGGTCGAGATCCGTGACGGCTCCCGAGAGCTCGATGTCGCTCCGCTCCCCAGACTCGAGCGCCCAGATCTCGACCACCGCCGATCCATCCCGTCGCACCAGGGCGAGGCGGCCGTCTGGGGTGATGGCCACATCGCGAGCACCCGCGCTGCCCGAGACTTCCTCCGCACGATCGAGCGTCAGGTCTTGGACGACGTAGGGATAGTCCGGATCCAAAGCGATCTCGGTGATCCCAGGCTCGGCCACCACGAAGAGGCGCGTCTCGTCGTCGCTCAGGAAGATCCGCGAAGGACGGTACCCAACGCTCATTCGAAAGGCCCGAGGCTCGGCGGGCTCGTCGCCTTCGAGGGGCGGGTCCGGGACCGCGATCACCGTGATGTCCTGGAACCCTTCTGTGGGGTCGACTTCCTCCTCGACCTCCTCGGCGTTGGTCCAGGCCACGGCCCAACGCCCCGCACGGCTCACCACCCAGGAGTTGGCGCGAGGCTGTAGGGGGACCCGCTGCTCAAAGACATTCTCCCCGCTCGCCGTGAGGAGCGAGGCGTCATCCCCCCCCGCGTTGACGACAATGGCGCGGTTGGCGTCTTCGCGCTCCTCGCTGGGAATGGCCGCGATGTAGGTCGGCAGGCGCCCAACCTCGACGGAGGCAACGGTGAGGTCCACGGCGTTCACCAGTGCCACGCGGTCGCTGGCGGGATTGGCGGCCCACACAAGGCGCCCCGTGGCCACGGGCGCCTTGAACGTGGGTTCGACCTCCCGTTCCGGCGGGGGGATCACGGGCTCCCCCGCGGCCCCATCTATCATGCTCTCGTTCCCGTCCCACCCCGCACTGCCACCGGTGCCCGAATAGCCGCGGTCGTTGGGCGCCTCTCCTGCGGAATCGTACAGCCCTTTGGTGTCGCTGCATTGGCAGAGCCCCACGAGGCAGAGCGCCTCCACGAACGAGGTCGATAGTGCCCTTCTCACGTCGCCTCTCCTTCTCCGCCCTCCGCCGCCAACGGCTCGAGCAGCAGTCAGGTTGATTGCTGCGTCAAATCGACAACCTAGAGCACCCACCCGGCAGCAGACCTCGCGAAAGGCGGCGCTGTAAACGCGTCCTCGACCCGCAGGGACGCGTTTCCAGCACCGCCGTTGCTGTCAGTAACCTGATCGGTGGTCTAGCGGAACACGAACGGGCTCCTCTTTGCAAGTCACGGACCACCTCGCAGATATGCGGGGCCTCGCGCTTGCGGGGCGGGCGAGGGAGCTAGGACCGCGACATGTGTGTCACGACCAGCGGGTTGTGCCAGGTTCCCTGACCGCCCTTCATACCTTCGGGTAGGCTGGGCAGGTGAGGTCCATCCCTGCTCCGCCGCCACGGTCGTCCTGGGCATCGCGCCGCCTGGTGGGCCCCTTGGTGGCGCTGGGATTCATCTGGGCCAATGGTGCGACGGCGGCCGAGCCCTGGACGGATGCGGACGGGGTGCCGCCGAGCGAACGCGTGCCCCTCGGTCCCGTTGGACTCACGTTGGGAGCCGAATTCCGTGCCATGGCGGCCCGCATCGACGAGCTCGACCTCGGCGAGACGGATCTTACGGCGTTCCGACATCGGCTTCGCGCGGATGCCGCTCTGGACGACGGGGACCGGCTCCGCCTGGTGATGAGCATCGACGCGCTCGACGGGGTACTCTGGGGCGCCACCGACCAGGGATCGCGACACCAGCTCGATGCTCCGCGTTCTGGGATCGGCGTCCTCGATGTCCGGCATCGGGGACCGGGACCCCGGGATGATCCGCGCGCGTACGGGCTCGTCCTACTGCCCGCTCCCAGCGCCACCTTGCGCAGCGCCTATGGCGAGGCCCAGCTCCCCTTCGGGCGCCTGCGCTTCGGACGCCAGCCCGCCGTGGAGGGGACCACCCTCCTCGGCGCGAGCGGCGATGGCCGCCAGAACCGGTTCGGGGTGGACCATGGGGGAGATCGGGTCGACCGCGTGGAGCTCCTGGTTCGTCCGCTCGCACCCCGCCAAGCCGGGTCGGATCCCGACGACCCGGGGCTCTCTGTCGTACTGGCATACGATCGGCTGGAGGCGGCAACCAGGACTGCTGAGACACGTCAACGCACCGTGGGTGTCCTGCGTTTCCACGTCGCGAGACCGATCATGGAGCAGGTTTTCGATGCCCGTGCCACCGCGCGCGCCAACTGGGGAGGAGGGGTTCGCGAGCGAACCCATGAGCTCGAAGGCCTGGTGGCGATCCGGCTGGCGGAGCTCAGCGTCGGTTTCGACGGGGTCTTCGAGGAGGGCCTCTCCGATCGCAGCGCTCGGAGCCTGGCGCCACTGGTCGGCGCAGAGGTGGCGCGGCAGCGGGTACGACGGTGGGGCAGCCGGACTGTGCTCCGCTGGGACACCACGCGAGTCACCGCCTATCTCGAGTTTGACACGGCGTCTGGCGACGCGACCCCAGATCCACGATCCGGCGAGACCCGCTTCACCTTTCCTCGCGACGCCAGCGTGGGGCTGCTCCTCTTCAAGCAGGTGCTCGCGTACGAGACGGCGCGAACGGCGGCCGCGGGAGCGGCCCGACTCGACGCGGAGGGGTACCCGGAAGATGCCGCCGAAGCGGTCGCCACTCATGGTGCGTTCACGGGCGCGCTCGCGCTCTTCCCACAGCTCGATATCCGCCCTCATCGTGCGCTCCTCCTGCGTGGGGGCGTCCTCCTCGCCTGGGCGCCGGAACCCTTGATCGATCCGGTCCGTTCCCTCGACGCCGCCTCGACCGGGCCCGTCAACCCGCGGGGTGGTCCGATGGGGCGCTACTACGGCACCGAGCTCGACGCGCGCCTGCGGTGGTCCTACCGGAAGCGCTGTCTGGTCGAGCTGGAAGGGGCACTGCTCGATCCGGGCAGCGCGCTCGCCGATGCCGAAGGATCGGCTACGAACGCGGGGCTCGTCGCGATGCGGACGACGGTCGTGTTCTAATTCACCGTTCCATCATCGGCGACAGCGGATCGCGCGGACAGGGGTTTCGCCGACCCGATGGCGTTCCGCGATGGCCGGACGGAGGACG
>JAFGBI010000055.1 GCA_016933275.1 Polyangiaceae bacterium | reverse complement strand
GAGAGCTCGCCGCGACCCTCGGCCCCCTGCTGCCCCGCGCCACCGAGGCGAAGAAGACTCTCGCCAACCTACTCGCCGCCCCGGGCGCCGTGCGCGCCACCCTCCGTCACGTCACCGTCCGGCTCGCACCCGCCGGCACGCCGCCGGCTGGTCGAGGTGTTCCGCGCGTGTGGTCTGGAGCCACAGGCAGGCGAGGCGATCTCGCTCGGGCCGCTGGTGGGTCGCGAGTTGCTGGTGCGACTCGAGCACGACGAGTACCGGGGGCGGCCCCGGCTGCGCGTGGTGGGGCATCGCGAGCTCGAGCCCGAAGGGGAGACAGGGGGCCCGTGCTGAGCGGGATCGATCCCGGCGTGCTGGCGGCGAAGCCACCGGAGGCGACTCGGCGGGCGGCGGGTGCAAGCCGCTGCGACGAGATTGCTGGTGGGGTGCAGCTGGTACCGATCGAGCGGGTACGGACCCACTACGCGCGGCTGCGGCCGGGGGTTGCACGCGGCGGTGAGCAGCTCGGTCCGGAATTCCCGCTGTTGGTCGCGCTTCTTCCCGACGGCGACTACGAGGTGCTCGACGGCCTCAAGCGCCTGGCGCGGTGGCGCGAGCGAGGCTACCGCGTGGTGCCCGTGGTGGTGGACGGAGCGGGGTCGAGCGCGGAACACAAGCGCCGGCTGCTTGCGGCCAACGCGCCGGCGCGCACCAGCACGGCGCTCGACGAGGCGCGGGTGGTCTGCTCGCTCCGCGACGAGGAGCAGCTCGGCCCGAGTGCGATCGGGCGGCTGCTCGGGCACAAGCGCCAGTGGGTCGAGCGACGGATGGCGCTGGGCCGTGGGCTCTCGCGCCGCGGTACGGACTTCGAGTCCTGGGACGATCTCGATGCGCGCCGCCGGGTCTGGCTCGACGAGACGCCAGGGGTGGGAAACCGGCGCGTGCACGGCACCACGCGCCGGGTCGTCAACGAGGCCTGGCGCGAGGAGCAACCCTTCCTGATCCAACTCCCCGACCAGCGCTTCGCGGTGCACGAGGACGGGGTGCGCGTGGTCGATGCCGACTCCACGCTCTCGATGAACGGCACGCGCTACACCGTGCCGAGCGTGCTCGCGAACCGCTCGGTGGCCGTGCACATCTACGCCGAGCACTTCGAGGTGCTCGATCCCCAGGGTCACGTTGCCTTCTCACGTGCCTACGTGTCCGACGAAGAGAAGGGGAAGCTGCAGATCGACCAGACCCACTATGCGAGCGTGCCGCGCCGGCCCCATGTCCCTGGCGGCGAGCGGCTGGATGAGGCGTTGGTCCGGCGCTTTCCGGAGCTCGCGTCGCTCGTGCAGGGGCTGCGGCTGCGCTTCAAGTCGCTCGCCCCGATCCACTACGGCGCACTGATCCGGCTCAGCGAGCGCTACGGAGAGCCAGCCTTCCGCGAGGCGGCGCTCCGTGCCCAGCAATACCGGCGCTTTGACACCGGAGCAGTCGAGCGGATCCTCGTGCACGACCACCCGCTGCCGGATCACGACGAACTCGGGTTTCTCGAAGTGGAAGTCCCTCTTCCCATCCGAGGAAACCGCCGTGGCTACCGTCGACCGTTTGGTCGATCGCGCCACCATCCTCCGCTTCACCGGCAAGAGCATGCGCGACCCGCTCCTCATCACGGGCGCCCCGCTCGACGACTGAACCGCTCGCCTCGGCGCTCGCTCCCGCTTTCCCCGCGGTGCGGTCCTCACCCGTACCCGCGCGGCCCGCGCTAGCTGCCGCCAACGGGAGCCTTCCCACGATCGTGGCCGCCGGGAGCGAGAAGGGTCGTTGCCGCCAGTCTCTCGCCTCTCGTGGCTCGGCTCCTCGCCGACGGGTCCGCACCGCCATCCGGCCGCCCCGCACCCGCGCGACGGTCCCCTCTACCCGGTCAGCGGCAGCCGGGACCGCCCGCCATCCCCGCGCCGGGGACCACCGGCAATGAAGCCCACTGGCCCCGCGACCGCTACCTTGAGCTCTCCCCCAAGTACTGGGCCCGCACTCGGGCCAGGCTGGACCCCGCTGAGCTTGCCCTCGAGGTTGGACCCCTCACCATCCCGCCGCCGCTTGACCTGAGCCCCTCCGTCGACGCCCTCTGAGTCGGGCGCGGCCGGTACCACTGGCGTCTCCGCAGCAGGCTCCGCCGCCGGTGACCCTGCCGTGGTTGCCGGTACTTCGGCGCCGACTACCCCCTGCGCTGTCTCGAAGGGCAACGCGAGCTGCTCCACCGCGACCGGGCGCGTCCGCCGCCGGAAAAGGAGCCGCTGCCGTGCTGCTCTCGTCGCCTCCGTCACGCCGCCCATACTGCGCGGCCCCGTGCACCCTCGCTAGACGCACCTCATGCAGCGGATACGCACCATCGCGATCGAGTACTTCCGAATCTGGCAGCGGCGCCCCAGAGGCGCAGCCGAGTCCCACGGTGAACGCAAACGGGGCCGTGAGAGCCGCGAGCGGCGCGCGCAAGGTGAAAGGAGTCATGAGGAGAAACGGTTTCCGGCACGCTCCGAGGACCATCGTCGCACGACTATTTTGGGGCGACGTCACTCCTGAGACATCTGCTCCAGGCACTCGGTCGCCGCCTCGCCCAGGCTGGGTTCCTGGCGCATGGCGAAAAAAATGCGGTATGCTTCGCTCGTCCGTCCCGCCTCTTGGAGGCCGCGCGCACGTGCGAAGAGTGCTTGCACGAAGACCTCATGTAGGTGTGGGTCCTTTGGGTTCGAGAAGGGTGTGCTGGACACAGGGTACCGCGCAAGAGCCCGCAGGACGCGCCGAGTGGGGCATCGGTCGGTGGCTGCCTTGACGAGCCAAAGCAGCGTCTCGTCGTGCTTGACATGACGGGGGCACTCGGTGATTGCGATGAACAGATCGGTCGCGGCGGTCCAGTCGTTGGTGCGAGCCAGGGCGATGGCCAGCTTGTATTCGGCGAGCTGACGGTCGCCAAGGCAATCTCCATAGCGTCCCAACGCCACGGCTTCGAGTAGCGGAATGGCCTGGGCCCATTGCTCATCGTCAAACAACCGCCACGCTTGGACGGCTTCCGGTGTAATGGCCGACACAAATCGTGGCTCGTCCCAGGTGAAGTTGGCGGGTGGACCCGCCCCATCCCCTGCGCAGATCCCCGGCGCTTCACTGGGGAGGTGATCATATCCGCGAAGCACCGGACCGCACGCTTCCGGCAGCGGGTGAGAACAGCGCAGAACCTCTGGAAATGCCCCTCCGTCCTGCACCGTAATGAGGGTTCTGGCACCGCACGAGCACACTGCAATCACTACGGCCAGCTTCGCGATCGCCACCCGGGCTGCCCTGGTGGGCCGCTCACGATTCCCGTCCTGCAACCGCAAGGGTCTACGCCTCCTGAGGCAAGCAGTCGGCGAGATACTGCCGGTTGATGGGTTCAACGCCCACGTCGATGCCATCGAGACCGAAAAGGGTACTGCAGGGAATGGTCGGTCCCGGGTTCATCAGATGCGGGCTGGTGGGGATGCGATTGTGGCCCTCAGCGTCGCCGTTCAAGGGAGATTCCCATGTGCCCTTCCCCGCTACCGTGATACTGGATCGATTGCCGGGCTCGCGTGTGCTCACCAAGCCCAGGTAGTGACCGAGCTCGTGGGCGCCAATCGTGGCATTTGCCCAGATGAACGCGCGCATCGCGCGTTGAATATCCGCTGCGCGTTGTGGTGGGACGAGGACAGGATTGATTGTCTGGACGACTGGCAGGCCGTTGGGCTGGAGGACGACCATTGTGTGAGCCTCGTCGATCTCGTTCACTTGTCCCGTCACGGAACCATCAGCATTGACCCGGCGCGGTTCCGGAGTAGGCGGCGTCCAGTCAGGGCCATCCCAGTCGAACCCGGGGCCGGAGCGGACCCCCACAGGTCCATAGGCTTGGTCGAAGGCGTCCCCGTCGGGGGTGCCTATTTGCTTGCGGAAAAACAACGACGAGAGGCCGATGACACACCACATTTCGCCCACGACGCGGTCTTCCCAGCAATAGATGTTTTGGTTGAGATCCACACCAGGGCCCACTACGCGAAAGCGCGTCATACCCGGAAACACGAGGCTTTCGCCAAACTCCACTACACGTTCGCGAAACAAGATCGACAAGCGGTCGGTTGCCACGGGGTTCGTCTGATCGGAGGCCCTCGCGACAAAGCGAATGCCCAGTCCCGAGTGGTAGTCGCGAAGACCGCGCTTCACTCCTTCCACGATTAGATCCCCATACACGGCCATCCAACGCGTTCCATCCCCGAACCCGTAGTCCTGCATGCACTCCCGGAACAGCCCCCGGGCGAAGAAGGCCTCGCAGAGCAGTTCGATGAGCACGGGTGACGCCGGCTCGCTCCGACCAGCTACACTCCCGTCTTTCTCGGTCACGATGAGCTCGCGCGCCGCGTACTGCCCGCGACGAGCTATCTCCCCGGTACCCATTTCGTGCAGCGGGATCTGCGTGGGGCCGCCAGCATGAACGTCCATGGTCGTCTGCGTGCTCACGGCTCTGGGCACTTCCACCGTCGCACGCCCATGCCAGCGGAACATCAACACCACCTCG
>JAFGBI010000054.1 GCA_016933275.1 Polyangiaceae bacterium | reverse complement strand
TATTGCCTGACGCAGGTGAGCATGACTGGTGTGCTCGCGCCGCACTGCCGGGTGACCGTCTGCGACACCTTTCGGTAGCGCGGTGGACAGGTCGCGTCACAGCTGTAGATCGCGGCCCCGCAGTCGGGCATGCAGTGGCTCCGGAGGGACCCAGGGCAATCCGCGCTCGGAGCGCGCGAGGATGCGTGGTACCCGGGGCCACAATTCCCACAGGGGTAGGTCGGGTTCGGGCGCTGGTGAGCGACTCCGGTCCGTGGATCGCAGCTGTCGAACGTGCAGTCGTCGCGATCGTCCGTTTCCACGGGCAAGTGCGTGATTTCTCCCGTACCGGGGTCGCAGGCGTCGACGGTGCACGCATCCTGGTCATCAACGGGGACCGGGGAGTGGATGATGCCACGCTCGGGAGAGCACGTATCCAGCGTGCAGGGGTTTCCATCATCCACCACTGGGTCCTCGCCCGCGACGCAATGACCCCGACCGTCGCACCGGTCGGCAGCGACACACCGGAACGCCTCCGAGCAGGGCTCGTTCTCCGCGACTGGGGTAAGCTCGCACCGCCCGGCGACGCAGTCCTTCTCCGTGCAGGGGTTGTCATCGAGGCAGTCCTCGGGCGTCGCGCACTCCGCGCGCGGCTCTCGGGGAGACACCGTGCGGCGCTGCGGAGAGCGCCGGCACCCCTCGCAGCCCCTGCACCCGGTGAGGCAGGCCTGCCCCGCGAGCAGGAGCGCCACGAGCCAAGGGCCAGTCGCGCCGCGCCACCGCATAGTCGAGACGCTAGTCCTGGGTGCTCCGAACGGCAACGGCACCCGCCGCGCGCCGGCGGCTACGCCGGCGGCGCGGGGGGCGCACTGGCGCCGTCAATTGCGCGCGGGAGAGACACGCAAGCGATGGTGCCGCGATTGGCGGCGGGAGCGAGCGTGAGCGTGCCGCCGAGCTCCTCCACCACGCGACGGCTCGCGGGCAGCCCAAGCCCGAGCCCAACGCGCCCGATCCCCTTGGTCGTGAAGCTGAAGTCGAAGACGCGGAGGAGCTGCTCGTCCGGGATCCCCGGGCCATCGTCGGTGATGGCAACGACGATCCACCGGTCCTCGTCGTAGGCCTCGACCTTCACCCGACCCGCGGGAGCGACTGCGGTGATCGCGTTCTCGAGGAGGTTCAAGAAGACCTGGTTGAGCCGGGTGGGGCTGCAGCGCACCGGGAGCTCCACCTCGGCAAACGCGCGTTCGAGCACGATGCCGCGGCCGAGCCGTGGCCCGAGGAGGGTGAGCGCGCTCTCCAATCCGAGCCGTATGTCGACCCGCCGGAGCTCGGTCTGATCGAGGCTGACGAACGCGGCGAGGCTGGTCGCGAGAGCACCGATCCGCTCGCAGCCAGACTCGATCACGCTGGTCAGCTCCTCACTGCTGGCGAGAGCGCGGAGCGCTCGCTCGGCGCTCGGGTCGCGGGGGAGGCAGGCCGCGACGTGCGAACGCGCTCGCTCCACCGACCGGCGAATGGTGTCCGCTGCCGACCGCACGGCCCCGAGGGGGGAGTTGACCTCGTGCACGATCCCCGCCACGAGCCGCCCCAACAGCGCCTGCTTCTGCGACTCCAGGAGCGTTGCCTGGGCGCGGCTAAGGTGGTCGAGCGCCTCGCGGAGCTCGCGGGTGCGGTCGAGCACCTCCGCCTCCAGCCCGGCCTTGAGCCGCTCGATCTCCTCGAAGGCGCGGGCGTTCTCGAGTGCCACCGCGAGCTGGTTCACGAGGGTCGCGAGCAACCGTTCGTCCTCGCGATCGAAGGGGCGCTCGTCGCGCCGCGGACCGAGGATGAGTAGCCCCACGACCCGATCGTCGCTGCGCGCAAACCCGACCCGCACGGGCACGATCTCCTCGATGCCGAAGCGGGCCCAGAACGTGTCCTCGCCGTGCGGCTGGTCCACGACCCCAGCCACCAGCGTCAAGAGCGCGTCGGCGCGCGCGCGCGCCAGCGTCCCCGTGGCCTGCGCCGACGCCGCCCGACTGTCGTACGCCGTGGCGGCGAGGCGCGTCGTGAGCACGCGTTCGATGGGCGCGAACCGCGCGGCCTCGAGGTCCCGGGGCAGCTCCGGGAGCGTCACCCCAGCGCTCGGATCCGGTGGGGAGCCGAGGGCAAGGGCCTGGAGACGCCCGTCGCCCGTGCCGTCCCCGAGCGCGACGTAGGCGCGCGTGAGCTGCATCGACTCGATCAGGGCCACCCGCATCGTGTCGACGATGGCCTCGATCGACCGCGCCCGAGCCAGCGCCGCGCTGGCCCGCGACACCGCCTCCGCGTAGACGTACCGGGTGCGAAACACCAGGCGGTCGACGGCCTGCTGGACCTGCAACTTGAGCAGGCTCGCGACTAGCACCAACGTGCCCGCAAGCAGCGCGATGAAGACGGGGTTCTCCGCGTGCCGACCAACGACCCCCACCCCGAACAGGACGACACCGAGGTAGACCAGGGTGACGACCAGCGAGAGCGCGCCGTAGACCACGCCCTGCCGGATCACGATCCGGAGATCGAACATCTGGTGCCGTACGATGGCGTACCCGAGGAAGACCGGAAACGTCCCCATCGTCAGCGGCATCACGAGACTCATCGCACCCTGTAGCCAGGCCGGCGAAACCGGCGCGATCGCGAGGTACGCGCTCGGGATCGAGAACGCGATCAGGGTGGCCCACCCCAGGACGGCCGCTCGCCGCCGGAGCCCGAGCGGATGCGGCGGACGCATCGCCCGCCAGCAGATGCCGACCATCCCGACGAGCGCGACCAGCAGGTGCACCCCGGTCACCATCAGGCCGCGATGCAGCAGGGGCTGCCAGGCGAGATCGCCGTGGACGACCGCCACGTGAGCCACCAGAAGCTCGACGGCAAGCAGCGCCGAGACGCCCATCACGATACAGCTCGCGAGGCGCGCATGTGCGTGCTGGTGAAAGCCGGTGAAGGCCAGCGCCAGCTGGAACCCCGCCGTCGCGTAGAGGGGGAGCAGCGGCAGCGCGATCAGGGCGAGGGAGTTGTCGAACCACACCTCCGCGGCCGGGTTCACCAGCTGCACGGAGGTGAGCGCACTGAACGTCAACAGCGGGAGCGCAGCGCGGTCGGTGTGGCGCTTCCACCACACCAGGAGTCCGGAGAGGAGATAGACAATCCCAACCAGGTGAGTGACGAGATAGGTGAGGGTCAGCCAGACGCCAAACGACGGCAAGGCCAACGGGATCGCCACCGTTCGCGGACCGTCGGGGGTTGCGAGGACGTACTCGTTGACGGCCCCGGGACCGCGGCGAAAGAGCGCGCGCACCGCCGCCCCGAGCGGTTGTCCCGCCGGGAGATCGGCGAGGCGGCGCCCGTTGATGGCCGAGATCCGCGTGAACCCCGGTCCCGACGGCGCGGCCTCCGCAGCCGCGCCGGTGACGGGCACCGCATCGAAGGAGTCGTGGGCGAGGGAGACCCCGGTGACGATGAATCCCACCGACGGCGTCTCGAAGAAGCGTACGTACTCGCTGAAGGCGAGGAGCTGCACCGCGACCGCGCAGACGAGCACGACGTGGCCCCAGACGGACCGTCGGTTCGCGTCGGCGATGCGGGGTGGTGCGGAAGACATGGCGAACGCGCGGCGATTGTGGCAGCCGCCCGTGGCTCGGTCCACCGGCGACAGACCGGCGCTCGCCGCTCTTGCGGCGGAGCGCGACCCACACCGGAGCTCGCGCGACGCGGACACGATCCCGCGAGAACACCGCGAAACGCGCGGCGAGGGCGCCCGCGATGACGACGAGGCCGACCGTGTGATCGACGAGGCGTGCCGCGCGCAGGAGTCCGTCTGGCAGATACTGCTCGGGAGAAGCCGGGAGGACGAACGGCTTCCGCGTCTCGATCGGGGCAGCCAATGTGGGTGCGTTCGGGACGAGCACGCTGCCCCCCGCGTTGGAGTCGCCGACCCACTCGAAACGCCACTCTCGTGGCACCCTTCCGTAGTCCTTGAGCAACGCTGCCGTGTGGGAGTCGAGCGGGAGGTTGTCCAGCGTGCGGACGAGCCGCTCCCTGACGAGCGTATCCGCCAGCGCGAGGACCGGGATCTGCTGAAACCGCGAGCCATGGACCCCCAGAAGGTCCTGCCGTTGCTGTCGGCGACCTGATCGGTGCTCTAGGGAAGGAGTCGATGTGGTCGGAATCCGAGCGATCCCTCGGATCATCGCGAAGAAGAGCTCCAGGCCGAGGGGGTGCGCCTCTGCCGAGAGGGCGGCGAGCGCGCTGGCGCCGTCCGCGAGCGACCTGAACCGACGGAGGCAGCCGTCGACGAGTGGAGCCGCCGAACCGCGGTGGACGCGGTATCGGCACCGGCCCACCCGGCATGTCCACATCCCGAAGGAGGCGGGCGAGACGCGACCGATCGAAACCTCGAGGGTCGAGCAGGAGCTGGTCCGGGAGGCCGTGCGCGTGGTGCCAGAAGCCGTAGGACCTCATGCCCTGTGTCGCTCACGGGCGCCGCAGCAGCGACTGGCTCACGGTCGCTCGGCGCCGGACGCGCCGCCCGTGTAGGGTAGCGTCCAGGAGGCTGGTCCAACGCCGCGATGGCTCAACACCGGAACTTCCCACCACGGACCGTCGCGCACCAGGTAGCGTCGATCCTCCGAGAGACGCAGGCCGACTCCCGGCGCAGTCTGCTGGTCTTGCCTCCCGACCGCTCGCGCGCCTGAACCACGCGGCAGGAGTCAGCGAGCAAACATGGCGAGGAAGGCGTCATAGCCACCCGCAGACGGCAGCGAGGTCTCGTTGGGCTCGCCCGCGCCGAGCACGAGCGGGCCACCCTGGTCAGAGCTGGCCGTGAGGAACCAGACCGAGTCCAGCACGGTGATGCCATTGGCCTGCTGATTGCCCGCCCCTCCGATCTGCTCGACCCACTCCAACGCGCCATCCGCGCGGTACTTGGCGACGAAGATCTCGCTGCCGTCGGCCTCACTCGCGCTGAGCCGCGTCTCGTTGGTGTCGCCAGCGCCGAAGACGACCGTCAGCGAGAAGTATCCCGTCACGAAGATCGTATCGTCCGTCGCGACGGCCACCTGGATGATCTCCCGCGGGCCAGCGTCCCCGCTGATGGCCTCCACCCAGAGGAGTGATCGGTTGGCGTCATAGCGAGCCAAGAATCCATCGAAGCTGGCGTGGGTCGTGAGGGTCGTGGGCTGTCCGCTACCGTTTGGCAATGTCGTCTGCTGCGTCTCTTCTCCGAACCTGCCAGCGACGAGGGCTCCTCCGTCGCTCGTTGCCGCCGCGGAGTTCGATCCGCTGTCCGGGATGCCCAGATGGCCAAGGAGTTCGCCAGACGCGCTGTATTGCACGGCGTAGGAGTACACGCCGTATTGGTCGCTCGTGTAGTCCGAGACAGATTCATCGGGTTGACCGGCGCTGAACGTCAACGCTCCGGTGCTCCGCCCAGTTGCCCACAGCGTGCCGTCACCGCCGACGCTCAACGCGGAAGCCCAGTCAGACTGGCCACCGCCAACGAAGCGTATCCAGCTCAGCTCACCACCGGTGGTGTACCTGGCCACGTAGGTGGCGGGGTCACCGAAGTCTTGCGCCGCGACCCGGATCGCCTCGCCTTGACCGAAGACGGCTTCACCCTGCACCGTTCCGGTCACGTACAGGAAGCCACCTGGGCCTGCCTCGACCGCGTCCACCGATCCCCGACCGTCGCCGCTCGACACCACCCAGCGCATCTCACCATCGGCCGCGTAGCGCGCGAGATACATCGCGCCCTGGTGGAGGGTGACTTCATTGGGCTCACCCGCACCAAGCACGGCACTCTCCGTGCCCACTCCACCGGCAACGACGACCGAACCATCCGAAAGCGCCTCGACATCGGCGGCTGTTTCCCACTGTGGGCCCCCGGCCGTTCGCACCCAGGCCAGCGTGCCGCTGGGCTCGTACTTGGCCACGAACATGTCGTAGCGTTGGTCCTCGTTCCGCATCGGGACGGTGACCTCGTTCGCACCACCAATCCCGAACAGCGGCGACCACCGCCGGCGGTCGCGCCCCTCCCGTTCACCCCACCCCGGGCCGGTAGTTGAGGGTGACCCAGCCGTTGGCAGGGGCCGTGAAGGACAGCGTCGTGCCATCGATCCCCACGCTAGTTTGGCCGCCCGTGGTGGTGTGCATCACCAGCACGATATCACCGTCGGGATTCCGGAAGGCGAAGCCGTCGGGCGCGCTGGTCTCGATACGAACCGCGCCCGGGTCCACGAACTCGGCGGCGTGCCGGAACACGTAATAGGCAGGCGTCCGAACCAGAAGTGCGCCGTCCGCCACCAGCAGCGCGTTTTGGTTCCAGGAGCGCTCCGCGTCGTTGCTCTGGCCGATCGGATCGAGCACCATGTTCCACGCGCTGTAGGAATTGCCGTTTCTGGTGACGATCCAGTCCTTGATGTACCCCCAGCTCTCGACCCCGTAGGCGAGATCGTTCGGCGCTCGCTCGCTGTCGTAGGGCGGGTAGCCGACGGGGTTCCAGGGGTAGTTCCCGCCCTTGTGCTCGGTGGCATGAAGCGGCAGCTGGTAGGCGCTGTAGTTCTGGCTCATCATCTCCCACTGGAGGCCGATGCCGTCGATGTAGCCCCGGGCGGTGGCGTTGTTCATCACCGCGGTGACGATCGCGGGATCGCCTGGGATCGGCTGGTTGTCGGAGGAGGTGCCGGAAGCACCACGAGACATGGTGCCGAGCCAGATCTCGACCTCCGGGTGATCCGTGGCGAGCCGGGGGCCGAGGTGGTCACCCACGAAGCTCATGTAGGTGTCGGCTCTCCAGAGACACGAGGGATAGCCTTGCTCCCAACCCGGCTCGTTGTGCGGGCAGACCGCGCGAACCGGGAGGTCCTCTGCCGCATAGGCGTCGATGAACCGGGAGAAGTACAGGGCGTACGCGGCAAGGGTCTGGTCGTCGTCCTTCATCCAGCCCCTCTCGTACACGCCATTGGTCTTCATCCACGGCGGCGGTGTCCACGGGCTCGCCCAGAGGTAAAGGTCTGGGCTTATCGCGAGCGCCGCCTTGATGTACGGGATGAGTAGCTCTTGGTCCTGCGCGATGGAAAATTCGCTCATCGCGTAGTCGTCAGGCGTATCGTCGTATGAGTAGCGCTCCAACGCGTAGTCGCTGGCGCCCATGGGGATCCGTCCCATGGTAAACCCTGCGCCCTCCGTCCTGCTGAACAGGAGCCGGAGCGCGAGCTCCCGGTCGGCGGCGCTCAGTCCTTGCAGGGCCTGCCATCCCCGCTCGTTGAAGGCGCCGCCGAAGCCAATCCAGGTCTGATACGTGGTGTTCGGGTTGACGGTGATGGCGGCGTTGCCCGTCGTCCTGTTCACCGTTCCTTCCTGCCACCAGGCGCCGTCCGCGGAGATGATGAGCTCGGGTTCCGCCTCGGTCGTGCCGCCGCCGGCAACTGGCGCCAGGTCCTCGAGACAGAAATCGAAGGGGACGGCGTCGGTATCGTCTCCCGGCACGATCACCATGACCGACTGGATGGGGACGTCGCCGACGTACGGTGAGCCGCTGTCGTCCCAGCAGTCCGTTCTGAATTCGTTCCAGGCGACGAAGCCAAGCCTGGTCTCCGGATCCAGATCCGCGCACCAGGTTTCGTCAGGATGGCCCGCAGCTCCCGAGATCTGGAGCCGCAGCTGGCTCTGACCTGGGTTACTGATCAAGTACTGGATCCCCGTGAAGCCGGCCGTGCTCCAGGTGAGCGCCGGACCGGCTCCCCCCTCGGTCTGGTTGATGTTGAGGCCAAGGATCGCGTAGGTTCGCCAGTCGGCGTCCGCGGCGACGGCGCCGGTGACGCAGAGCGATTCCCCGGCAGGGGCCTCGCCGAAGTCGGCGGGGGTGATGGTGCTGCCGAGGCTGGGAGACTCCACGGTCGTCCACGCGTACCCGGCCCAGGGCCCACTGGTGACGTAGCCATGTTCCTGGGCCATCGTGACCGCGGCGAACCGGATGTCGGTCACGGACATGTCGAGCTCGGGCTGACCAAGGTTCTTGAACTCGAGCTGCCCGACCTCCGCGAGCGCGCGGATCGCCGCCGGATCCCTGCCGGAGCAGTCGTCCGGGGCCGCGAGATCCACCCGGTAGGTGGCGGCGCCGGCGGCGCTGAGGAGCCACGAGCACCAGGAGCCGTCGGCCACCGTGAGAAACTCGAACGAGTCGGCGCCGGTGATCTCCGCATCGAACTCGAGCCAGGCGTAGGGGCTCAGATCCCGTTCGTCCGGCAAGAGCTCGGCCTTCATCCCCGACTGCCCGTCGCCGGCGGCAGTCGTGTGCACGCGCGCCACCGTGGCGCCAAGCTCGACCCATTCCGCGGCGGCAACCTCGCTGTAAACGAACGCGCTCCAGCAGCGCCCTCCGGGTCCCGTGCCCGCATCGCCAGCCACGGCTTGGACCGCACCGTCGCCCGTGGTCAGAAACTCCACGTGGGAGACCAGGATGTCGGCGGACTGCCCGGGCTCGACGCCCCACGGCGCGTTGAAGGTCACCCACTGGGCCCGGAGATCATAACCGCACGCGGTCTGACCACATGCGCTCGGCGAGCTCAGGTCGAGCAGGTAGCGGCTGGCACCTGCCCCCGTGAGGTTCCACGAGCACGCAGCGTCGTCGTTGCCGATGCTGACCGTGAACGGCTGCCCCTCGACCACGACGGCGTCGAAGATGAACTCATCGTAGACGCCGAGATCCACCGTCCCGCGGCCAGGATCGAGGTTGAAGCCCATACCGGCCGACTCGTACTGCCCTGGCGCCGCGTACACGTGCGCCGTGTCGGCCGCGAGCGGCTCGATCCATTCCGCGGACGACGATGCCTCGGCGTGCGTCCACCAGCAGTACCCGTCGGGACCGGCGCACGACTCCCCGGGTGCTTCGACCGGCGCGAGATCCTCGAGGCAGAAGTCGTAGGGGGTCGCCTCCGTGCTCCACCCTGGGACCAGCACCATGACCGACTCGAGCGGAACCTCGCCGGAGTATGCCGACCCACTGCTGTCCCAACAGCTGGTTCCAAACTCGCTCCACGGGACGAAGCCACGTCCGGGATGGGTCCCGAGCTCGGCACACCAGGACTCGTCCGGGAAGCCGGCGGCGCCCTGGATCACCAGCCTCAGGGGGGCGCCGCCGGGGTTGTCGATCGCATAGCGGATGCCCGCGTAGCCGTCCGGAACCCAGGTGAGCACCGAGCCTTCTCCCCCGTCAATGCTCTCGTTGACGTTCAGGCCCAGGACAGCCAGGGTGCCAAAGTCAGGGTCGGCGGCGACGGTGCCGGCGGTGCACAGCGGATCCCCAGCCACGATGGCTTCGAAGTCCGACGGCGTGATGGTGCTGCCCAAAGGCGGCACTTCGACGTTGAGCCAGGCGTGGCCGTGCCAGGGACCGCTCGAGAAGTATCCGTGGTCCTGGACAGCAAGTCGCTGGTCGCTCGGGATGCAACAAGAGTCCACGGAGCGACTGAAGCCGAACGCGCACGTTTCCGGGTCGAGGAGACAGGCGAGTCCGTCCTGGCAGGTACCGCCTGCGGCGCACGGCTCGCCCTCCTCGCCCACGGACCCGCTCGGGACGCAGCAGGTGTCGGAGGCCAGTCCGTACGCGGCCGAGCAGGTGTGCCGGTCGAGCACGCAGGTGAGCCCGGCGTGGCAGCTCACGTCGTCGATGCAGAACTGGCCGAGGTCGCCTCCGGGGTCGCTGCCGTCGGTGATCGGACCGGGGACGGCGAGGCCGTCGGGCGTGACCCCGTAGAGCCGGAAGCGCTGGCCCTGCGCGAAATAGCCGCTGTCGGCGGCGTAGAGCCGAAGGGTGTGCACGTCGGCGGACAGCGGGAGGAGCGTGCCGTCGGGCTGGTTCAGCAGGACCCCATCTTCCTCGACGCCGAGGACCCAGGTGCTGGCCCCCACGGCGTACGAGCTCCCCATGTTCTCGGGGATCGGCTGATCATCGACCAGCGTGTCCCACTGCTGTCCCTCGGAGGGAGCGCCGTAGCGGTCCGCCGTGACCAGGACGAGCGCGGTGAACGGCCCCCGGACGCTGACGTCAAAGACCCCGTCGATCGCACCATCCGCGATGGGCTCCTCGTCGGAGACGAGATCGGCGTCCACGATCTCGCTGTTCACGACAAGCTCGTAGACCGAGGGACCCGCGCTCACCGGCGGGGGGATCTCGGCGGTGCTGGCCGCCAAGCCCTCGTCCCCCGTCATGCCGACGTCCACGATGCACGCTTCGAGGAGCGCCTCGTCGCTGATCCCCGCCTCCTGGCAGATGGCCTTGGCCGCGGCGTATCGGTCGTGGTCGAGCGAGGCCGCG
>JAFGBI010000053.1 GCA_016933275.1 Polyangiaceae bacterium | reverse complement strand
TCAATGTTCTCGCGGCCATCAGCGCTCAGGCGTCAGCGCTCAGGGTCTCCACGTTCTACCTGACCGCTGACCGCTGACCGCTGACGGTCTGGCCTGTTTGGTTCCGGCTTCGCCGGGTTAGGTTGTTGATTGGATGCAGCGATCAACCTGATTGCCGCGCTAGCGGCGGACCGCCACGCTGCGCAGGACCATCGGCGGATTCTGGGCCACGTCTCGGCGGGACACCGTGGCCTTCGAGTTCGCGTGGGGCCTCCGCTCACGGTCCACGGCCGTGGGGAGGGGGGGTGTCTGGTGTGATGCGGGGTGATGGTGCGCGGAACCCACGTTTCGGCTCCTGGTGGCGTCGGGGCGACACCGCGCGGGGAGCGGGCCTCTTCGGTGGTGCGGTGGGAGCAGCGGCGAGGTGGCGTCGGCGACCATCGGTGAAGATCGTCGCCAGCCGTGACACCAGGGCGGCCGTCATCACGACCGTCGGCAGCTTCGGGCGGAGGATTGCTACCCGCTCTTCGGCGGTGCGCCCGCGGCTCCAGCGTGCGGTACGGGCGAGCTGGTCATGGGCGGGTGACCCCTCCAGGGCACGTACCAGGACCACCGGCAGGGACATCGCGCCCCCGGTTCCGACCTCCACCTCGAGAGCGACTTCGATCCCCGAGAAGCCGGGCAGCGGAAACTCGGGTCCGACCTTCAGGCGGAGCTCGTCGGGCTCCGTACCACCTCGCGGGAAGCGCCCCAACAGCTCGAGATCGAGGCCTCGGGTCCTGGCTAGGCGCCGATGCAGGCGGCGGAGGGGACGCTGGGCACTCGCCACGGGATCGCGCGGCAGCTCGCTCGGTCTGCCCGTGCAGAAGATGGGGACCAGGCTCGCGGTGCTCAAGGCGACGAGGAGCGCGTAGTACGGCGAGGAAGCGACCATGGACCACGCAGCAACGGCCAGCACCCCAACCGAGAGCACGAACAGAGCGAAGCCCGGGAGGGTACCGGCGTCGAGCCACCGTCCAGGTAGTCGCGTCCGCTCGCGTTGCTGCCAAAGGTCGTCTTCTGGGTTCAGCGGACGCCATTCCCCCGGGCCCCGCAGCGGGGCGAGCAGGCGCGAGGGCGCGGTGCTGGCGATCAGCATCGACGCGACGAGCAGGATGCCGGCGAAGGTGGCAAACTCGGTGACGACGGCGACGGCCGCGGCCGCGACCAGGAGCAACCCGGCGACTGCACCGCGGAGCGCAGCGGGTAGCGGCAACAGTGCGCGCGGAACGGCCCGGCGCTTCGCGCAGGCCTTGGCGAGCGCTCGCCACTTCGCCACGACGAGCAGGGCATAGAGGAGCGCGACGGCTCCAGCCCCGCCGAGCGCGACCGCCCGCCATTGCTCGGTGACACCGGGAAGCACTGGTGGTGTGGGTGGCGGCGTTGGTCCCGCCGACGGACCCACGCCGCCAAACGCTCGAGCATCGGCGACCACGCGCCAGACGACCGGCTCACCTTTCGCGACGTACGGGCGAACGACCTCGAATTCGTCCTTCTCTGCGCCGCGCCGTAAGGTGCCGAGGAAGACCCCGCCCAGATCCCCTGCTGGATCCGCCGCGGTGGACCCTTCGACTGGCGGCAGCTCCGGGGCCTCGGGCGCGGGCGGCAAGAGGAACACCACCTTGGCGGTTTCGACTCCCTGTTCGTAGCGGGGGCCGATCCAGCGCACCTCGGCCCGACCGTTGCGCACATGGATGAGATCGCGTCCCCTCAGATCCGTGCGGTAGGCGAATCGGAAGAGGTAGGTGCCGCGTCGGACCCCCTTCTCGGAGTCGATCTCGAGGGCCAGCGTCCCATCATCGCGGCGCTGAAGGATGACCGGCAGCGAGGCCGCCGAGCGTCCTGCCACGGTCTCCACCACCGTCGAGTCGGGAAGTGGGTCGGCGTCTCCGTCAACCCCGGCGAGTTCGATCCCACGGAGCGGTCCCCCGCGGACTCGCACCACCATTTCGTGACGGATCGTCGCGGTGCCCTGGCGAGTGACGTCGACGTAGACCGAGTCCGACTGGACACTGGTCTCCACCCACGCCAGCGCGGGCCGGGCCAGCATCGCAGCGCCCGCCACGGTCAGGATGATCAGGCTGTGTCGTCCAGCAGAGCACATTGTAGCACTTCTGCTGACACGACGAGCGGGCTGGTGCCAAATTTGGGGCCGCGTACTGCTCTTCAGTTCAGCACGAGCGTGACCGGTTGAGCCTGGATTTTGCGCCTCCCAGTCCGCCATGCCGCACTCCTCGCATCTTTCGGCCTTCTCCGCGCCCGTCGTGCTCGAATCGGCGCTGGTAGTGCACTGCGCCTCCGGCGCTCACTCGCTGGGCTCGGGCCGTGGTCCTCCGTGGACTCGTGCAGCAGGCTGCAGTCGCTCCACTCCGGCTCCGCGCGCGCTGAACGCGGATGAGGCTCGAAATCTGCTTCGGATTTCGGCATCTCGTCCGTCGTTGGCGCGAAATCCAGGCTCAGTCTTCGCCGGAGAAGAGCGAGTTGGCCATGATCGCGGGCATGGCCGCGGCGAGGTCCTGCACCACGACGTTCGGCGTCACCATGGTCCACTCCAACCGTGGGCTCTTCCCCTGCGAGATCCGCAGGGTCACGGGCATCGGTGTCTCCCCATGTGCCGGCATCGCGTTGAGGGTCCGCTCCCATTCCGGTCCCTTCATGCCGAGGTAGGCGCGGAGCGAGGACTCGAACGTCGAGCGAAGCGTGGTGAATCCGCCACTGGTGAGGGGTTCGCCCCGCAGGGCTTCGAGCCCGGGACGATCACGAAGGGTCTTGGGTCCAGGCTTCAGCACCTTCGCCGTCTGCTCACGGAGGACCCCGAGGTCGTTGCCGAAGGCGATCCACGAGCGGTGGTCGCCGTCCGGGACCACGACCAGGAAGAGCGATCTCGTCCTCGGCTTGGCTGACCCCTCGACCGTCTCCTTCAGCGTCATCTCGTACCGACGCGAGCCAAAGGGGAAGCCGGTGCCCGCAGGTCGTCCGTCGAGGGTCGGCATCCGAGCGCGATCGAGATCCGGGACCTTCGCCTGGAGGAGTTTGACCAATGCCGGATTGCGATAGAGGCGCACGAAGGCATCGAAGTAGTCGATGTACTCTTTGGCTGGGATCTCGTAGCCGTGAAGCTGCCAGCCGAGGCGATCGAGCGCGGAGAGTATGGGCGAGATCGAGAACCCCGTCGCCGTGGCGGCTGGCGGTGCGGGGACGTCCTTGGCAGGACCCTGGATCGATACCCTGGTCGTCGGCGTCGTATGCGTTTGGTCGACGAGCTGGCTGACTTCCTTCCGGAAGGTTGCGGGCGCCTTTCCGTAGGCGAGGAAGGCGTCGAGCACCTCCCTGGCCCAGACCCGGATCGCACTCGCTCGCTCCGGGTTCCCGGGCGCGCCGAAGCTCGCGGACGGGGCGTCGTAGGGGAGATCCCAGAACAGCTCTGGGGCGGCGATGGCTCGTGTTGCCGCCTCCGCCATCGTGGTTGCCGTCCAGGATTTGGTCCCCCGGAAGTCCATGACGAAGGAGGTCTTGGCGAGGCCGGTCGCCGCGTCCAGGTCGATCGACAGAGACAGTCGATCCGCGTCATCGATCAGCGCGATACCTTCTCCGAGCAGACTTCGCGCCCCATCGGCGATGGCGCGGTCGAGGCGCGGATCGTCCAGCGCGAACTCGCGGATCAGAAACGGCATCACCAGCTGCTCCGCTTGGCCCAGCGCGGGACCGTACGCGCGGCGGATCGGCTCGCCTCGCACTTCGAGGTAGACGTCGGCATCGCCGACCCGCTCGTTCGGCAGGCCGCGTGTCATGTACGGCATCAACTCCTCGACATCCGCGAACCCGTCGCCGCAGACCGCGCGTGCGGGAGCCCGTCCCACGGACGGTCCGAGCATGCAGGTGAGGTCGTGGCGTCCGCCGACTCGATAGTAGTACGGACGGACCGTTTCGATGTCCTCGTGCAAGGCCTCGGCGAGTTCGAGCGCCCCGTCGAGGGAGGTCAGGCCGACCGAGAACGCCACCCTCGGCTCCGGGGCCTTGCCAGCTCGCGGCAGCATGACGACCAAGTCGACGGGGGCGTCGAGTGCCAGCACTTCCCGTCCAGGGCCCTGCGACGTGCGCGGCACGGCCTGGTCGACGAGGCCCCGCCAGTCGACCGGCAAACGAGTCCAGCCGAGGAGCAGATCCACCGACTCCAGCGGTGCTTGCCAGCGTCCGACGACGACCACCTCGCCCGGCGCGGTCACGGGGCTCAGGTCCGGTTTCCCCGACTCTGCATCATCGCCGCCAGCGACGGTGGCGACATCCGCTTCGCGCGGAGGAGGCTCGGCCCGACGAGCGCTTGCACACCCCACGAGCACCGCCACAACGGAAACCCAACACCCAAGGCAGCGCATCCTTTCCATGGCGCCGACTATACATCGACCGTCCTCCGTTCTCTGCCTGCTTGAGGCTACGCCGGGAATTCGCCGAGAACGGCCTCCTCGTCGCGGGACGCGCGACGAGGGGACTCGTGGGACAAGAGGACGCTTGGTCAGGGGGCCACCCCCAAACGGCCCGACACGGAAGGACCGACCCCCCGCGGTCCGGTGGCCAACGGGTCGAGCCTGCTAGAGCAGCAATCAGGTTGATTGCTGCGTCAAATCAACGACCTAGAGCGCCGAACCGGCAGCAGACCTCTCCAGAGGCAGCGCTGGAAATGCGTCTTCACTCCGCACAGACACCTTTCCAGCGCCGCTGTTGCTGTCGGCAACTTGATCGGTGTTCTAGGCCAGGCCTTTGGGGTTTCCCGAACAACCCCGAGTGCCCGACGGTCAGTTCGATTCCTCGAACTCCGCGTCGATCACCTCACCCTTGGCGCCGTCGCCGCCCGAGGGGGTCCCCTCAGGGGCCGGTCCGCCGCCGCCCCCGGGTGCCCCCGCTGCCTCGTACAGCTTCGTCGCCATCGCGTGCGCCTCTTTCTCGAGCCGGGCGAGCACATCCTGGACCTTCGCGTCGTCCTGCTTCTCGACTGCGTCGCGGCCCTCTCTGATGAGTCCTTCGAGGGTGCTCACCATGTTCGCCTCGAGCTTCTCGCGGTTCTCGGTGACCTGCTTGTCCAGGGTGTAGCAGAGGTTGTCAAGCTTGTTGCGGCGCTCGATCTCGGCGCGCCGTCGCTTGTCCTCCTCCTCGTGCTCGCCCGCCTCCTTGACCATCCGCTGCACGTCATCGTCGTTCAGCCCGCTCGAGGCGGTGATGGTGATCCGCTGGTCCTTGCCCGTTGCCATGTCCTTGGCGGTGACGGACAAGATGCCATTCGCGTCGATGTCGAACGTGACCTCGATCTTGGGGACGCCGCGGGGCGCCGACGGTAGACCCTCGAGGTGGAACTTGCCGAGGGTGCGGTTGTAGCGCGACTCGGCACGCTCTCCCTGCAGCACGTGAATCTCCACGGAGGTCTGGTTGTCGCTCGCCGTGGAGTATATCTCCTTCTTCTGAGTCGGGATGGTGGTGTTGCGCGGGATCATCACCGTCATCACCCCGCCCAGCGTTTCGACGCCCAGCGAAAGCGGCGTGACGTCGAGCAACACGACGTCGTGGACCTCGCCAGACAGGACACCGCCCTGTACGGCGGCACCCACCGCCACCACCTCGTCGGGGTTGACTCCGCGGTGGGGCTCCTTGCCGAAGAACTTAGTGACCGCTTCCTGCACCAGGGGGATGCGGGTCGAGCCTCCGACCAGCACGACCTCGTCGATGTCACTCGGCTTCTTCTTGGCGTCAGCGAGCGCCTTCCTGACGGGCTCGAGCGACCGATCCACGAGCGGGCGGATCATCTGCTCGAGCTTCGAGCGCGACAGGTGCTGCTGCAGGTGCTTCGGACCGCTGGCGTCCGCCGTGAGGAACGGGAGGTTGATGGTCGTCTCCATCTTGCTGGAGAGCTCGATCTTTGCCTGCTCCGCGGCGTCCTTGAGGCGCTGGATGACCATCTTGTCCCCAGACACGTCGATCCCGGTATCGCGTCGGAACTCCGCGATCAGCCAATCCATCACCAGGATGTCGATGTCGTCTCCGCCGAGGTGGGTGTCGCCATTCGTCGCGATCACCTGAACCACGTTGTCGCCGACCTCCAGGATCGAGATGTCGAAGGTCCCGCCGCCGAAGTCGTAGACCGCGATCACCTCGTTCGTCTTCTTGTCGAGACCGTACGCCAGCGCTGCCGCCGTCGGTTCGTTGATGATTCGCCTGACATTGAGCCCTGCGATCTTGCCCGAGTCCTTGGTCGCCTGGCGCTGCGCGTCGTTGAAGTAGGCGGGAACGGTGATCACCGCATCGGTGACCCGCTCACCGAGGTAGTCCTCCGCGGCCTTCTTCAGCTTCTGCAGCACCTTCGCCGAGACCTCGGGTGGCGCTACCTGCTTGCCGCGCACCTCAATCCATGCATCTCCATTCTTGCCGCGCGTCACCTTGAACGGAACCCGGCTCCGTTCGTGTTCGACCTCCTCGAAGCGGCGGCCGACGAACCGCTTGGAAGAGTAGATGGTGTGCTCCGGGTTGGTGACGGCCTGGCGTTTGGCGATGGTGCCCACGAGGATCTCGCTCTTGTCGTCCCACGCCACGATGGATGGGGTCAGCCGCGCGCCCTCCTCGTTGACGATGACCTTGGGCTCCTTGCCTTCCATCACCGCGACCACGCTGTTGGTCGTGCCGAGGTCGATGCCGATGATCTTGCCCATGATGAGAGTCCTCCCGGTGTCGTGATGATTTCTGTTCGCGGCGGCGACCCATGTACCACCAGTCGTCCAAGGCTACCCACCGGCTATTCGATCCGTACAGGTGGGAGCGGTTCGAGCGCTGGCGCCATCGCTGCTGCCACGTCCCGAAGTCCGGAGCGAAGGCTGCGTGATGTCGCCATCGAGGCATGACCGGCGGATGGACTCCGCTGGTTTCGTCCCCGGCTGCCTCGTAGCGCGATATGCCGCGCTGTGTTGTGGATTGGGTGGTTCTGGTGCGTTGCGCGAAGAATCGGCTCCCGGCTTCGGAGCCAGAGCGCGCGGAACATAACCACACCAGCCTTCTGGTCAACGGTGGCGGCCCGGTTCTTGCTGCCGGGTTCCCAGTTGACAACCGGCTGTCGCGGAGTAGCCTGCCCGTCCCTCGGACCGCCGGGGCAGTAGCTCAGCTGGGAGAGCGCCGCGTTCGCAATGCGGAGGTCAGGGGTTCGATCCCCCTCTGCTCCACTGATGATCGGGATCTGCCGACACGGGCTCGGCCGACCGAGGAGTCTGGTCGGTTCGAGACGGGTCGCTCCTCGTGCGACCAACGGGATAGGTCGAGCTGGGTGGTGGCGGCCTTTGGCCCTCTCGGTCCGGGGATAGCGAGATGGCGGCGGTTCGGGTGACACGTCGGATGGTGGCGTCCCGAGCCGCGCTGTGGAGGGCTCTGTCGACGCCGCAGGGCCTGGCGACGTGGCAGGCCGACGAGGTGGATGGCGAATTCGTCCCGGGTCGAACGCTCACGCTGAGATACCGGGTCTTGGGGGCGAGCATTTCGCTCGAGGTGGTAGCGGTGGAAGATGGGCGCCGCGTCGTGCTCGCCGCGGGCCCCGCGCAGCTCGAGATGCGAGTGGGCGAAGGCGAGGTGACCATCGAGCACTCCGGGCTCACGCCCGGAGACGAGGCCGATGGCACGCGTTCGTCGTGGCGGGTATCGCTGGCCACGCTGGCAGAATCCGTCGAGCGCTACCCCGGCCGACCACGTTTCGTTGCCGCCTCGGCCGCCTTCGTCCGTGCGCCACCGGAGGTGTGCTACGTCTACTTCGCGGATCCGACAGCTCTTGGGCGTTGGCTTTTCCACGGGGCTGTGTTCGGGCCGCCAGGGGTCTCCGTTCCCGTGAAGTTCGCCTGGGGTTCCGCGGCGACGATTCGGATCATTGCCAGCACTCCGGGGCGGGATGTCGCACTTGCCTGGGACGAAGGCGCTGCGGTGATCGCGCTGCGCACCCTCCCCAGCCCTCGAGACTCCGACGAACGCATCGCGCTCGTCAGTGCGAGTTGCTGGGGTCACCCGCTCTCCGTCGAAGCCGCCTCGGGGCTGCGAGCAGCGCTCGGTCGCCTCGAGCGCCTGCTGGCCAATCCCGGCGCTGTCTAAAGCACCGATCAGGGTGCTAGCAGCAACGGCGCCGCTGGAAACGTACCCATGCCCAGCGAGGGTACGTTTCCAATGGCGCCCCGGGCGAGATCTGCTGCCGGTTCGGTGCTCTAGTCCCTTAGCCCGACTTTGAAAACCGGTCACCGAGTCTAGGCAGACATAGCCCAATGATTTCATTTACTTGAGACAGATCCGCCGGTTGAGGTCG
>JAFGBI010000052.1 GCA_016933275.1 Polyangiaceae bacterium | reverse complement strand
GAGAGCTGCACCCGCGCTGTCCGGCGTCAGTCGTTCGCCCGGTTGCCCTCAGCCGACCTCTGGCGTATCGCTTGTTCGAGGACTAGTCAGAGGATCTGGTCCTGGCTGGTGAGCGTGGGTGCGTGTTCTTTCGGCTGGCTCCCGGCCCTCCGCCCACGATCTCCCGCAGGCCCACGAACCCCCAAGAGCTGATCGATGAAGGCATTGTTTTCGTTGAACATTCTCCCCGGCAGCCCCCTCTTCTTCCTAGCCCTCCCGCTCGCCGTTCTGGCAGCTTGCTCGAGCGAGGAGGGTGAGGACCCTGCCTTCTCCAGCGGCGGTCACCTGGCGATCGGTGGAGTGGCCGCAGGAGGAGGCGCTACCGGAGGCGAAACCGCGAGCGGAGGCCTGGCAGCGGGCGGGGCGGCGACAGGTGGGAGCGGGAACGAGGGAATGGGGACCGGGGGAACGACCGGTGGGGTGCTGACTGGCGGCACTACCTCCACCGGGGGCGCTTTCTCCGGCGGGACGCCGACCGGTGGCACCACCTCCACCGGGGGCGCTCCCTTCGGCGGGACGCTGACCGGTGGTACCACTATCACCGGGGGCGCTCCCTCCGGAGGGACGTCAGCCGGCGGGACCACCTCCACCGGGGGGGGCACACCCTCCGGCGGAACGCCGACCGGCGGCGCCTCCACCGGAGGCATGTCCTCTGGCGGACTTTCGACGGGAGGCGTGGCCACCGGCGGCAGCTCGACCGGGGGAACGCCCTCAACCGGTGGCAGCTCGGGTGGTTCGGGCCTGGCCGACGAGTATCCCTGTGACGAAAGCACCGATGGATACGATGCGGTGGTGACCGCCTCGGGCAGCAGTTGGAGTGTGAACGGCGGCGGAGGGCATGCCTCGCTTCTCGCGGCGCTGCAAGCGGCACTTGCCTCTGGAGGGGCGAGCGAGGACGACAAGCGCAGGGTCCTGCTCGTGGACGACGGAGAGATCCCCGCCGACGCCCAGATGCGCATCCCCAGCAACACCGTGTTCAATGCCTGCGGGACTATTACCGTGGTCGAGCCAGGAGGCGGCTCGGACCGTAGTCCCTGTTATGCGCGCAGCGCGAGCCATATCGACATTCCTCACATCACCATTAGGGGTATCGCCCAATATGGATGCTTCTTCCGCGAGACGGAGGGTGTGCACATCGGAGTTGCCGACATCAGGCTCAGCGGTGGTCTGGGAATGCGTTTCGACAACAACCCGGGCGGAAACGACTGGGCAAACAGCGCCAGCAACACCGCCCGAAAAGCCGGGTTCCGACTCGACGACGTCTACGTGGAGAATGTTTCTCACGGCGTCGAGTTCTACGGAATTCGAGACGTCTCGATTGGAGCGATCGTCGCCCGCAACACCAGCCAGGCCGGACTCATGCTCAACAATACGGTCAATGTCGACGTTGGATTGGTCGACGGTCAAGGCGTCTCGCCCGGCGCGGGGTACGCCGTGTTTCGGATGGCCAACGACAACGGCAAAGACTGGGACACCGGATCGCACCCCATGAGCATCCACGTGGGCAAGGTGATCGCGCGAGAGTCGGGCGGCTCGAACGGCCAAGGCATATTCTGTCTCACCGACAGCGGCGGCGTCACGATCGATGAGGTGGACCTGGAGAACACGGCCAGCAATTCGATCTGGCTCGAGTGGTGCACGAATGTCGTGATCGGCAACCCCAACACCCAGAGCCGCATCCACAACTCCGGCAACGTTTTCATCTCGTATGGCACGGACACTCGCATGTCGAACGACCTGGTGTTCGAGAATATCGCAATCACCGGCACGAGCATCGTCTTCAACCACGACTGCCCCCCAAACATCGACTGGATCAACGTCACCAGGGATGGCTCCTCTGTTTCGGAGTGCGAATGAGCCTGGATATCGCGCCGATGACACCCTTCGCCCATCGTCAGCTCGGGGCGCCGACGATCGCCATGGCGTCCACGACCAGCTCGTCGCGGAGCATCCGGAACCGGCGAGGTCTCGGATCGAGGTCGGTGGGGAGGCGCTCGTCGTCCAGACAGGCGGTGACGGTCGCGTCCAGGACCTCGATGGCGAGGTTTCTGCCAGGCATCGGGTGCGGTGTCGAATCCAGCGATGGTCACGCCGTCGGCGCCGGATACGACGTTGCCGTCCACCTTGCGGTTGCCATCGACGAGCTGCTCCCACGTCCCGTGGGCGGAGAACACCGGCAGGTAGGGGGTTCCAGCCAACACCACCCGAGGGAACGTCATCCCGAAGGCCAGTGCCACCGAGTCCGTCCCGAAGGTCCCGGCCGAATCCCCGGCGGTCGCCGGAACCGCAGCCGGCAGCCGAAGAACCGCCGCCCCGGCCGGTGCCGAAGTCGAGGCTGTCATTCCCTTCGCCCATACGGCGCTCGATGCCTACCACCTCGCGCAAAGCGCGCTGGTGAAGGGGGACCGGATCGCCCAGCAGCTGCCGTGGGGCTACGGGGCGCTTCGGGATCAGCTCCGTCGAGCTCTGCAGAGCACGTAGCCACCCTGCGCAGCGACCCCTGCGAGACCAGCTCGGTCTCGTGCTGGAGGGCACGCATTTCGACGAGTTTGCCATCACGGGGCCGCGCGGAGTCGTCCTCGCGACCACGAGGGAGTCCCTGGTCGGGACCGACGCGACGCGACAGGATCGACACCTTCTGGCCTGGAACGCCACCGACGCGACCCAAGTACGGCCCGTCCTGCGGACCCAAGACGGCCGGGCGCAGATGGTGGTGTCCGCGCCGATCCACCACGGCGCCCAGCCCATCACGGCGGTGAACGCCGTCGTAGGAACGCCTGCTTTCATCGCGCCCGAGGTCGCGATGGACTCCCAGAGCGCGAACGCGCGAAGTGATCTCTACTCGCTCGGGGTCACCGCGTATCTTCTGCTGGTGGGGCGGCTGCCCTCCAGCCACGCCGAACCGGTGCGGATGATGGTGGCGCACATGACCGACGCTCCTGCTCCGCTGTCCATCATCGATCCTGCGATACTCGACAGCCATCCGGCCGATCAGCTCGACGGTGTCGGTCGCGAGGCGAGGCGTGCCGGGCCTCTTCGGTCTCGACCGACTCTTCCAGACGAGGCGAAAGCCCTTCTAGAGCATTGATCAGGTTGCTGACGGCGACGGAGGCCTGAAGGATGTCTTGGTGCAGGGCTAG
>JAFGBI010000051.1 GCA_016933275.1 Polyangiaceae bacterium | reverse complement strand
GAGAGCTGCACCCGCGCTGTCCGGCGTCAGTCGTTCGCCCGGTTGCCCTCAGCCGACCTCTGGCGTATCGCTTGTTCGAGGCCTAGTGCAATCGTTCTACGACTGGGTCACCCGCGCCCGTGGAGTCAGGCGGACCCCCTCGTGGAGCGAACCGATCCCCCACCCCGCCACCCTGTTGCGCCGTAACGTTCGTTGCGGATCTCCGCCTTGGCGCGCTCACATGGAACCGCCGCTTCGGAGCAATGCAGGGAAGCCATGGGCCAACCCGCAAACTCACGGGTCAGCCGGCGTCGGCACGGGATGTGCTTGGTCCATCCTGTCCCATGCGCGGCACCATCCAGACCCAGCACCTGATCACCCACGCCGGAATGATCGTTCGCCTGTTCGGGGTCCGCGTCTACCTCCGCTGCCTGCTCAACATCGTCCGCCACGGCGGCCGAGCGACCTTCCTCGAGGCGCTCCGGTAGGATCGCTGAGCGCCATCGCGGCGATCGGGCAGGCAACGCCAAAGTGGAGGGCCCCAGACGGGGGGGAGGAGCATCGGGCCGAAAGCTCGCCGGGCCCTGGCAGTCCGGGGCGAGTCGGCACCGCTGGATTGCTCCGCGCCTACCGGTCGTCGGAAGGACGGCCCCGTGCGCTGGAAGCGCCGCAACCGCGGCTACGTGCACGAAGGCACCGAACTGCCCGGCAAGTGCCCTGCCTGCCTCGATGGGCGGCAGGCAGTTCGACGTGAAGGCCAAAAACTGCTAGCGATTCCACGTTGGGGGTGACCACGATCATGGCCGTCATCAAGCGCTTCAAGTGCGACGTCTGCGGCTACGTGCACGAGGGCAGCGAGCCGCCGGACACCTGTCCCGTCTGTGGCGTTGGAAGGGATCTCTTCTCCGAGGTCGCGACCCCGACAGCCGCGATCGTGCCGGCACCCCCAACGCCCGCGGCGGACACCACCGCACCGGCCAAGGCGCGTCGTTTCCGGTGCAGCGTGTGCGGCGAGATCGTCGTCGGTGACGCCCCCCCCGCGATCTGTCCCACGTGTTTCGTGGATGCGAACCTCTTCGTCGTGGACGAGCCGCCGCCAGTCATCGCGCCAACCGAGCGCCATCGAGAGCGGATCGTCATCGTGGGCGCGGGGGTGGCGGGACTCACCGCAGCCGAGCACGCGCGCCGGGCGGCCAACGCCGAGATCGTGCTGATCAACAAGGAGCCCGACGCGCCGTACCACCGCCTGAACCTCACCCGGCTGCTCGCCGGCGAGATCGCCGAGGGAAGCCTGCCGCTGCGACCTCGAACCTGGTTCGACGAGCAGCGAATCCAGCTACTGAACGAGGACGTTGTCGCCGTCGATCGCGACACCCACGAGCTGGTCATGAGCGGGCAGCGTCTCCGCTACGATCGCCTCGTCCTGGCCAACGGGGCCCATGCCTTCGTCCCGCCGATCCCGGGGGTCACGCGGCTCGCGGTGTTCACCGTGCGGACCCTCGACGATACGCGCTCCCTGGCGGCCGCGGCGCAGCCCGGACGGCGCTGCGTCATCATCGGCGGCGGGCTGCTCGGCCTCGAAGTCGCAGCAGCGCTCAACGGTCGCGGCGTCTCGGTGACCGTGCTCGAGGGTTTCGACTGGCTCCTCCCGCGCCAGCTCGCCCGCCCCGTCGCCGAGCATCTCCAGGCGCGCCTCGCCGCCATCGGCGTCACCGTGCGCTGCGGGGCCAAGGTCGCCAAACTCGCCGGTGACGAGACCATACGCGGGGTCCGGCTCGCCGACGAGACGGAGTTCCCGGCCGAGCTCGTGGTGATCGCGGCCGGGGTGCGCCCGAACAGCCACCTCGCCCGACAGGCGGGACTCGCGGTCGGTCGCGGGATCCTGGTCGATGACGGTATGCGCACGTCGGATCCCGATGTGTTCGCAGCCGGCGACGTGACCGAGCATCGCGGTGTCGTATCCGGGCTCTGGGCGCCCGCCCTCGCAGAGGGCGCCGTGGCGGGCGCGAACGCCGCTGGCTCCTGCCGCGACTACGTCCCCTCCCCCCCCTCGAACCAGCTCAAGGTCCTCGAGATCCCGGTGTTCGGCGTCGGCCAGGTAGCGGCGACCGACGGCGCTTTCACCGTGCGCGAGCACCGCGACGAGCGCGTCCACCGCTACTTCCTGCTGCGCGACGGCAAGCTGGTAGGCGCGAACCTCCTCGGGGAAATGGCGCTCGCCGGGGCAGTCACGATCGCGGTCGAGACCGGGGCGCAGCTCGCGGAACTGACGGAGCCGCTCGCGGGGTTGGCTGAGCTCCGCGGCGGTGGGTGAGGGCGGAGAACCGGCGCCCGCCGCCGACGAGGGCGGTAGGTCGCTGGAGCAGCAATCAGGTTGGTGGCTGCGACGAATCGACAACCCCTGGCCTGGCAACCCCGGCACCACTGGTTGCCAGGCGTGGAATCCCGACGAAATGGGCGGGGGACGGGCCGGCTCGGTGGACCTCGGCCAGCTGGGTCCGCGCCAGGCCGAAACGCCGGACGCTGGCCGCCGACGGGTGGTGCTGGAATCAGCCCGAGTCCGCGGCTATAGAAGGGCCCCACTGGAGCATTCGCGTGAGCCTCTCGAACGTCAGCCTCGTACAGCAGCGCTATGATCAGATCGCCCACGGCTACGACGACCTCTGGAGTCGCCACGTCGCACTGCCGCAACGGCGGCTGACTCGGGATCTCCAGCTCGCGGCTGGCGAACGCCTGATGGACCTCGCGTGCGGCACCGGGGGCGAGACGGTGGACATGCTGACCCGAGTCGTACCGGGCGAGGTCATCGCCGTCGATTGCTCGGAGGGTATGCTGCGGGCGGCAGCGAGGCTCGCCGCCGCCCAGGGCCACGAGCTCACCCTCATGCAGTGCACCGCCGAAGAGGCCGTCGCTCGCGCCGCCCCCACGAGCATCGACGTGGTGTCCGTGCGGTTCGCACTCGCCTACATCGAGTGGCGGCCGTTCTTCATCGACATCGCGCGCGTCCTCAGGCCCGGCGGGCGGCTCGGGATCCTCTCGAGCTTGGCCACGAGCCTCCCGCAAGCGCGGGAGATCGTCGCGGAGGTCCTGCGCGACTTCGGCCACCCACCCGTGAGCCCGAACACCCCCGAGAACGCCGAGGTCTTGCTCGACGCGATGAGCCAGGCCGGTCTTGCGGTTCAGAACAGCTGGGTGCATCCCTTCCGGATATGGTTCGATTCCGGTCCGGCGGCGACGCGCTGGATGCGCGAGAGTGGCTACGTGACCCACCCGCAGATGGAGCGGGTGCCAAGGCAGCTCCTGTCCGTGATCCTCGACATCTTCGGGCGTCGCCTCGACAAGCGGTTCCGGGAAGCTCGCGGCGTGCCGCTCGATTTCGAGCTCGCCGGTGTCATCGCCGCGAAGGAGTGATCCCCTCCGCGCCGGGTGCCGGCAAGGGCCTGGCCGTGGCGGTCAGTCGTGGGGGTGTACGGCCAGGACGGAGCGGGGAGCGCGGCGAACGTCGGAAAGGTCGGCGGCCACGAGCACAAATCCGCCCTGGCGCGACCGAGCTGCTGCGCTATGAGCATCACCGTGACCGTCTCGGCGGACCTCGCAGCGAACGGCGGCGGCCTCGCCGGCGAGCACGACCCAGGGGGCTCACCAGACTCTCCTTTGGACCAACGCGCCGAGTTTCGCGGCCTCCTCGGACGACGCGTCCTCCGTGCCCTCGGTGGACTCCTCGCGCTCGCGCTCGGCCTCGGGCTGCTCGGGATGGTCTACGAGGACGAACTCGTCGTCTTCGCGGGCGTGGTGCTCGACACATTCGGGCTCCCGGCGCTCGTTCTGCTCGTCTTCATCACCGACGCGATCATCTCGCCGGTCCCGCCCCAGGTGGTCCTGGCGGTCTTGGCCAACAGCCCCCATAGTGCCCATTGGGTCCCGCTGGTCTCGGGGCTCGCGCTGCTCTCGAGCTTGGCCGGGACCACCGGCTACTGGATGGCTACCCGCTTCGGCCACACACGCCTCGGTCGCCTGATGGTGGGCCGAACGCGCGACGAGAACCGGGCGCTCCTGGATCGCTGGGGCGCCCTCGGCGCGGTGCTCTGCGCGCTCAGCCCTATTCCCTACAGCGTCACTTGCTGGGCCGCGGGCACGCTCCACGTTCGTTTCGGAGCGTTCGTTTGGATCCCGATCCTACGCTTCCCGCGCTTCCTCCTCTACTACGTCGCCATCGCCTTCACCGACGACCTCCTCCGGGCGCTCTGGCCCAGCTGACGCGCAGGGATACCGCTGGTAGCGGCGGTGGACACCAGATCGTCCGTGTGCGACGCCAGGGTCGGGATTCCGGTGGTCGCCCGAGAGGAGCTCGACACCGCGCAACGTCGACCAGATCGGCGCCACGGTCCAGCGGCGACTGCGACCGTACCCTTCGCCGACCGCCGCCCGCAGCGTGGTCGGCGGGACCACCCGCCGCCCCCGAGCTCATGGCCGCTGGGCACTTCCGACCGGTGGCCCTTCGCTGCTCGTCTCGGCGGAGAACTCACCTGCTCGCTCGGCCAGCGCGATCTGGCCCTGGATCCTGAGCGCCCGCAGGCAATGCAGCTCGTGCGGTGGCTCCACCGGCGTCGTCGCCTGCTCCACGCGCTCCACCAGGTCCTGCGCCTCGACGGGATGGCCGAGATCCAGGGCGAGAGCCGCGTGGACCAGCAGCGCGTCGCGGTAGACGCCATGGGCGCCAACGTCCTCCTGAACAGCGAGCGCCGCGGCCTGCTCGAGCGCATGAACGGCGTCGCCGAGGTGTTCCCAGGCATACAGGGCCATGCCCCAGAGCAGCAGGCCCATGGCGTGCAGCATCGGGTTGTCGTGCTCGCGCGCCAACCCGATGATCTCGTCGGCCATGTCCAGTGCCTCGCCAGTGTGGCCGGCTTCCAGGCAGGCCATCCCAAACCAGACGCGACCCTTGCCCTGCACGAAGAAGACCTCGGACAGCTTCGCTTCGTCGACCAGCTTCTGCCAGAGGACGCGCGCGGTCGGCAGGCAGCCCTTTCGATAGGCCGCGAACAGGCCAAGCTCCAGGAACCACGTCTCGAGCAGCGTGGTCGGGTGGTGTTCGACGTAGTCCTCCACCCGCTGCCACCAGGGACAGCGACCGTAGCCCCGCGCCAGATCTGCCCAGAGACGCGTGACGAGCGCACCACCGGTGGCGTTCACGCGGTCGACCTCGGCGACCGGAGTTCTCTGGTCCTGCTCGAGAACAGAGAGGGCCTCCTCACAGGCCGCCGCCGATGCGTGCAGCCTTTGTGTGAAGACGAGCGCGGGTGCGCGGGCGATGAGGTAGCCTGCTCGAGGGAGGCGACGTTTCGAGTAGACGAGCGGTCGCAGGGCCTCCGCCTCCGCCAGCGCACGCGCCGGCCGTCCCGCGTAGGTGTAGCAGTTGCTGAGGTAGGCCGTCGCCGCGAACGCATGGTGACCTCCTGCGCCGCGTCGCAACGGCGGCTTTGCCCCCCTCCGCGCAGGTCTCAGGACAGCGAACTGCCGAGGATCGCCGGGTCGCGTCGGATCTGGCAGGAAGGGACCCGCGTCGCCCGGGTCCCACAGCGCGAAGCGGTGTGGGTGGCGGCGTGGGGCGCGCGCCCAAGGCAGAGCCG
>JAFGBI010000050.1 GCA_016933275.1 Polyangiaceae bacterium | reverse complement strand
GAGAGCTGCACCCGCGCTGTCCGGCGTCAGTCGTTCGCCCGGTTGCCCTCAGCCGACCTCTGGCGTATCGCTTGTTCGAGGTCTAGCGGCGCCGAAGCCATGGCGCTCGGTCGAGGGACGCGCATCCTCGGCGTTCGGCCTGCCGCGGCGTACGGTCGGCGGGGTGCCGATTCGGATCCGGTGGCCGAGGTTCGATCGCCGATAGTCCCGGACATACCAATGGTTTGGCGATCAACGACTGCTCGCCTGGCGGCGGCCCGTTCTCCGCTCTAGCATCCCTGCCCCCGTGCCCCTCGACCTGAACATCCGTCCTCTCGATCGATGGCCTTCACCCGCACCCGTGCTGGCTGGCGTCCAATTCGGAGGTCGAACCAGGGTCAGCCCCCGAGGGCGGCTCCGCGTGTCGCGCCGAGCACCTTCCCAAAAAGCAATTAGGTCCAGACCGATATGTCAGAACCCAGTGCGAAGAAGTCAATGGACGAGATCATGGCGCTCTGCAAGCGCCGCGGCTTCATCTTCCAGGCATCCGAGATCTATGGCGGGCTCAACGGCTTCTGGGACTACGGTCCGCTCGGCGCCCAGCTGAAGAAGAACCTGAAGGATGCGTGGTGGAACGACATGGTGGTCCACCCCCCGACCGGTCCGGACGGGAGCGACGTTTCCATGGTGGGGTTGGACTCTTGCATCATTCAGAACCCACGCGTCTGGGTGGCGTCGGGCCACGTTGGCGGCTTCAACGACCCCATGGTGGACTGCAAGGAGTCGAAGCGCCGCTACCGCGCCGACCACGTCCAGATCATGACCACCGAGGGTGCGGATCGCGCCTACGCCTTCGTCGAGGGCGACGATGCCGGTCGCGACAAGGCGCTGAAACAGCTCGGCAAGCACGCCCGCCGGACCCTCGTTCTTGCGGACGTCACGGTGGCACCCCTCCCTTCCCTTTCGAAGGACTGCCTGGCCACCGCGGTCGGCCCGGACGCGAAGGAGCCGGGGACGCTCACCGAACCACGCGCCTTCAACCTGATGTTCAAGACCTACGTGGGGGCGACCGCGAACGAGGACGACGTCGCGTACCTTCGGCCGGAGACCGCCCAGGGGATCTTCGTCAACTTCAAGAACGTGCTCGACACGTCGCGGGTCAAATTGCCGTTCGGCATCGCCCAGACGGGCAAGGCGTTCCGCAACGAGGTGACCCCGCGCAACTTCACCTTCCGCTCGCGCGAGTTCGAGCAGATGGAGATTGAGTTCTTCTGCCACCCCAACGCGACGCGCGAGTGGTACGCGTACTGGCGCGATCTGCGCGTCGCGTGGTGGCGGAGCATGGGGCTGTTGAGCGAGAACATGCAGCTCCGCGAGCACGACCAGGACGAGCTCGCCCACTACGCCAAGTCTGGCGCGGGGACGAGCGACATCGAGTACCGCTTCCCCTTCACCCACCCGGGCTACGGAGAACTCGAGGGGATCGCCGACCGCTCGAACTTCGATCTTACGCAACACCGCGAGCACTCGAAGGTCAAACTAGAGTACTTCGATCCCGAGCACGGCGAGCGCGTGGTGCCGCACGTCATCGAGCCCTCGGCGGGCGCGGATCGCGGCGTGCTCGCCATCCTCTGCGAGGCCTTCACGCCGGATCCCACGCGGCCGAGCAAGGTCTACATGAGGTTTGCGCCGCGCGTCTCGCCGCTCAAGGCCGCCGTCTATCCGCTCGTCAACAAGGACGGGATGCCGGAGATCGCCGAACACCTCTACCGCGAGCTCAACCGCCGCTTCGGCTTCATCGAGTACGACGCCAAGCAGAGCATTGGGAAACGCTATGCGCGGATGGATGAGTCCGGGTGTCCCTTCTGCTTCACCATCGACGGCGAAACCCCGGGTGACCAGGCGGTGACGGTGCGTCATCGAGACACCCAGCTGCAGGAGCGGATTGCGCTCGATCGCGTGAGTGACTGGCTCGCCGCGGAGCTCGTGCGCTGACGGCGGCCAGGGTCGCTTCGCTCCTGGTGTTCGACGGCCAAAGCCTCTCTTCGCCGTGGCAACGCGCGGCGACGCCGCGCGACGACGAGCCGTACCGTTGGGTTCGGCGACGCCGCTTCGGTCGCCGGGTCGCTGGGTCGCTGGGTTGCCGGGTCGCATGGGCGGAAGTTTCCCCTTGAGGTGAACGGCCATCGACGCCGAAGAGCGGAGGATCCCAGCTCAACGCGACGTCGCGTTCTGCGAGGAAGCGAGGTCGCGCGGAGACTGTGCCGACAGCGCCCCGACTGAACCGCTATGCTCCCGACAGGATCGGGCCCGAGCGCGTACAGTCGGGGCTTTGCTGACCGCTCGAATTGCGCTAGCCTTCCTCGTTGCGGGCGCCGAGACTCGGTGTTCGTTGGTCGAGAATGCAGGATTATGGCGGTAGGGGAATCGATCCGGCTCACGAGGCCGAAGCTTGCCTGCGCTCTTCGAAGCGGTGCTGCCGCGATCGGGGGGGAAATGGCCGTCGGCGTGGTCGCCACGATCGCGGGGCTTGGCCCCCGCCCGTCATGACGCTCAGTGAGGAAGTAGGGACACCATGCGGCTAGGTTCAGTACTCGGTTCCGTGATCATCTCGGGCCTCGTCTTCGGTGCGGTTGCCAGCTGTGCCGACGAAGACAACGGCGTCGACGAGCCGGACGACACCGGTGGCACCGGTGGGGTGGTGATCGGGACGGGCGGAGACGGCTCGGGTGGCGACGAACAGGGGAGCGGTGGAACCAACGACGGAGGGGCTGGGGAGACCGCCACCGGGGGCAACCCGTACGTTCCGCCGCCGTGCGAGGATTGGTCGGCGGAGCTCGTGGAGTGCGGAACGAACACCCAATCCGCGGACTATCGCAAGCCGAACATCATGCTCGTCGTCGACAAGTCGGGGAGCATGGACCTTGGCTTTGGCAGCCCAGAGAGCGAGCCGTCTCGGTGGGAGGCCCTCGATGAGGCTCTCAACGCCGCGCTCGAGGACGTCGCCGACGACATGAACTTCGGCATGATCCTCTACCCCTACAACGAGGACAGCTCCGTGGAGGTGACGTGCGAGGTGCCGGAAGGCTCGGCTGCGGTCGTGGTCGAGATGCAGGAAGCGCGGACGGCAGTGAACGCCATCACCGGTGCGCTCCGAGGCACGGCGCCAGGCGGCGGCACGCCCACCGCGGAGGCGCTCCGACGCGCCTACGAATACTTCACCAACGGTGACGGGGCGTCCCTGGTGGGCGAGAAGTATGTCCTCCTGGCCACCGACGGCGGTCCGAACTGCAACTCCACGCTCTCCTGCCCTGAAGCGACCTGTACGGTCAACATGGACGGGCTGTGCCCATCCGGCAACTGCTGCGAAACCGCTACTGGAGCACCACGCGGCGAGGGCTGCCTCGACAACGATGAGGTGACGGACGAGATCGAGCGGCTCAAGATCGCGAATATCCCCACTTTCGTCGTGGGCTTGCCCGGCACCGACATCTACTACGAGTACCTGGACGAGTTTGCGGTCGCCGGTGGTCGGGGCAAGGGGAGTTCCCCAGAATACTACGCCGTCTCTGGTGACGAGGGCGTCACGGGACTCACCCAGACGTTCCGGGACATCAGCACTCAGCTGGTCAAGACCTGCGTCCTGCCGCTGGAGCTTGCGCCCTCCGACATGGGCAAGATCAACGTCTTCATCGACTGCGATCCCGTTCCCCAGTACGGCGACGACACCGGGTGGGAGATCCGGCTCGACCCGCTCGAGATCGAAATCACGGGTGATGACTGCGACTACATCCTGAACGAGGGTGCAGAGCGCGTTGATGTGCTCTACGGTTGCGCGCCGATCCTCTGATCGGTCGGGGCCGCGTGGGCGCCAACCAGGGAGTGATGCGGCCATGGCAGCGAGCGCCTCGAGGGGGTGGGGAGCGGGCCTCCGCTCGACGGCGCCTGCCAGCCAATGCGAGCGTCGGCTGCCTCCCCAAGACGGTCTCGGACGACCAACCCATACACACGGATGTTCACTTTTGGGTCGGCGCCCGCTTGGGGTGTCGACCTCGGCGGCTGGGTCGGTGGCCGGAACCGTTCCAGAGTCGCCTCTCGCGAGCCGTGGCCAGGCGTGACGCCACTGCTCTCCCGTTCGTGGTGGGACACCGCCGCGGTGGGACCATCAACCCCAAGGTGAGAGGACCCTTGTGCCATGACGCTCAGAAAGCCAGTTCGCATCCTGTTTCGCGGTGCGATGACCGCGGTGCTCGGGCTCGTTGCCATCTCCTGCGCGGATGAGGAGGACGAGGGCGACGAGGACAACGGTGGCAGTTCCACGGCCGCGACTGGGAATCGCCCTACGGGTGGCGTTGGCAACACGGGGGCGACCAACACCGGCGGGTCCGGCAATAGCGCCTCCCTCGGGGGGAACAGCAACCTTGGCGGCACTGGGAATCGCTCCACCGTTGGGGGAAGGGGTGATGTCGAGCCCTGCGACGGCCTGCCCTACGACCCCGAGTCGGGACCCGATGGGACCGACGATCGCGGGATCTGCACCGGGGTCGCCTTCGAGGTCGAGGGCTCTCCGGTGGACATGTTCATCCTGATGGATCGTACGATTTCGCAGAGCTACTTCGTCGAAGGCACCAGCATCTCCCGCTGGGAAGCGATGCTCTCGGCCGTGGAGCAGTTCTCCCGGTCGGACGAGGCGGCCTCGGTGAACGCGGGGATCGTGTTCCAGAACAAGTACGGCACCGGAAACGAAGACAGGGAGTGCAACCCAGCGGACTACGCGACTCCGGTTGTGGAGATGCAGCCCATGCCCCAGGCGGGCCCCCTTATCATCGAGGCGATGCAGAACCTCCAGCCGAACGGCATGACCCCGCTGGTCCCGGCCGTTCAGGGGGCGATGGATTATGCGAAGCAATGGCAGGCGGCCAACCCCGACCGGATTACGGTGCTGATCCTCGTGGGCGATGGTTATCCGACCATCTGTGAAGAGACCTCCCCTTCCGCCGTCGCGGACCTGATCGCCTCCGGTTGGACCACTGATCCACCGGTTCGGACCTACGCGATCGGTGTTGGCGCCTCCTCGGAGCTCAACCTCGACAACTACGCGCGCGCGGGGGGCACCAACGAGGCTGTGATGACGGATGAGTCGGGCGTGACCGAGGGATTCCTCTCCGCGCTCCTCAACATCACCAACTCCTTCGTGCCCTGCGAGTACTCGGTGCCCCCTCCTCCCTCGGATCTAGAGGAGGTCGACTTTAGTGAAGTCACCATCGTCTATACACCATTCGTCGGCGAGCCGATGGAGATCCCCGCCGCCGGATCCCCGATGAACTGCTCCACGGGTGGGTGGTACTATGACAACCCCAGCAATCCCACCCAGGTGATCATGTGCCCCTGCTCCTGCTCGAGGCTCGGCGCGGGCCGTGTCGAGGCGATGTTCGACTGCAAACCGCTGCCACCGATCCTCTGATCCGTGACATCGCAGGCGGGGCGAGCCAGTGCGCGCTCGGTATCGCGGCGCCAAGGTCGGGCATCGACCCTGGCGCCGTGACGCGTGGCTTCTCCCTCGATCTGCCCGCGATGGTCCGAACGCCAACCGCGGCCTGCCCTCTTCAGCGCCAAGCCGCGGTCGTGATCCCGGGTCTGTCGGGGATCTCTCCTCAGCCGCTCAGACCTGCCGCGCCGCTCACCGCGACCTCGCCCGCTGACGAGCCAGCCGCACCGCCCGAGGTATTTCCCTCGCCGCCGGCTCCCGCCACCGTTGGTCCGTCACCGCCACCACCCGCGACCGGGCCATCGCCACCGTCCGCCGGCACCCCACCGTTGGTGGCACCGCCTGCCCCACCGCTCGGTTCGCCGCCGTTTCCTGCGCCACCCGGGCCCGCGCCACCGTCTCCGATCGCATCGCACTGCCACCCACCGCGGCGAGGGCACACGCACACGGCATCGTCATACGTGCACTCGGCTCCCTGGGGGCAATCCTCGCCGTCGTCCGGAAGCGAGTCAGGGCATTCCACGTTCGGCGCGCCACCTCCTCCGCCTGTCTCGGTGCCGCCCGTGTCCGGTCTCGAGCCACCGGTGTCGGGGCCAGTGCCGCCATCATCCGTTCCCCCGGTTGACGGGCCGAAGCCACCAGTCAACGAACCACGTCCACCCGTGAACGACCCGAAGCCACCCGTGCCGGCTCTTCCTCCCGTGCTCGTCCCCGTGTTGCAGCTCCAGAGGCCGCTCCGGCAGGTACAGACCGTGGTCCCGCTCGCGTACGTGCAGACCTGGGCCGAGCTCACCGTGCAGGTCGTACCATTGGCTGGCGTCGCGCTCGGGCAGAGGTTCGAAGCCGTTCCTCCGGTGTTGAAGGCACTCCCGCCCGTGCCCCCATCTTCGTTGTCACCGTCGTCATCGTGATCCTTCGAGCAACCTGCCCCGGCAGTGCCACCGATGAGCATCGCCACCACCACCAGCCATTTCCAAGTCTGCATAACGATTTCCTCTCCGTGCGCCCAACTGTGTCGCAAGTCCGAAAAGTACTCCCCGCGGAGACCGTGGGCAACTCGGTCGCCTCGCGACGCGACGCACGAATGAGGTAGTCGTGTAACCGTTCGGCCACCCTGCACGGAGCGATGCCTCGGTGACGGACCGAGAAATCAAAGAAAGGGGCGTACCCGATGGGATACGCCCCTTTCGACCGACGACGCGAACTCGAGTTTCGAATGAGAGACGGTGCGGCCAGCACCGGGGAGGCCGATGCAGTGGGTGGCCGCACGAAGAGGGAGGAGAACGGAGGGGTCAAGTCCTGGGGCTGCTGGGCTTGGCAGAGCTCGCTTCGCAGGTCAGGGTGCTTCAGGGACGCTAGCTTCGCTTCACCTCCTTTCAGGGCCTTCCTTCGGAAGGCCCGACGCCGAGCGGCGGCACTCGGAGATTGCGGTTGAGGGACGGAGAGGACCACTGCAAGCGCCGGGCCAACGACGCCATCGTGCCAAAGCGCCGGACCAGGAGGTGTTCGCCAGCCCACTTGACCACCATTCACGCCAGGACGTCGTTGGTCGCGGTTCGATTGCGCCAAAGTGGCAGAGGCTCTCCTTGGCCCGATTGTCGGTCCGGAGTCCGTCTCGCGGACCCGGCGCTGCCGGGTCAACCCCGCAGGGCTTCGTTCGCGGCCGCGATCGTGAGGGCGATGTCATCGGTCGAGTGCGCCACGCTGATGAATGCGGCTTCGAACTGGGAAGGCGGCCAATAGACGCCCCGCGCGAGGAGGGCCTGGTGGAAGCTGGCGAATCGGCCGCGGTCGGCGCCCTCGGCGTCAGTCCAAGAGCGGATGGGCCCCGCGCTGAAGAACAGGGTGAGCATCGAGCCGACGCGTTGCACGGTTCCCACGGTTCGGTGATCGCGGAGCGCGCGCGTGAGCCCTTCCTGCAGAGCAGCGCCGCGTGCTTCCAAGACCGCGTAGGCTTCCTGGTCGAGGGCCCGCAGCGTGGCCAGGCCCGCGCTCACCGCGACGGGGTTTCCGGCGAGCGTGCCAGCCTGGTAGACCGGGCCCAGCGGTGCCACCCGCGACATCACGTCGCGACGGCCCCCGTACACCGCGAGCGGCAAGCCGCCGCCGATCACCTTGCCGAGACAGGTGAGATCCGGCGTGATGCCAAAAAGTCCCTGGGCCCCCCCTAGCCCGACCCGACTCCCCGTCATCACCTCGTCGAAGATCGAGAGCGCGCCGTGCTTACGGCAGCTCTCCACGATCGCTGCCAGGAAACCCGGTGCTGGTGGCACGACGCCCATGTTCCCCGCGACCGGTTCGACGATGACCGCGGCGATGCGCTGCCCTTCACGCGCGAAGAGGTTCCTGAGGGCGGCGACGTCGTTGTAGGGGATGGTCGCCGTCGCGGCAACCATCCCGAGTGGCACACCCGCCGAGTCCGGGACTCCGAAGGTGGCCGATCCGCTCCCGGCCCGGACCAGGAGCGGATCGGCGTGGCCGTGGTAGGCGCCCTCGAACTTGACGATCGCGTCTCGTCCCGTGAAGCCGCGGGCCACGCGGAGCGCGCTCATCGTTGCCTCGGTGCCGCTCGACACGCAACGCAGCATCTCGAGCGAGGGGTACCGCTCCTGTAACAGCTCCGCGATCTCGACCTCGAGGGCCGTTGGCGCACCGAAGGAAAGCCCGTCCGCAGCTGCGCGCTGCACCGCCTCGACCACTGCCGGGTGCGCATGGCCGAGGATCGCGGGCCCCCAGGAGCCCACGTAGTCGAGGTACTCGGTGCCGTCGGCTCCGACGATCCGGGCGCCGCGACCGCGCAGGATGAAGACCGGTCCCCCACCGACGGCCGCGAAGGCGCGGACGGGGCTGTTTACTCCGCCGGGCATCAGCGCTTCGGCGCGGGCCATGAGGGACATCGATACCAGATCCGTCATCCTGGTCTCACTCCTGCACGCGGCGCGCTCGATCGTTCAGAAGCGCCATCCACGCAGCGATGCGCTCCCGGGCGTGCTCGGGCCACTCCAGTCGGGAGAGTCGGGAGAGCAGGTGCGGCGTGTGGTCGCCCGCTCGGGAACGTTGGCCGAACACCTCGGCCGCCGCGTTGAGCGACTCGAAGGCACGGTCACCGTCGCCAATGAGCAGCGCCCACCAGGCTCGGGTGAGGAGCAGGTGCTGGCGGGGCTCGGCCTCTTGCAGCTTGATGGTGGCGCACTCCTCGAGGAGTTCGCCCGCGCGTTCCAGCTCGTAGTGGGCGAGCAGAACCTGGCAGAGCAGGAGTCGCGACTCGAGGACGCCCCAAGGGTCGCCCATCCCGCCGTAGATCGAGAGCGCCCGCTCGGCGTGCATCTCCGCCACGTCAACGTCGTCGGTGTCGATGGCGATCATGGCCAGCAACCGTTCACACGCGGCCTGCCCGCGCGGCGTTCGGAGAGTCTCGAAGGCGGCGAGCGCTTCCTGCGCTCCGCGCTCTGCGCTGTTGAAGTTCATGAGGCGGTGCTCGACGTGGGCTAGCGAGGTGTTCGCCTGGGCGATCCCGAGCCGGTAGCCAGCCCGCTCGAACTCGTTGCGCGCCTCGAGAGTAAGGCGTCGTGAACGCTCGGTCGCGCCCTCCGAGTGGTCGAGCCAGCTCAGGAGCAGAAGGCACTGGCCGCGGCCGAGAGGCTGGCTCAGCTTGGCGAAGTGGCGTTCGGCGAGCTGCACGTTCTCACGAGCGGACTCGTAGTTCCCGAGCAGGTACTCGATTTCGCCGATGGTCGACTCGCACTGCGCCATCCCGAGCGTGTGGTCCATCTCGCCGAAGATGGCGTGGCCCTGGCGCACCAGCGCCAGCCCCTCTGCGCTGTTGCCGCGCTCGCTCGCCAGGTGGCCGAGCTGGCGGAGGGTGTGCGCGTAGCTCTCCTGGTCGCCGACCTCGACGAAGATCTTGCGGGCGATCTCCACGTGGGTTGCGGCGTCGTCGATACGGCCCACGTGGCGCAGGGCCTCGGCCTGCCAGCGGTGCCGCAAGGCCAGTGAGCGCCCCGTCAGGTGTCCGCGCAAGAACTCGAGATCCGCCAGCGTGGCGAGGGGTTCCCGTGCCCCGTTCCACGCCTGCTGGAGGAACCGGAAGAGGAGCTCCGCGGCGTGGTCGGGTTGGCCTGCCGCCAGCAGGTTGGTCACGCGGAGGCGGATGAGACGTCGCGTGTTCGCGAGGGGGTGTCCGGTGAGGGCCTCGGCAGCCGCCCCGAACACCCGCTTGGAGTCCGGGCGCTCACGGAGACGGCCGAGGAGGTGCTCCTGCAGGAGTGCGTGGGGAAAGGTGTATCGCCCCGGACCGCGGGGCAGGATGATCTCCGCATTCTGGAGGCTGACGATGGCCTCTTGCGGCTGCAGGCCGACGGCCCTGAGCAGCGGAACCAGCACGCTCCGCCGCACGTCCGATCCGAGCGCCGCGACCGCGTAGGCGGCGAGCCGATGCTCGGCGCGCAGGCCCTCCACCCGGCTGTCCCAGAGATCCGCCGTCGTCTGGGGGCGCACCGCCAGGACCGCCGAGGGGACGTGGTAGACGCCATTGAAGAACTCGAGGTTGCCGGCGAGCGCCCATGCGTGGAGTTGCTGCAGCGCGAAGAGGGGGTTGCCCCGCGAGCGCCGCACGGCTTCGGTGACCGCCTCGCCGTCGAGGGGCAGGGAGGCGCGCACGAGGGAAGATGTCGTCTCGGCGTCCATCGCCTTGATGGAGATGACCTCTCCGTCGTGCGCTTCGCGAAGCTGGCGCAGCCGTTCCGTAGCTTCCGGATCGATGTTCACGTCCTCCGACCGGACCGTGGCGACCATGACGATGCGGAGACTGGGCTCCTCCGCGAGGATGAGGTGCAAGCCCTCGATGGAGTGAGCGGGAGCGTGGTGGAGGTCGTCCAACCAGAAGAGCAGGGGGCGTTCGCGCGCGATGCGTTTCAAGGCGAAGCGGATGACGAGGCGGCGGGTTTCCAGCGTGTCGAGGGTGAAGCGGATCCCACTCGGACCGACCGGAGCCTCGGCACCCGGCGGGGCGGGCCGAAGCCACGCGGCCACCCCCGCCACCCAGGTGCAACCCTTCTTGTCCGAGGGCTTGATCCCCCACCGGGTCATGAGTGATCGCTCGATGGTGTCGCGATCTGCCCGCTCGAAGTTGAGGTAGTAGCTGACCGCGCCCATCATCCCATCGAGGCTCGACGGCACCTTCCGGTACCGTGCGCGAAGCGGCACCATCGTCGCTTCCTCGTGGGCCACCTCGCACAGCCACTCCGCCGTGCGACTCTTCCCCACACCGGCGGGACCCACGAGGATCACGAGCCGGTGCGGCTGGCCTTCGCCATCGATCACCTCGTCGCAGAGGTCGCGAAGCCGCTGGCACACGTCCTCTCGCCCAACGAATGGACTCGGACGCATGCGGAGCAGGCCCGCCGCGTGTGACGTACGTTCGATGGGGGTGGCCGGAGTGGCGTCCTTGCTCGCGGATACGTGCACCTCGAGCCGATTCTTCACGGCGGCTGGGAGCAGGTACACGTCCGGAGGTACGTCCGGGCCTGCGCGCCACGCCGCCCAGACCGACCGTGCCTCGGCGGCGTACTCCCACCGTTCCCACGGTCGCTTCGCGAGCAAGCGCATGACGAACTCGGCGACACCCGTCGGGATGGAGATCGAGGGCTCGAGCGGTGGCGGCGCGTCGTAAGCGTGCATCCGCAGGAGGTCCTTCGATTCTCCCACGAAGGGAGCCGTGCCCGAGAGGAGCTTGTAGAGGACGCAGCCGAGAGAATAGAGATCGGTGGCTCCGCAGACGTGATGCATCTCGTGCTGGATCTGCTCCGGGGCCATGTAGCCCGGGGTGCCAGCGCCAGCGTGCGGAGCGATAGTCACCGATTTGGCCCCGTCGAGCCGCTCGTCGTGGAAGTCCTGCTTGAGCCACGCGAGCCCGAAGTCGAGGATGCTCAAGCTCGGCGGGTGGTCTGCGATCTCTTGGACCAGGACGTTGGACGGCTTGAGGTCGCCGTGGACGATCCCACGCGCGTGGGCGTGGGCGAGGGCGCCGAGGATCTGGTCTACCACCGACCAGATCAGGGGAAACGGCAAACGGCTCTGGGTCAGGTCGTGGAGCGACACTCCCGTTGCCAGATCCATCACGAGGTACGGCGTTCCATCCTCGAGTTGTCCGTAGTCTCGTGCGGCGACGATCCCCGGGTGGTTGAGCGCCGCCAGCGCGCGCGCCTCCTTGTAGAACCACATCAGGTACTCGGTGGCGAGATTGCTGTCGGGCACGATCACGCGCTTGAGGGCGACGCGATTGTCCGTGGCCAGATCGTGGCATCGGTAGACGATGCCCATGCCACCCTCGCCGATGACGTCGAGCACCTCGTAGCGGTCTGCGATGACGTGGCCAGGTAGGACCTGCTTGGGGTCCGAGGGGTGCTGATCCAGGCTCGGCGCCGCTGGCGGGGGTGGGACACTGATTGGCCGTCGCATCCCGTCCGGCGGTCGTTCACGCAAGGTGGGTTGGTAGGCGACGCCGATTTCGGGCATCTGTCCGCCCGCGAACGAACCGAAGCCATGGATGGCTGCGACGGAGGAGACACGGGTGGTGGCGTCGGCGGGGTTCTGGGGTGTCGCGACCTCAGGATCCACGTCAGCCGACCCTGCCGTGTCACGTGGCGGGTCGGGAGCGGACGTCTTGTCGGCCGGATTGGTCATTCACCGGCGGAGTGTATCCACCCGCGGCCCCGCGTCGAGGAACCGTATGCTGCGCGGACCGCTGGCCGGCCCAGGCGGAACGAGTGAGGGGACCCGGTTTCGTTCTGGTCTCTGGGGCCCTCCCGCGGCTGGTCTCTCCCATCTCGCGAAGGTAGTCTCCGCCCATGCCGATGCTCTCCGATCCTCCGCTCGCCGTCGTCGACCCCGACATCGCCTCCCTGATCCAGCAAGAGGAGCGGCGTGAGACGCACAAGATCCGTCTCATTGCCAGCGAGAATTACGTGTCGCGAGCCGTCCTCGAGGCGTCCGGCTCGGTGCTCACGAACAAGTACTCGGAGGGCTATTCGGGCAAGCGGTACTACGAGGGGCAGCAGCTCATCGACCAAGTCGAAACGCTCGCCTGCGACCGAGTCAAGGCCCTCTTCGGCGTCGATCACGTCAACGTCCAGCCCTACAGCGGGAGCCCCGCCAACCTGGCAGTATACCTCGCCTTCTGTGAGCCCGGCGACTCGATCATGGGTATGGGGCTTCCGTTTGGCGGGCACCTCACGCACGGGTGGAACGTCAGCATCACCGGGCGGTACTTCCAGAGTCATCCGTACGGACTGAGGCCTTCTGATCACCGGATCGACTTCGATCAGGTGCGCGCTCTCGCCAAGGAGCACCGACCGAGGCTCATTTGGTGTGGGCTCTCCGCCTACCCGCGGGTCGTCGACTTCGGCGAGTTCCGGGCGATCGCCGACGAGGTGGGGGCCATCCTGTGCGCCGACATCGCGCACATCGCGGGGCTGGTCGCGGGGGGCGTGCACCCGAGCCCGGTCAAGGTCGCTCAGGTCATCACCACGACCACCCACAAGACGCTGCGGGGTCCGCGCGGCGGCATGATCATGTGCGACGAGGAGCACGCCAAGGCCATCGACAAGGCAGTGTTTCCCGGGGTCCAGGGGGGACCGCACAACCACACCACCGCCGCCATCGCCGTCGCGGCCCGCGAGGCGAGTCAGCCCGAATTCAAGGCCTACGCGCGCCGAATCGTCGACAACGCGAAGGCACTGGCGGAGGGGCTGCTCGGTCGGGGTTTCGACCTCATTACGGGAGGCACCGACAACCACCTGCTCCTCGTCGACCTCACCCGCAAGAGCATCAGCGGCCGCCCCGCCGCGAGGGCACTCGATGCTGCCGGCATCGTCTGCAACTGCAACGCGATCCCGTTCGATCCCCGGAAGCCCTTCGATCCCTCGGGGATCCGCGTCGGCACCGCGGCGGTCTCGTCCCGGGGCATGGGCAAAGACGAGATGGCGCGGCTCGCCGCCTGGATCGACCAAGCCGTCGCCAGCCCGACCGACTCCGCTCTACTCGCCCGCATTGCGGGTGAGGTCCAGGAGCTCTGCGCCAGTTTCCCCCCGCCCGGGATCGTGGTCGGTTGAGCCACGCGCTGGCGCCTTCCGTTCGGACGGTGCCAGCGCACCGATCGGGTTGTCGACCGCGGGGCCCGAGCGGAGATCCTCGGTCGGTTCGGCATCCCATTCCCTGACCCACCCGGCGGCCGGGGGTTGGCACCCTGAGATCGCGGGTCCCTCGCCCTGCGCAGGGATCCGAAGTCAGGGGCTCCAGGTTTGCCCGCTCCGCAGCGCCGAGTGGGCAAGCCCAGAATTGGGGCGCGCTTCCGGCGCTCGTGGCATCCTGATCGGTGCTCGGGTCGAAGACGGTTCCGCGTGCCGGGTTACGTCGTATCGAGTGCGAGGCGGTGGATGATCTCCCGTCCGGTGGGGCGGCGCTCGGGAGCGCGCTGGAGCAGATCCCACGCCAGGGCGTCGAGACCGGGCGGGACACCGACCACCAGCGTCCCTGCTCGTGGTGGATCCAGCGTGCGCTTTCGCACCACGACATCGAAATCATCGCCGGCGAAGGGCAGCGCGCCGGTCAGCGATTCGAAGAGCAGGACCCCGACAGAGTACCAATCGCTGGCGGGGCCGCGCTCGAGCGCATCGTGCTGCTCTGGGGCCATGTACGCCGGCACCCCTGCCAGCGCGCTCGGGCCGCGCCCCCCGACCCGTGGGCGCTCGACGAGGCCGTAGTCGAGGACCACGACCCGCCCGTCGAAGGCGAGGCGAACGTTCTCGCGGGTGAGGTCACGATGCACGAGCCCCGCGCCGTGGAGTGTCTCGACTGCTGACACGAGCTGGGGAAAAGCGCGGCTCAGGCGTAGGAGGCCCGCCTGTGGCAGGGGCGAAAACTCGGAGCCATCGGCCGACTGGCGGCGCTTCGCTCCCGCCCGAATCGCAGACACGAGATCCTCGCCTTCGACGAGTTCGAGCGTGAAGAACGCTTCGGATCGTTCCAGGTAGAGGTCGAAATGCCGAGTCAGGTTGGGATGGTCGAGGCGCTGCAGGACCGAGAACTCCTCCTCCAGTCGCTGTCGGTGACCGTGCGACCGACCCTTGGACACCTTTACGGCGACCCGCATCCCCGTGCGTCGGTCCCGCGCCCGGTAGACCTGCGCCCAGTCGCCGGTGCCGAGGAGGCCATCGACGATGAACCGAGCATCTTGGCCGATCGCCGTCGGGAGCTTGGACACCGCTACTGCAGGAGGCGTAGCATCGTTCGGCGCTCCTGGCTCTGCCGACGTCGTGGCGGCGGACGCCGCTGCGAACGGCCCAGATGTGGGCGTGTGCGAGCTCACCTGCTATCGTGAGACGCGCCCCGGTGCCGCTCTTGCACGATGGGCGGCAGAACGAGGGTTCCTGGCGCAGCAGCGAAGGCGAGGTTCGGATGGTGGCCAAGAGAGTCTCCGAGCGGGTGATGGCGAGAGCCGAGAGTTGGTGGGGTTTCAAGCGGTCTGCCACGGTGGGCCTGGTGACGGCGGGCTCCGTCGCGGTTGCCCTGCTGAACGGTGGGTGCAAAGCCTCGCTGGAGCCTCGCGTGGAGGAGGGGACGGTCGCGGTCGGTGTGGTCTACAAGGAGGAGTTCCACGCTTCACGTGGCGCCCACACCCGCGCCGCATTCGGCAATTCGCCGCCCCACCTCCAGGTCCTGGTCGAGGAAACCCAGGTGGGCAGTGTCGGCAAGTTCTCCCTCGATCTCCGGCAAGAGGGGCTCGTCGAAGGCACCATGGTGCTTGGCGACCGGACCCTCGACGTCATCGACGTGTCGCCGTTCGAGAAGGCGGGGCGAGCCACGACGATGCTCCTGACGGTCGCGCAGCGTGACGCTTCGACCAGGGTGGTCCCTGCAGAGATCATGACGGTGGGGTGGCAGGATCGTGGCCGTTGGTTCCGGCGGTTCGGGAAGCCGCTCGTGCGCGCGGACGCTCGCGATCGCTTGTACGACCTTGCCACGGTCAAGGCGGAGTTTCACGCTGCGATGGCGCAGGAGCTCCCGGCCGCTGCAATCCAGGAGACGCCAAACGGGTTCAAGGTGACCCATGGCGGTCGCGAAACTTTCGTCGACCTCCAGTCGCTCGTTGAGGTCACCGGGCAAGGACAGGCGCGGATGGTCGTTCACCGCCTGGCGGAGTTGGCGCGTTTTGCAGTCGAAGGAGGGACCGGCGCGGGCTCCGAGGCGGCGAGCCCCGAGGCGGCGAGCCCCGAGGCGGCGAGTCCAGAGGCGGCGAGCCCCGAGGCGGCAAGCTCTGGAGGTACGAACTCCGAGCCACAGAGCTCCGAGGCGGCAGCCCCGCTCGGGAAGGCAGGCTCGGTGCTCTGTGCGCTCAGGCCCGAGGGACCCTTCAGCGCGCTCTCAAGGGCCGAGCGGGAGTCGCTGCTGTGGGAAACCGTCGCTCCCGGCATCGTGTGTGTCTATGTCGCCTACCAGCCGGGTAGCGTCTCCGTGATAAGCGCGGGCGAGCTCTCGGGCCTCGGCGTTGGTCGCGCCGCCCTGTCCCGGTTGGCGGCGAAGAATCTCTACGAATCGATGGGGCCGATCTATCGCATCGACGTGGGCCGCGGCGTCTACATCATCTCGACCGCGGGGTTCTTCGACGCGAGTCTCCTTCTGGTTCCCGAGGTCTGGGCGGAGGTCGACCCTCTGCTCGCAGGTGACCGTGTGGTTGCGGTGCCGGACCAGGACACGCTCCTGGTGACCGGGGCCAACAACACGGCGGGAATGGAGGTCCTCCAGGCTGCCGCCGCGGAAGCGGGTGGTTCGGACCAGCCAGTGGCAGGCCACCTTCTCATTTGGCGCAGCGGCAAATACGAGCGCTCTCGCGTGCGGTGACCCGGCGAGCACGGGTCGTCTCGAGACGCGGGTTCACCGCTCCCGGATCCATCGTTGGATCCGGCTGCCACGGACGAGGCCACATTGCCTACGATCGGCGCGAACGGTAGCGAGCGTACATGATGGACCTGGCTTGGCAGCGACGTCGGGCTGCGTGGGGGTTGGCTTGGTTCCGGCGCCGCCGGGTAGGGTCATTGACTTGACGCAGCAATTGACCCGATTGCTGCTCTAGAGCTTCCTCGCCTCTTCCGCCGCCTTGATCGCCCCATCGAGCGCGCTTGGACTGAAGCCCACGAGGAGGCGACCGCCGACGTCGATGATCGGGATCTGAGCCGTCGCTGGCAGGTTGGAGGCCTTGAGCTTCCGATCGAGCTCAGCGCGCGCGAGAGCATCTCTCTCGATGTCCCTGTGCTCCACCTTCGCTCCGCGCTGTTTGAGGTAGCGTTCCGCGTCCTTGCAGGCCTTGCACCAGTTGGCACCGTAGACGACGACGACCAGCGCGCTGGAGGGCGCCGCGGAGGCGGACGGGCCCACCGTCGGCGCCGCGCTCGGGGCCAGCGCTTCCATCCGGGCCTGGCGGCGGGAGGCTCCGATCTCGTCCCATTGGGCCCGGGTTCGGGTGGCGACGTGGTAGGTGCCATCGGCACGCTTCTGTGCCAGGTCCGCGACGTACACCAGGTCGCCGGTGCCGGCTTCGCGGGTCGTTTGCACGACCCGGACCTCGCGTCGCCCCTCGATGGGCACGTCCGCGATCCGCTGCGCTACGTGGAATTCTCCTTGGCTATCAACCCAGGTGAGGAGGAGTGCAGGCGTGTCGTCACGGAGGACGAACGGCTCGAGCTCGTTGGCCGCCGGCGTCGAAGCGCTTGTGTCCTGCGGGTCGTCCGTGGGTCGCGGGCAGGCGGGGAGCCCGAGGCACACAGACGCCAGGAACGCAATGAGCAACCGGCGTGGCATCTCGGGGTTCATAGTCGCGCGATCCAGCGTGCGCAACGCGGCGGGTGAACGGGGGGGCTACCCTGCCGCGAGCTCCTCGGACAGCATCAACCACTCCGTCATCCGCCGTTCGAGCTCCGCTCCCAGGGACCGCTCCCGCTCAGCCAGCTCGTGCAGAGCCTCCCACCGGTCGCCCGGTGCTTCGGCGAGCTCCTTCCGCAAGGTAGCGAGCTCGGCCTCCCGCAGGGTGATGTCCGCCTCCAGGTCCCGGAGGCGGCGGTGCTTCCGCTCGAGCTCACGGGACGCCGCCCGTCGCTCCCGGTGCCGTTCTGCCCCGTCCGCGCGTGTCGGCCCAGTCTCGACGGGGGCGTCACCCAGGACCCGCGCTCGCCGCTCGAGCATGGCGAGGTAGTCGCCGAAACTGCCCTCGTAGGTGTCGAGCCCCGCCGCGCCAAAGGCGATGATCCGGGTCGAGACGTTCTCGAGGAACCGCCGATCATGGGATACGAAGAGAACGGTTCCGGGGAAGCCCACCAGCGCCTCCTCGAGGATCTCGGCGGCGGGGATGTCGAGGTGGTTCGTCGGTTCGTCCAGGAAGAGCAGGTTCTTCGGTTCGAGGAGGAGCTTCGCCAGCGCGACCCGCGTACGCTCCCCGCCAGAGAGGCTGCTGACGCTCCGCAGGGGGTCGTCACCGACCAGGCGAAAGCGCGCCAGGTACTCGCGGGCCGCGTCCACGTTGAGGTCGGCACGCACCGACCGGATCTCCTCCACTCCGGTTCGGGTCGAGTCCAGGCTGCCCAGGTGCTGGTCGAAGAACCCATCGACCAGGTTCGTGCCCCGGCGCACGCTTCCGCGATCCTGGGGTGCTCCCCGTCCGGCGAGGAGGGACAACAGTGTGGTCTTCCCGCAGCCGTTCGAGCCGATGATGCCGATGCGATCACCCCGACGCACCAGGAGATCGAACCGATCGAACAGGGTGCGTCCACCGCGATCGGCCCACAGCTTCTCCGCACTGAGTACGATGTCGCCGCTCCGGGGCGCGTCGACGAAGCGGAAGCGAACCCGTTCCGCCTTCCCCCAGACATCCTCGGGGCGATCGAGCCGTTCGAGCTTCTCCAGACGAGTGCGGCGCGCCTGCGCCTGTTTCGTCTTCTGGCCGGCGAGGTTCCTGCGAATGAACTCCTCCGTGCGCGCGATCTCGGCGGCCTGGTCGGCGACGGCGTCGCGCTCTCGCTCGAGCTCCTCACGGCGGAGCGTCTGATACCCGGTGAAGGACGCTTCGTAGCGACGTAGCGACCGCCGCCCGAGTTCGAGCGTCACCGGGCACACCCCGTCCAGGAACGCCCGATCATGGGAGACGACCAGCACGGCTCCGCGCCAGCCGACGAGGAAGCTCTCGAGCCACCGGATCGTGTCGAGATCCAGGTGGTTGGTCGGCTCGTCGAGGAGGAGAACGTCGGGCTCCCCTGCTAGCACCGCCCCGAGCGAGAGCCGTCCCCGTTCACCTCCCGAGAGACTGCCCGTCTCGCGTTCGAGGCCCGTCGGCGAGAAGCCGAGCTTCGTCGCGATGGTCTCCAGGCGTCGGTCGAGCTGGTCGGCTCCGGAGTGGAGGTACCGATCCGTTACCTCGCTGAGTCGTTCGATGGCAGAGGCCTCGCCGCTCGCGGCGGCGGCTTCGGCCTCGGTGAGCTCCGTCTCGAGGGCGACGAGCGGCGCGAAGCCCTGGCGCAGGGCTTCCCGAACGGTGCCGCCCGAGCCGAGATCGTCGGATTGACGGTAGTAGCCTAGCGACGAACCCTTCGCACGGACCACCGTGCCCGCGTCGGGCGAAAGCTCCCCTGCGAGCAGACGGAGCAGCGTGGTCTTCCCGGTTCCGTTTGGGGCCACCAGGGCGATTCGGTCCCCTGCTTCGAGACGAAACGTGACCTCCTGGATCAGAGGAACGCTGGCGAATCCGAAGGAGAGGTTGGCTACGTCGAGCAGGGCCACGGCGGCGGAGCCATACCATCGGGGCTCGGACGGAGCACGCGGTTCGACGACCGGGCTCGGGTCCTCGGCCGCATGTCGGTGGGCGTTCCGAGTTCAGCGGCTCAGTGGTGCTCGCTGGTCGGGGGGGGGTCGCTCTCGGGACTCGACCAGCCGAGGAGGCGTTGCGCGACCTCCCGAGCGGACTCCACGAGGCCGATGACGAGGTAGAGGAACGGCAACCACGCCAGCACGTATTGGGGTTGCCGGGACCAGATCCAGATGATCAGGCTCGAGCCGATACCGAGCAGGACGAGGACCTTCGTGCCCCGGTTGAAGCGGAGGTCCTTGAAGGACCGGAATCGTGCGGTGGACACCATGAGCGCGCTCAAGGCGAGCGTGATCGCGATGAGGGGGATGGTGTACTGCTCGTCTCCGAGCGCGCCTTCGAGCCACTGGTTCACGACCAACAACGAGACGAGGATGCCCGCGGCAGGTGGGATCGGCAGGCCCACCGTGTAACGCCCCGGGGCTTTGGTCTTCGCGTCGGAATTCTGCACGTTGAACCGGGCGAGGCGGATGACGCCACACGCCACGAAGACGAACGCGGCGAGCGCGCCCAGCACGGGTTGCCGGTGGAGGACCCACTTGTGTACCAGGAGAGCGGGCGCTATCCCGAAGGAGATCACGTCGGCGAGTGAGTCGAGCTGTAGGCCAAACGCGCTCTGCGTACGCGTCATTCGCGCGATGCGACCATCGAGCACGTCGAAGAGCATCGCGAAGACCAGGAGCACGGCAGCGGAGTGGAAATTCTCCAGGGTGGGTTGGTCCCTGGACACCAGCATGATGGCCGAAAATCCACAGTAGACGCTGCCCAGCGTGACCGCGTTGGGGAGCACGAACAGGACCTTGCCCAGATCCACCCGGCGCGGAAGGCTCCGCGGCAACATCGCGCGACGTCTTGACACTCGAACCAGGTTAGGCCCAACGGGCGGGGGCGTCCAGGCTCGCCGTCCAGCAAGCGCCAGAACCTTGGCCGCCTTTCTTGCCTCCCCCTACGATCGGCTCGCCATGCGCCGATTTCCGCTCTTCTCGGCCGAACGAACTCGCCCCCTGGCTGGCGTCGGCATCGTTGCCCTGGTCGCCTTGCCGTCCCTTCTCGGATGTCAGGCCCGTCGCGAGGCCGCGGAGCACCATCTTCGCGCTCTCGAGGACGAATTGGACCTACTGCGGGGTGCCAATGACCGTCTCGAAGCCCGAATAGGGGCGCTGGAACTGGCCTCCCGCCGAGCCGGCACCACCCCGGCCGCCAACCCGACACGCGCGGAGCGAACCGAGCGTCCCCCCCTCGACGTGCTCAAGCTGGAGCCATCTCTCGACGGTCCGACGGAGACGCCAGGATCCGCGGCGGCGGGAACGAAGACCGCGCCGTCGAAGCCAGATCCAACGGCGGAGGAGGGCCCGCCCCGACTCCTCATCCACGGCACGGGTGACCGCCTCGAGGCGAACGAGCCGGGTCCGACGAGCTTGCTTTCTCCCACGCGGCCCGAGGTCTCGGCAGAGCGGGGCATTCTGCGCCAGAATATGCGAAGGTCGTCATGGCTTGGGGGCACGAGCCGAGAACGGCCGAGCGACGCGAGGAGGGCATGACCATGCGGCAGGGTTCGCGAGAGGCAGCGGTGCTCGCCGGGATGGTCGCGTTGGTCACGGGGGCGGCTCAGGCTCAGGAAGGGAGCGCCGCGGGGGAAGCCTCGGAGGTGTCCGAGCCCACCGAGTCCAATCTAGCTCCCAATGGCGGCAGTGCCGCGCCGACTCAGGTGACGACGACGACCTACACGCCGGCTTGGGGGCTGCCAGCGCCAGGTACCGATATCAACGCGGGGCTGCCCTCGAGCTCGCGTCCCACGACCGTTGGTGGAGCGCGCGATGGCTTCGATTTCGCGGGGACGAACTCGGGTGACCCCCTTCACGGTGGCAAGGATGCCGAGGGGATCATCGTCAGTCGAACCCACAACGCACCGTCCATCCACACGGTGAAGAAGGGCGATACCCTGTGGGACATCTGCGACCAGTACTACAAGAGCCCATGGAAATGGCCGGAGGTGTGGAGCCATAACCCGCAGCTTCAGAACCCACATTGGATCTATCCGGGAGACCAGCTGAGGCTGCGGTCGGGAGCGGGCATGGCAGGCCCAGGTGCCAGTCGGGGTGCCGCCTGGGGCTCGAAGAGCGCCACGGTCGTCCCAGGGACGGCCTTCCTCCATAATCGCGGCTATATCGGTGATCCCAGGCGTGACGTGTGGGGCACGGTCGCTGGTGGCGTCGAGGAGGTCCAGCTGTTCTCCAACGGGATGCGGATCTACGCCATTCTTCGCCCCGGGGTGGAGGTACGGCCGGGACAGGACCTCTCCCTCTTCGTGAGGCGGCGGCATCCGCGCCGCGTCGAGGGGGCGCGCCACCCGAGCGGGGAAATCGTCGAGATCGTCGGCACGTTGAGGGTCGATGGTTTCGATCCCGAGACTCGGGTGGCCCAGGGCGAGGTCGTTGGCGCGAAGAACCTCGTCGAGCGTGGGGTGAGCGTCGGCCCCCGGGCGGAGCCGCTGGACGTCGTTCGGCCTCGCCCTTCGGAGGTCGACCTGTGGGCGGTCATCATCGATAGCTTCTATCCCAACGTCTTCTTCGGCGGACAGCAGGTGCTCTTCCTCGACAAAGGCTCGAAGGATGGGCTCGCGCCCGGAAACCGGCTCTTCGTCATCCGTCGGGGTGACACCTGGCGTAGCTCGATGAAGGTGACCAAGCGGATTGGGCGCCAGCGGATGCGGGTGGAGGATCCGGAATGGGTCCGAGCGGAACCCGTGCCGACCCCTGGCAACGACGAGGACTTCCCCGAGCAGGTCGTAGGGGAGCTTCGGGTCATTCGGACGCAGAAGGAAACCGCCGTGGCGCTGGTCATGGAATCGAAGCTTGAGCTCGAGCCCGGGGATCGAGCCGTCGCCCGGGTTGGATACTGAGCGCGCGTTTAGGCACCGACCGTTGGGTCCTCGCCGCCGTGTGGCCCCCCGTGCTGGAATGATCTGGATGCACAATCGCGTGTTCTTCCCGCAGACCGTGCTCGACGCCTGGCTGGCAGGCGATCGGGTCGAGCTCAACGGGAAGGAGCTGACCCTTAAGCCGGAGGGGCGGAAGTACCGAGTCGTGGACGGGATCCGGGTGCTGCGCGAGGTGACCGACGGTCAGGACCTCTACGCCATCGTCGGGAAGGTAAAGAGCCTGAACTTCCTCACGGAGCTAGGGGCAGAGGTGCTCGGCACGTCGATGCTGATCGGAGACTGCGCCTACGACGTCGTGCCGGGCTTCATGGGCGCTCCGACCGATGACCTTGGCGCGCAACCGGTCGCGCCGGGAGTGGACGTCGAGGTGGCGGTGCCGGACGAGGAGTTCCTGGCGCGGTTCCTCGTGCGCGACTGAGACGAGTGGCGTACGGTCGAGGCGCTCGAGCGAGCGCCGAATCGCACGGAGACCCGGCATGGAAGGCCCTAGCCACGTGGAGTTCGTCCTGGGAGTGGTAGCCTACGGGGCGGCCACCGGGCTGTATTTTCTGCGTCTGGTTGGTCACCGCGCGACCACGCGGGCGACCCCGGCCGCCCCGTGGCTGCTCGGCGCCGGCGCCGTGTTGCACCTGGCCTACACGGTCACGCTTGGCATTGAGCGTGGGCAGTGCTCGCTGTACGCCCTGGATGCTGCCCTCGGTCTCGTCGCGGTGGCCATGGTCATCACGTACCTCCTGGTGGGTCGCCGTCGGCTCCAGGCGCTCGGTGCCTTTGCGGCTCCCATGGCGCTCACCTTCCTGGTCGGCGCGGAGTTCGTCTCGCACGAACCGGCGACCCCCGACCGATGGAGCCTGCTCGCCATCCACGTCGCATCGAACCTCGGTGGGCTAGGGGTGTTCCTGATGGCGGGCGCGATGGGGGCGCTCTTCATCGTCGAGGAGCGACGACTCAAGTCCAAGCGTGCCCGGCTCGCCCAAGTGCGGCTGCCCCCGCTCGATGTGCTCGACACGGTGGCGCATCGGCTCGTCCTGGTGGGCTTTCCGCTACTCACGGTGGGCATCGTCAGCGGGGCGATGTTCTCCGCGCGGCTGGTGACCGGGGAACCGTTCGAGGTGGCACGAACGGCGCTTGCGTTTCTGGCCTGGTGTGTGGTGGCCGCTGGCCTGCTCCTGCGGTCCGTCGCCGGATGGCGGGGACGACGTGCCGCTTGGGCGGCAGTGATCGGTGCCGGGTGCATCCTGCTGGTCGTGGCGGCCTACGTGGTGCATCCCCTCCTCGGGGGATACTCGTGATCGGGATCGTGGGGCTGTCGCACGCCACCGCACCGATCGAGGTTCGGGAGCGGCTCGCAGTTCCGGTCGACCACGTGCCGAGGCTGCTCGAGGCTCTGGTCGCGCAGCCCGAGGTCGCCGAGGCAATGCTCATCTCGACGTGCAACCGTGCCGAGCTCCTGGTGGCTCCTGCCGTCGGTCTTGACGCTGTCGTGGCGGTGAGCCGCGCCCGGGACGCGATGCTGGCGCGCGCCCCCGGGATCGAGCCCTACCTTCACACCCACTACAATACGGCGGCGTTTGTGCACCTCTTCCGGGTCGCCGCCTCGCTCGACTCGTTGGTGGTCGGCGAGCCGCAAATCCTGGGCCAGGTCAAGGCGTCGTTGGCCCTGGCGCGGCGTTTGGGGGCAGTGGGTGCGCGAATCGACCGGACCGTGGCGCGTGCTATCCGCGCCGCCAAGCGGGTCCGTACGGAGACCGCGCTCGGAGCGGGTCAGGTCAGCGTGCCGTGCGTCGCCCTCGAACTCGCGCGGCGGATCTTCGACGAGCTCGCGGGACGAACGGTCCTCCTCATCGGCTCCGGTGAGGTCGCGGAAGCCGTCGCGCGCTTCCTCCGCACGGAGCGAGCCCGGGTCCTCGTGGTGGGGCGCAACGCGCAGCGCGTCGCCGAGGTGGCACGGTCGGTTGGTGGCGAGCTCCGTTCCTGGGAGGCGCTCGCTCCGTCGCTGGTCGAGGCCGACGTGGTCGTTTCGAGCACCGCTGCTCCCCATCATGTCATCGACCTGGAGCTGGTGCATCAGATCCGGCGGCGGCGGCGAGGTCGGAGTCTGTTCTTCATCGATCTCGCGGTGCCTCGCGATATCGACCCCCGGGTCGATCAACTCGACGGCGTCTTCTGCTACAACGTGGACGATCTGGCCCGGGTCGTCTCCGAGTCGAAGTCGGCGCGGGTGCGCGAGACGGAGGCCGCGGAGCGTATCGTGAAGGAGGAGGTCGAGCGGCTCGAACGATGGTTCGTCGGTCAGCGGGCGACGCCCGTCTCCGTCGCGCTGCGTCGGCGCGTGCGCGCGATGCTCGAACTCGAGCTCGAGCGATCGCTCGCTGGAAGGCTGAAGCACCTCGGCGTGACCGAACGCGAACAACTTCGGGTCATGCTGAACGCCGCGACCAAGCGGCTCTGCCACGCGCCAACTCTCAAGCTGCGCGAGCTCGCGGTCGAGCGGGTCGTGGATGGGGATCGCGTTGACGTGCTCTCCGACGCGCTGGTCGAACTCTTCGACCTCGAGTCTGCGGTACTGGCGGACGAGGAGGGGACCGGCGATTCGGCGGTGCCAACCAGCCGCCGAGATCATGGCGAGACGAGTCCCCCACGGTCGCGACCGAGCGGGGTGGACATCGATGACGTGCGCCCCCATTCCTCCGCCTCGGCGCGGACTGGCGGAGCGCGAGGCAGGAGCCCGTGAGGCAGCCCGCCACCATTGTCGTCGCGACTCGGCGCAGCGCGCTCGCGCTCGCGCAGACCCACGCGACCATCGCGGCGCTCGGTGCTCGGCATCCCACGGTTACCTTCACCGAGCTTCTGGTGACGACGACCGGAGACCGAATCCAGGATCGCTCGCTCGCTGCGATCGGCGGCAAAGGGCTCTTCATCAAGGAGATCGAGCAGGCCCTGCTCGATGGGACGGCGCGTCTCGCGATCCACTCCGCGAAGGACGTTCCTGCGGATACGGCCCCCGGTCTGGTGCTCGCCGCGTACCCGCGCCGTGAGGACCCGCGGGACGCGTGGATCTCGCGAACGGGCAAGGGGTTTATGGATCTTCCGAGCGGGAGTCGCGTCGGGACCTCATCGCTGCGGCGTGCCCGGCAGCTCGGTGCTGCCCGTCCCGATCTCGCGATCGTTCCGCTGCGCGGCAACGTCGATACGCGGCTGGGCAGGTGCGAGCGCGGCGAGGTGGACGCGCTCGTACTGGCCTGCGCGGGGCTCGATCGTCTTGGCCTGTCGGGGCGGGTGGTCGAACGCATCGACCCCGAGCTGTGCCTGCCGGCGGTGGGGCAGGGAGCCCTGGCGCTCGAGACCCGCGCCGACGACGGCGAGGCGCGCGCCTTGGTCGCGGTGCTGGACGACCCGGACACGGCGACCGCGGTGGCAGCGGAGCGAGGCGTGATGCGCGCCGTCGAGGGGAGTTGCCAGGTGCCCTTGGCCGCTTTCGCCGAACGCAGGGGCGAGACCCTGCTGCTGCGTGCGTTCCTCTCCGATCTCGAGGCGCGGTGGACCCGGCGTCGCGCGGTCTCCGTAGCCTGGCCCGGTGATGCCGCGGCCGCCGAGGCCGTGGGACGGGCGCTGGGCGCGGAGCTCCGGTTCGGTTGAGCCGCGACCCTCGTGAGGCGGCCGCTCATACGGTATTTTTCTACCTGCCCCCTGGGCTCGTCCCCAGCGCGCTTGAAAAATCCCGCCGGTTCGGTGGTAGAGTCGCCTCCATGGCGACGACGACACGCACCGTATGGATGCTCGCTTGCACGGGGCTGCTGGCCCTTCCGCTTGCCACGATGGGGTGTGGGGGCAAACAGAACGGTCCCAAGGTGGCGCACGTCACGCCTGGCGAGATGCCCATCGGCGGCGATTGGACGGGCGTCTACTATGACCAGCTGTACGGCAATCTCCACCTCGTCTTGCAGGGCGACGAGGCCACTGGGCGTTGGCGCCGGGACAGCGGCGAGTCCTGGGGAGAGTTGACCGGCACCGTTGACGGGACCGTTCTCCACTACATTTGGGAGGAAACCCGAATCGGGATGGTCGGTCCCTCGGCGAAGACGAAGGGGAAGGGCTACTTCGTCTACAAGGATGCGCCGGGTGAGAAGGATCCTGACTACATCGAGGGAGAGCGCGGCCTCGACCAGGATGAGCTCGGTCAGAAGTGGAAGGCTGTCAAGCAGGCCAATGTCGTTCCCAATCTCGACAGCGTGATGCCCGACGAGCTTGAGCAGCGCGGCGTGGGGGGCGGCTGGGACGACTCCGGGGAATCTGGTCCCGTCGAGCGTTCGAGTGGCAGCGACGAGGAAGAGGATGAGGACGAGGACGAGGACGAGGACGAGGACAAGGACAAGGACAAGGACAAGGACAAGGACAAGGGAAGCTCATCCAAGTCGGGTGACGACGGCGACACCGACTACTGACCGCGAGATCTGGCGAGAGCAGGCAAGACCCACGGCCTTCGGCTTGCCTGCCGCGCTGGCGTGAGAGGACGCCAGGAGTATCTGGCTTCAGAGCACCGATCAGGTTGCCAACAGCAACGGCAGCGCTGGAAACGCGTTTGTGCGAGGTGAGGACGCGTTTCCAGCGCTGCCTCTGGAGAGGTCTGCTGCCGGTTCGGTGCTCTAGGTTGTTGATTTGAGGCAGCAACCAACCTGATTGCTGCTCTAGCGCAGGACAGGCCCGCCGCTACCGGATCGAATGGAGGCCAGCCCGCGGCGCCTTGCCCACGGACCCATCGTGGCGAGCCGTTCGATCACCGGTCGATCCGCGAGAAGAAAGACCGACCCCCTCGAACGAGCCCATCACCAGGATGAAGCTCGTTCGAGGCGGGATACCAGGGCGGCGGAGCGATCGGCGCGCCGATGGTGCGGACTCACGACTCGGGAGTGACGACCAGCTCGACTCGGCGGTTGTTCGCGCGGCCTTCCGCCGTGCTGTTGTCGGCAACGGGACGGGACTCCCCGATCCCGATCGCCGTCGTCTTCGCTGATTCGATGCCGCGGGTGATGAGATAGGAGCGCACGGCCTCGGCGCGCCGCTGTGAGAGCGCGATGTTGTTGGATTCGGTGCCGATGTTGTCCGTGTGGCCCTCGACGATGATCTTCTTGTATCCCTGGTCCTTGACCGCCTTGGCCACGTCGTCAAGCTTCGATTGAGCGATCGGCAGGAGCTCGCTCTTGCCACTCGCGAAGAGGACCGATCCGGAGAGGGTGATGACCACGCCGCGGGCTTCCTCCTTGACCTGGGCGATCTTCTCGAGGCTCATCAGGGCCGCGGAGAGCTTCTTCTCGACGTCTTCGCGAGCCTTGCGCTCCTTCTCGAGCTCCGCCGCCGTGCGTTCGGCCGTGGACCGTTCCTTCGCGAGCTGCGCTTCGGTCTTGTCGAGACGGGCCTCGGTCGCCTCTTGAAACTTCTTCTCGAGCAGGTCCACGTCCCTTTCGGCCGCGACCTGGTCGCGCCGGGCGGCTTCGGTCGCCGCTGCGCTCTGGGCGAGCTCGATCTGGCGGAGGGCCACGTAGGCGAGATCCACCGTCTCTGGCTTGTCCTTGTTCTTCTCGAAGCTCTCCTCTGCCCGGTCGAGGGCCTGGCGACCCTCCTCGAGCTGGGCGGGGGCGAGCTCAGCCGGCGGGCCTGCCTTGGCTGCGACGAAGGCGTCGCGCGCGCTCTTGAGCTCCTTCGGGGCGACTGCCTTGCCGCAGGCGGAGAGCCCACCGAACGCCAGTAGGATTAAGCCGGTCAGGGCGGCACGGGGCCAAAATGAATGAACGGGGGCCGGCGCGAGCACGCCGCGCGGTCCGAACGCCTGGAATCGATGCGTCGTCACGGTCGTCCTCCTCATCGCTGACGGCTGCTTCATGGCTTCACCATCTTCTCGCGGAGCTCGTTCACCTCCTGCACCTTCGCCTCGGCGCGCGCCCTCGCCTCCCACTCCTGGGCAAGGTTGAGGGCGTATTGGGCGTCTTTCTCTGCGCGGAGCAAGACCAGCTCGGCCCGGTCCATGTCCTTGTCGGCGATGAGCTTCTTCGCTTCGGCGACCTGGTCACTCGCGAGCTTCAGGTGAAGCTCCACCTTCGGTGTGCCGTCGCTCGGGCCTGCCTGGCGCAGCTCGTCGAGCTTGACCTGGGCAGCCCGAATCTCGGCTTCGGTCTTGGCCATTTGGTCGTTGGGCGGGGGCGCCCCGCCGCATGCGACCAAGAGCGGGAGTAGCAGAGGCCAGGTGTTTCGCATCATTATTGTGATCCCCTTCATGGCGATAGCGCGGGCGCCAGTATAGGGGGGCATGGCCGGGAGGGTAAACCCCCTCTCGTGGCGGGGTACTCGACCTACACCGGCACCCCACGACGGCTTCAGGGGCATCGGCGGTCCTTGCCGGTCACCCGCCCGCTCCGAGCTTCGCCGGGCTCGAATGCGACCGGGAAGCCTCCCGGTTCAGCGCCCGGTGAAGCCACGTTCGGCCAGGCTCGTCCGCCCCACCCGGGTCGCGCCAACCTAGCAGGGGCCACCCTACCCTGCTCTGCTGTCCGACAATCCAACCGGCGGGAGTCCCCCCACCGCGGGTCATGCGTGTGCGAGGGTGGCGTCGAGCAAGAAGAGAAGGGTGGCGGGAGCCGCCGCCTCGATCATGGCGTTCGCATGCTGCGCTTCGGGATGGGAGCGCATCCCACAATCGATTACCGCGATCCGTCGCACCTCCGGGTGCCCGGCACGCGCCGCCTCCAGCACCGCGGCCATCCCAGCGTCCAGCGCTGTCAGGGGCGCGATTAGGGCATCGACGGAGTGGTCGTCGAGGTAGCGCCGAGCTGCCGCGGGGGAGCTTGTCATGTCGATCCGCCAATGTGGGTGGCACTGCGCGACGAGTCGCCACATCTCGGCCCACCTCGTGGACGCGGCACCAGCAAGCAAGAGGCGTAGCGGAGGTCGCGAAGGAGGATGGTGCGGACGAGTCTTGGGATGAGGCTGGGGATGGCTCTCTGGACAACTGCGCGAGGCAGGGCGTGATGCCATGTTCGGTAGGCACTGCAACCGACATGCCACGAGCCATCGCGGCAGGCACCGTGACCTTGCGCGGCGCGCCAACACCCGGGGATTGCGGACCTGAAACGGCGACGTTCCGCCCGTGACGTCCGTGGCGCCTGGTGGGGGCGTGCTACGATCATGACATCGTGGGGTGACTTCGCGCCCCATGGCGAGCAAACCTCCCATCACATGAGGAACCGGATCCAAAGTGCGTCACCTCACCCCGCTGCTGCTGCTCGCTCCGTTCGTCGTTCTCGCCTGCAGCACGAAGCCGTCACCACCTCCCAGGACCGTGGACCCGGCCGTTCAGGTCGAGATCGCCGAACAGGTGCGGCTTCGGGACGGGCTCATGGCGAAGCTTGTCGCTGCTGACCAGAAACTCCGCCAATCCTGCGAGTTTCAAGTTGGCGACTGCCTGCTGACCAGCGCAGAACAGCGCGACGCCATCCTCGACCCGGAGCGGTTCCCCGAGTGCAATGCCGTGCCGAGCGGAGAGAGCGAACGATGTGTCGAGGAGCGGCTGCTCTCGACGGGCGGGAGCCGCGAGCTTCGAGCCTTCCATCAAGACGAGAACCGGTGCCTGACCGGGATCGCCGAGTGCATCACGCGCCTCGAGGACCGAGCGGCGAATGACGAACGACAGCGGGTCATCGCCGAGCGGCGCGGGCAGATCGAGGCTCTGCCCGCGGTCACGGAACAGCAGCAAGAGCTGACGCTCTGGGAGGGACGCCTCGAGTACGTGCGCGGCACCCTGCCGCCCGACGCCGACGGCGTCTGCTCCGAGCTGCCAGAGCGTGCAGCATGCGAGACGAAAGCCGCGGCGATGGGCGAAGAAGTCGACGCTTTGCTCGCCGCCGACGAAGGGAGCTACTCGCAGGAGGCCGTGCTCGCGGCCCTCACCCGGCACACGGTGGCGGCCGCTGCCTGCCCGGCTGTCGAACTCGCCTGCCTCAACCAGACCCTCACGGGCTACGGGGGGACTTCGCAGACCGTTGCTGCGCAGGAGAAGGTGTTCGACTTGCTCGCGCAGCGGCAGCGGTTGCGCGCCGCGTTGTCACCGCGAACGGCCAAGAGCTGCATCGACGTCTCGCTCGCCCAGGACATGCCGCGCGTGGTGGAATCCTATCGTCAGTTTGCTCGGCAGCGCGGCGAGTACTTCCTCCTGCAGCTCAACAACTCCTTCGCGGCCCTTTACCGAAAAGAGAACGCCTGCCTCACGCGCCTAGGGGACGCGAAGCGCGAGCGGGTCACCGTGAAGTAGAGCGAACGCTCACTCTGGCGCGGCGGCGGGAAGGAAGCGCCGACAAGGGAAATGCGGCGGCGAATGGAGCGATCGTTCGGACGGACCCTCGCGAGATCCCGTCCAGCGGGAACTACCCTGGTCGCCCGCCGGCGGCGCGGTATGCTCGTTGCCAGGAAAGGGGGGCAGTCCATGCCTACGAATCTCGATACTCTCGACCCGGAGAACGCCATCCGTGCGCTGAGACGTCAGCGCACCATGAAGATGGTCGGTGCCTTCGCCATCGTGCTGCTCGCGCTCTCGATCACGGCAGCCGTGGTGACCGTTGCCTTCTCGGCCAACCCCGAGGCGGCGTCCGAGGGTGAGCTCACCCCGTAGTCCGATGGATGAACGAGGGGGAGCCCGAAGGGTCGGCGCCGCTCACGCGCGGGAGAAGAGCGCCAGGAGTCGGTCGCCATAGCGCTCGAGCTTCGCCGGTCCAATCCCGCTCACTTGCAGCAACGCCTCCGCGCTGCGCGGGCGGTGTGCTGCGAGCTCCAGCAGGGTCGCGTCGTTGAAGACGACGTAGGCGGGGACGTGCCGCTCGGCCGCGAGCTCGCGGCGGAGGAGGCGCAGCGCCTCGATCCAAGGATCGATGGCCCCATCGGCGTTGCTCGGCGGCTCGATTTCGCGTTGCCCGGGTTGCCGGCTACCGACCCGCTCCGTACGATCGCGATTCGGCAAGGATTGGCCGGACAGGCCGCAGTAGTCACAGGCCGTGCCACAGGGCGGGATGCCCTCGTCGAAGTAGCGGACGAGGTTCTGGTGGCGGCACCCCGTGGCCTCCGCGAAGCGGAACATCGCGCGCGCCTGCTGGGAGAGCCGCGTCGCCACCCCTTCGTTCTCGATCTCGCCCGCGAAGCGATCGTAGGCCTTCACCTCTGCCCAGGAGTAGTAGAGCACGCAATCACTCGGCAGGCCATCGCGCCCCGCGCGTCCCACTTCCTGGTAGTATCCCTCGATCGACCGTGGCATGTCGCGATGGATGACGTACCGTACATCCGGCTTGTCGATCCCCATGCCGAAGGCGATCGTTGCGACGACGCAGTCGATGGTGCCGTCGCGGAACGCGTCCTGGACGCGGTCGCGAGCGTTTGGGAGCAGTCCGGCGTGGTAGCAGTCCGCGCGGATCCCCTCCCCTCGGAGGTAGTCGGCGACCGATTCGGTGCTGCGTCGCGACAGGCAGTACACGATCCCGCTCTCCCCACCGTGCCGCCGCGCCACGTCCCGGATCGCCCGCCGCACGTCCTTCACGCCCCCATCCCCCTTGCGGTGGGCGGCGAGGCGGAGGTTTGGTCGGAAGAAGGAGCTCTTGAACACCGCCGGGGCCGCCATCCCAAGCTCGGTGATGATGTCGCGTGTGACCGCCGGGGTGGCGGTCGCGGTGAGTGCCAGCACCGGGACGCCGGGGAAACGGCGCTTGAGCCCCACCAGCCGTCGATACGCCGGGCGGAAGTCGTGACCCCATTGGCTGATACAGTGCGCCTCGTCCACCGCGACCAGTCGCACGTCTACTTCGCGCAAGGCCCACCCTGCGGACGCCTCCAGCCCCTCGGGCGCAGCGTACACCAGCTCGTATTTCCCGGCCGCGAGCCCCGCGATGCGTCGCGTGCGCTCGGTGTCGTCAAGCGCCGAGTTGAGGGCGGTGGCGCGAAACCCATGCTCACCCAGCGCATCCACCTGGTCCTTCATCAGGGCGATGAGTGGCGAGATGACGACGGTGGTGCCACCGAGTAGGCGAGCCGGGAGTTGATAGGTGAGCGACTTGCCCGCTCCGGTGGGCATCACCCCCACGGTGTCGCGGCCCGACAGCACGGTGCGCACGATGGCCTCCTGTCCTGGCCGAAAGGCCTCGTAGCCGAAGGTGTCGCGGAGGGGTTGGGTAAGGTCGGCCGGGAGGTGGGCCCGCTCGTTCGTGCGTAGGTCTTGAGCAAGGTTTTGGAGCACGGCGAGTACGTCGGCCGGGAACGCGGCTGGGTTGCGCCGAAAATGCGCGCGCAGCTGCGCCAGTGCATCGAGCGTGTCCGCTCGCCAGCTCGGATCCCCCTGCCGCTCCGGCCACTCGGTTCGGAGACGGTCGACCACGGCGACGACGTTCACGGGCGCCGTGTAGCACGAAGCCGGGCTCCGCGCCTCGCGCCCTCTCATCGCGGACGCGTTGCGAGCTCCCGTCGATAGACCTCCGCGTCGCGGTGCGAGAAGCACACGAAGCGGACCTTCTGCACGAGCTCGGCAGCGAGGGCACGCCGCGCCTCGCGGACGGCGATCGCCGTTGCCTGCTCGATCGGATATCGGTAGATCCCCGTGCTGATCGTAGGGAACGCGATGGTGCGGGCGCCGACATCTTGGGCTAGGGCGAAGCTGTTCCGGTAGCAGCTGGCCAGAAGCTCGGCCTCGTTCGACCGACCACCGTGCCACACGGGTCCAGGCGTATGGATGACGTAGCGCGCGGGGAGTCGATGGCCCCGCGTCACCTTCGCCTCGCCGGTCTGTGCGCCGCCGAGGGTACGGCATTCGGCGAGGAGCTCGGGCCCGGCGGCGCGGTGAATGGCGCCATCCACCCCGCCGCCACCGAGGAGGGTGGTGTTGGCGGCATTCACGATGGCGTCGGTGTCTTGGCTGGTGATGTCGCCCTCGACGACGGTGATCCGCCCGTCCATTCGTACCTCCGCTGCTCGTCCGCGCTGGTCGAGTATACCCCTTCTCCGTAGAAAACGGGGGGAACCGCGCGACTCGTTCCGAGGCGAACAGCGCGGCGGACGCGGGGAGGACAGCCGCGGCATCCGCGCTACGCTCCGCTGGTGACCGAAGTACCCGGCAAACCTCCGGCCCGATCCCGGGTTGACCTCCACCGGCTCATGCTCCCCGAGCACGCGAATCCCTTCGGGAAGGTGCATGGTGGCGTAGTGCTGCAGATGCTCGACGAGGCGGGTGCCATCAGCGCCATGCGCCACGCCCACCGACCTTGTGTGACCGTCGCCATCGACTCGGTGACCTTCGTTTCCCCGGTCCACGTGGGTCAGCTGCTCTGCTGCAGCGCCGCGGTCAGCGCGGTGGGGCGCACCTCTCTGGAGGTGGAGGTGGAGGTGACGGCAGAGGACGTCACGACCGGGGTTCGCACCCACACCAATTCTGCGCACGTCGTCTACGTTGCCCTCGACGACGCGGGGCGTCCGACGGCGGTGCCGCCCCTAGTCTTCGAGACGTCGGCCGAGGAGGAGCGCGCGCGCGCCGCCGCGGCTCGGCGCGCCGAGCGGCTCGCTCGCCGAGCCGCGAGGTGACCTCGACCCTCGGCTACTCTGCGAGCCAGGCCTTGGCGAAGGCGCCGAATTCCGTGACGCCCCCCGTCGGCGTGAACATTGGTGGACCCCACTCGAAGTCGGCGACCCACGCCGTCCAGCTCAGACCGAGCTCGTCCGTCATGGCCTTCAGGGTCGTGGCGTAGGGTTCCTTGTCGTCCTCGCCAGCGAAGCCGAAACCCCACTCCGTGAGGATCACGGGGCGGGCGGCCGCGCAGCGACGGATTTGCTGTTCCACGTAGTCGTTGTTGCCCATGTGCATGGGGTAGATGTGGGCGACGTAGCCGGTGTTCGGATCGCTCACGGGATCGTCCGCCGCGGGCCCGATCACCTGGGACCAAGATGGACCGCCGACGAGGATGAGCGTGTCGGGCGCGGTTTCGCGGATGATCTCGATCCAGCCCTCCGCCTTGGCTTTGAACGGCGGCCAGCAGCTGTCGGTGCCGCCGGAGACACACGCTCCTTGGCTGTCGATCGGCTCGTTGTATAGCTCGTAGATCACGTTCTGGTAGTCTGCGAATTGCGGGGCCATGTAACCCCAGAACGCTTGGGCCTTGGCGTCCTCGTCGACCGTGACATTGGAGATTCGATGAAGATCGATGATGACGTAGAGCCCCCTGCTGGTCGCGTAATCGACGGCGGGACGGAGGATCTCGGCCATGTACTCCTCGCGCAAGACGCGATCGGTGACCGAGAAGGGCTGAGGCTGCTCTTCGATGTAGACCGGGAACCGCAGGATCTTCGTGCCCCAGCCGTCTCCGGTCAGGGTGTCGATCATGGCAGGAATTCCGTCCCGCCATACGTGTTGGGCCGCGACATCGATCAGGGAGACGCCGCGCAGCACTACCGGGGCCGAATCAGGTCCGACGAAATCGTTGCCCTCGGCGCGCACGCGTGGAGGACCACCCAGGTCCTCGTAGGGAACGCAGGTCCGCTCGGCTGTGCAGACCTCCCCGTCGGCGCATGGACTCCCACAGCTGCCCTCGCAGCCATCGTCACCGCATTCCTTCCCGTCGCAGTTGGGGATGCACGGCTCGCACTTGCCCTCGGCGCCGCACGAGTCCGTCCCCGTACATTCGCCGCAGGGCACCCCACAGCCGTTGTCGCCGCAGTCCTTGCCGTCGCAGTCCGGTATGCAGGACTCCAGGACGAACCAGTCGAAGCCCGCGATGTTGGCGTTGGTCACGCCGATGACGTAGAGGGCATGAACGCCGTCGGCGGGCGTGAGCTGGACGGTCCCGACGGCGTAGCTCGTCACGCTCCCCGTGGGCGGAGGCTGCCATGACGCGAGCAGCGTGCCTGTCGGGCTGTCCAGGCGAAAATCGATGTCCCCGCCGTAGGCGCTCGCATACCGCAAGCGGAGCAGGTTGACGCCGGCGAAGTCGAGGTTCTCGTAGGCGAGGTAGTCGGTCGCGCCCAGATTCCCGACGCGGTTCCCTTGGTTCTCGAGCTGGGTTCCGACTTGGCTGCCGACGACCTCACCGAAACAGCTTCCGTTGTTGGGCCCGTGCGCGCACTCGGCCTCGAACTGCTCGCCGACCGGCAGCGGCAGGTGCTCGGTGTTTCCCGAGCCGCCCAGGCCGCCGCCGCCCAGAGGAGGCTCCACCCCTTCACCGCCCGTGCCGGGCTCCCCTCCCGTGGTGGCACCGCCCGACGCGACGTGGTCGGCAACGATGGCCCCCGAGTCGCCGGAGTCACAGCCGGCGGCCAACGCGGAGAAGCCGATTGACATCACGAAAGCATTGAGAAGAAATCGTTTCATACCAGTTTCATTGCCACGGTTGACTCGATGATTGACCAGGATCTTGCGCGAGGTTTCCGGAGCAACTCCGTATGGATTCTCGACGGCAAAGGGTGGGCGACGGTCGGGCGTGGGTGCGCGGCCGGGAGGAGGGTTCGCTCGCGGGAGCCGGACTGCGGCGATCGAGGGGCTGGCGCGACACCCGCGCCGGCCGTGATCGTGTCTCTCCCGTCTCGAGAGGATCCAGGGTCGACCACGGGCCCCGATCCCCAATCGTTGCCCTGACAGGCTCAATGGCCGGGGCACGGGGAGCCTCGTCGGGACGAGCACGTCGCGGACGCCACATCGTCCAGTACGTCACGCCAGCGTTGCCAAGCGGCTCAGTTCGCACCTAAGACCACCGAGCATGGCGCTACCTTGGCACGAGCCGAGGTCGGCTCGGCGAGCATCGCGAGACCATCCAGCGGCACACGGAATCGCCTCGCCATGCGCGGGATCTTACGCCGCGCATGAACCACGGACCACCGGGGAGACGAGCTTCGTCGGGTTTCGGTGCGGGGTCCCCGCACCGAAGCCTACCCGTCTCGGCCTCGAGGCTCGATCCCTTGGCTCGACCTCGATCTCAATCGACGAACTCGAACTCCGTGGCGTCTGCCGCGAAGAGCGCCGGACCAAGGTCGAATGGCAGCGCCCAGTCACAACCCAGCTCGCAGGAGTCCGCCATCTCGTCGTGACACAGCCGGAGGCGCAGCGGCGAAGCTGGCTCGTAGGCGATCGTAAACTCAGGCCGGCTCGGGCAGCCGCAGCCCCAGAATAGCTCGATTTCGAGCACGTCGCCCCGGCGCACGTACGGGAATTCGGTGCCCACCCCACTCAGCTCTTCGCCCAAGCCGTCGCAGCTCGGCCACTCGACCACGGCCGTGGTCGTCACCCGGTCCTGGCAGGAGGCCACGCATTCATCCAGGGTATGAAAGGCGTTGTCGTTCTCCGGGCACCCGCCTACGAAGGGCTCGCACTGACCCGTGGCGGGGTTATGCCAGAAGCCGGTCCAGTTCGCGATGAGGCAGTTCGGGTTCACTGCGAGCGGCTCGTTGCAGACCGACGGGTAGCACGGGCCGTCCTCGACCAGCTGCCAGCCGTCGTCAGCGCATACGAAGGCCTCTCCGTCGATGCAGCGGTCGTGATCCTCGTCCGTGCAGGCACAACCGTCGCCGTCCAGATAGCCGCTCTCCAGGAAGGTCATCGGGGAGAAGCACTCCGCTCGACAGATCGGGATCGGGCACCCGTTCTCGTCCGGGACGTACGCCGTCACCTCACCGTCCGCGCAGCGCAACTCCGCATAGTCCGGACAGTACTGGCAGACCGGCATGGGGCAGCCGGCGGCGTCCTCGCGCCAGAGCATGACCTCGTTCGCTTCCCCGTCGCAGGCGGGGGGAGCGTAGTCAGGGCAAGGCTCGCAGGAGGGGATGGGGCAGCCGTATTCGTCCGCGCCATCGACCGCCATTTCGTCGTGCCCGCACTCGACCGGATCGTAGTCCGAACAGGTGTGACAGACCGGCATGGGGCAGCCTTGGGAGTCCGCACCGGTGATCATCACCTGGGCGTCCTCGCAGAGCGGGCTGTCGTATTCCGGACAGGCCACGCAGGAGGGGATGGGGCAGCCATTCTCGCCCGGGGTGGTGACCACCTGCGTGCCCTCTTGGCACGTGATGTCGATCGCAGGGCACCTCTGGCACATCGGCTTCGGACAGCCACTGCCGTCGGTGATCGTGACCAGGATGGCGTCTTCGGTGCAATCAGGCTCGGAGTATTCGGGACAAGCACGGCAGACCAGCTGGGGGCAACCGTCGCTGTCGGTCGCTGTCACCACCGACTCGCCGTCGTCGCAGTCGATCTCCCCGCTGACCGGGGGACAAGCCTGGCAGTGGGGTAGGGGGCAGCCGTTCGGGTCCACGACGGTGACCACCTGCTCGCCCTCGTCACAGCTGATATCGACCAAGGGGCAGCTCCGGCAGGCCCGTGCTGCGCAGCCGTTGGCGTCGGCGACGGTGACCAGCGTTTCGCCCGCGTCGCAGGTGAGCTCGGGGAAGCTATCGGGACAGACTCGGCAGATGGGCATGGGGCAGCCGTTCGCGTCCTTGCCGGTCACCAGTGACTCGTCGTCCTCACAGGAGGGCGCTGCGTATTCCGGGCAGGACCGACAGACGGAGAGCGGGCAGCCGTTGGCGTCTGTTTCCACGACCAGCGTCTCGCCGTCGCCGCAGGTGAGGCGGGCATTCTCCGGACACACGCGGCAAACGGGCAGAGGGCAACCGTTGGCGTCCCGGCTCGCGACCAACCCCTCGCCGTCCTCGCAGACCGGGATCGGATACTCCGGGCAGGCCTCACCACCCGAGCCACCCGACGCGTTCGGTGTCCCGCCGGCGCCCCCGTCTGCCCCCGTGTTTCCGAGGGGCACCTCCACGTCGCCGAACTTGCACCCCACGGTCGCGACGAGGGTCGACAGACCGAGCACGAGGAAGAGGGAAGAACGGGCGTCGATCGATGGGAATCGCATGGGGGGCCTCCGTGAATCGTGTCCCTTAGTGACGGGAGGGCAGTGGATCAGTGTTGCGAAATGCCGGTGGGCTCGTCGCCTTCTGTCGCGAAGGCACAGGAGTGTCGGACCCGGTCGGCCAAGAGCGAACGCGGCGCTCGCGCGAGGAACGCCCCGGCCGCCCGTCGAGCCCGTTCCTCTTGTCCCGCCTGGCAGGCAGCGAAGACCTCGCTCGCCAGTCGCTCCTCCGCGAGCAGCGTTCCTTCGCCGGTCTGCGCGTCGAGGAGCGCCAGCGCGGCATCCCCTCGACCCGCGCGCAGTTGGGCCTGCACCCTCTCCAGTGCGGCGAGCTCCGCGCGGAGCTGTTGCCCGTGCATGGACGGCGCCGTACCCCGATCGCCGGTCGGGGCTGCGTCGGCAGTGGGTCGGTCCGTGACGTTCTCCGCCCGGGTTCCCCGGACAGTTGTTCGGTTGGGTGCCGGGTCGGGGGACGGGAGCCCCCGGATCCCGTTCGGCGGGCGTTCGCTCGGAGCCGCGGACGAAATCCTGACGTTCGACCCCGCTGGGCTCGGCGCCGCCGCGCCCGGGTCGTTCCCAAGCTGCTGGGGGACCGAATGGGGGGCGGGGCTCGCCGCGAGCCCGGGCTGGTGGCTCTTCTCCACCGATGGGGCCTGCGTCGCCGCGATCGCGGCTCCGATGGCGATCACGACTGCTGCCGTGGCCTTCGCTCCCCAGGAGCCAAGGGCGAGTCCGAGCGTGGATTTCGCTGCTGCCGCCCTCAACGCGCCGCCTTCCGCGCCGCTCGCTGCAGCAGCGATGCTGGGCGCTAGGGCGGCGGCGAGGACACCGCGTTTCACCCGGGCCCGCTGCGGCGCAGCCGGCGGGGTTTCCGCGGCCATGGCGGCGCGGATGATCTCTCGCGCTCGGGGACTGAGGGGCTCGTTCATGGGGACCTCCCACGTTCCCGTACGGCGAGTCGCCGCACGGCTGCGTCGAACTCCCGGCGCGCCTTGCGCAGTCGGGATGCTACGGTGTTGGCGTTGGCTCCGAGGGCCTCCGCGATTTCGGGGATCGACATCTGCTCGAGCTCCCCCATGATGAAGACCGCTCGCTTCTCGGGCTCGAGGGCGGTAAGAAGCTGGTAAAGTAGAGCGATGGCCTGGCTTCGCACTGCGCCCTCGTACGGACCGGGGCAGCGTTCGTCCGAGACCTCTGCGGGGAGGGTCGCCGATCGGGTACGCCGCGCACGGCGCAGCCACTCCTGGGCAACCCGGAAGGTGATGCTAAAAAGCCAGGTCTTCAGCGTCGAACGACCTTCGAAATCGCCGAGCTGCCGGTGGACCACGATGAAGACCTCCTGCGCCGCGTCTTCCACGGATGGCTCGGGAACACCCATGCGGGCGAGCGTCCGCCAGACATAGGGCAGATAGGTTTCGTAGACGCTGTCGAAGACGAGGCTCTCCTCATCCGCGGTCCGCCCGCTCCCCGCCGGGCCGACCGGTTTGGACGACCAGTGACGGGCATTGTCCCCGGCCGCGGGTGCCTCGCGCTGTTCCCGGGCTGTCGCGTGCTGGTCACCCTCGAGCGACCGGGTGCCGAATAGGCCCGGCACGTCGGCGGCAGGGGAGCGGGCAGGGCGCATCGTTGGCGATCCTTGGTGACCGAAGCGGCCAGGATCGGTGAAGCTTTCTTCGCCCGCGTCCGCTGGTCGAGGTGCTCAGCGGAGGTCGATGGCGGCCCCTAGGCCGAAGACCGCTCCGATCGGACTTGGTCGGTGGACCTCCTGCTGGTCGGACTCGGGATTCACCACGAACCGCGGGGCCGCTGGCAACCAGTGGAGGTGCGCATCGGTCAGGATTCGAACCGGCCCCCCGGTAGCGATGCTCCCGCTCGCCCCGAGGGTCGGGCCGAGGAGCAGGGCATTTCCACTGCCCATATCCTGGGCGATTCGCCTGGCATTGCCCCGGACGACAGCGACGTGACCTCCCAGGCAGGGGCCGAACCGGGTTCCGCGGGGGACTAGATCCCGGCACCAGAACAGAGCGAGATCCGCCCCCATGAACACCGACTGTCCTGCCTCGGAGCCATTGACTCTGATCTCATCCTTCTGCAGCGGATAGCCCGCGACGACGAGCCGCAATGCATCCTTCGGGAGGGTGAGGCCTGCCACGACACCCAATCCCGCCGCTGCCCGTGGCAGGTCCCCGACGGAGAGCCGTGCCTCCCCACCAAGGTCGGCGCCAAGCCCTTGTCCCGACCCACCACGAACGGGAGAGGGGGCCGGGCGACCCCGCTCGGTCTTCCTTCTGGTCTTCGGCGGCGATGGGTGATGGGGACGGGGTTCCGGACTCGGCTTCGCTTGGGGATTGGGAGGCTCGGCGTCCACCACCTGCCCGCGCGGCTCGCTCGAGGGGACCGTCCCAGCCTCCGCGTCGACGGAGGGCAGCGGGAACGCCGCGGAGGCCGCGGTTTCCGTCGCGCGCTCGGCTTCGAAGCTCGGATCGATGGCGAGGGCAATGAGCAGCGTTGCCGCGCGGATCGCCTCGCTGCAGCTGCCTACGTCGATGACCCGTTCTCCCCTGCGGCCCGTCGTCGATGCGCTCAGGCGCAACCGGTAGCCGCCCTCCGCGGCCTCTACTCTGGCCACCACCTCGAGCGGCTCGTCGAGCAGGGGCTCCACCGGCACTCCGAGCAGGCTCGAGACCCCCTCGCGGATCTCCTTTGCGCTCGCACAACCCTCCGGTGCTCTCCACTCGAGCGACCACCGTGATGGCTCTGCGGAGGCGGGTCGGTGGCTGCACAGGGCTAGGCATAGCAGCATTGAGCAAACGCCCAGGCCGCCACCAAAGGTTCGATGGGCCGCTGTCACGGTGCGATCGTCCCGGCGCTCATCGGCCACGCTCCACCCCGGAGCTTGCGACATGGTCCGAGAGCCCGGCAACCGTCTCCTACGACCTCGAAGTTCTGGACGAACCGACACCGCAGTGCTTCGTCTCAGCAACCCTGGGAGATCCACTGCCACACTGGCGCTCGGCCTCGGCTGGTCACGACGGGGGGCTCTACCGCCAGGATGTAGTCTGCCCGCCGGTTCTCCTGCGCGTCCACCTCGTCCGCCGTCATTCTCTTGAGGGCGGTCTCTCCGAACCCCTCATACGCGATTGGGATGCAGAGTCCGCGCTTCAGGAACCAGGCCGCGATCGCCCGAGCACGATTCCTCGACAGGGTCATGTTGTGCTCATCGCTGCCTCGAGTATCCGTGTGGCCCACGATGAACAAGGCGACCTTGCCGAGCTGCTTCTCCTTGACCTTCTCGAGCACGACGTTGATCTTCGCGTAGCTGTCCTCGAGGGATGGGACCTCGGATGGACGGACGAGGGCCTGGTTGGTGTCGAACTCGACCTCCTTGTGCTCGATGCGGACGGACCAGGGCACCAGAAAGACACTCTCATAGGCGCCATCCTCGGCCGCAACGCGGATCTCGATCTTCTCTATCTCATCGCGAGGCACCGGCTCCCACCGCATCTCCCGTTGTGGCCCGGCGTAGCGGAACGCCTTCTCCACCGCGGTGACCCCGTCCTTGAGGGTGATCTTCATCATGATCTGGCAGATGGGCCCGTCCATCTCCGCCTGGAGCCGCCCGTCCTCGATGCTCACCAGCTTGCGGTCGATGAAGAGCCTCAGTTTGGCTTTGCTCTCGCGACACTCGCCGGCGCCCTCCTCATTCACCTGGACGACATCGGAGCGAGCCTCGGGGTTCTCCGTCACCTCGCTGGCTTCGCCACCGAGGGGCGGGCTCTCGGTCAGGGGTTCGCCGTCCCCCGTCTCCGCCATCGCCTCGGGCTCTGCCTCTTCCCGACCGGAGTCGGTGCTCGGGTCAACGGCTGCCGGCTGTGCTCCGCTGCAGCTCTGCACGGCGAGCCCGGCGGCGAGGATCATGGTGGATGCGAAGCGTCTCATCGGTGGCTCCCTTTCCCTGGGGCTGGTCCGCCTGGGCAGCGTAGGAAGTCCCCGGACGTTCCACAATCGGGGAACGACGGGAGCCCTCGTCCGGCGATGGCGCAGCGGGAAACACACCCCGCGTCGTCCGGGCCCCACGTCGCGTTGCGGGGCGGGTGGCGACATGAGGTGCGCTCTCCCCGGCGCCGTTTCGGAGCTCTGCCCCCCGCTTCGGTACCATCACGCTCGTGCACGACCGTCACTGGCGCGATCTGGGCGACGAGCTCACGACCACCCAGCACGATCACCACGAAGCGGTGCTATTCGCGATGCACACCCACGTCGGTCGTGACAACTGCCTCGAAATGATCGCTGTTCGCGGCACGGCCACCCGGGTGCCGAGGAACGCGGACGCGCTCCTCGGCACGTGAGGCGTGAAGTTCGGCGAACTCTCGGCTACCATCGAGCCGGAGCGCGGACGCTGACCAGTTCGTCGAGCCTCACTGAAGGAGGCATTCTGGGCTGCAGCCATCGCGCGGTTCGAGGCCGCCGTCGTCACACGCCTCGTATTCCGGATCGAGGATGCCGTCGCCGCAATGCGGGCCCAAGACACAACCCTCGTCGCACTCGCCGTAGCCGCCGTCGTTCTCGCCGTCGTCGCAGTCCTCGCCCAAATCGGTCTGCACGACGCCGTCGCCGCAGGCGGTTTCGAGAGTGCAGACGATCGAGCAGCCGTCGCCGGCGGTACGATTCCCATCGTCGCACTGCTCCCCGAATACCTCGTCCAGGTTGCCGTCCCCGCAGCGCGGGGTCAGCGCGCACTCCACGGTGCAGCCGCCGTATTCGATCTGACCGTTGTCGCTGCCGTTGTCGCACGCTTCGCTTCCCTCGCGTAGGCCGTTGCCACACACGCCTTCGATCAGGCAGACGGAGCTACAGCCGTCGAGGTCATCGTTGTTGCCGTCGTCGCACTCCTCACCGGCTTCCTCCTGTAGGACGCCGTCCCCACAGCGCGGCCCGAGGGCGCAAGCGAGGGTGCAGGCGCCATAGACGCCGTCCCGGTTGTTCGGTCCTTCGTCGCACTCCTCCCATCCCTGAGCGTCGCCGTCGCCGCAGAACGAGTCGAGGAGGCAACCGGGACCGCAGCCGCCTTCGCCGCCGTTCTCCCCATCGTCACACTCCTCGCCCTCCTGGACGAGCGCATCGCCGCAATAGCCCGGAATCCTGCAATTCGGACCGCAGCCGAAGGCGCCGTATTCGGTCTCGTTGACGCCGTCGTCACACTCCTCGCCCTCCTGGACGATCGCGTCACCGCAGTCTCCCTCGTCACCGCAGGTGGGGGAGCACCCGTCTCCGGCCTTGGTGTTCCCGTCGTCACACCGCTCGTACCCGGACTGGATGACGCCGTCCCCGCAGCGGGGGCCGAGCTGGCAGCGGTCAGTACAGCCCTCGTAGTCGCTGCCGTTGGCGTCGCCGAAGTCGCAGTCCTCTCCGCGCTCGGGCTGGACCACTCCATCGCCGCAGAACGTATGGGGAGCTGCTCCCGCCGCGCCGCCCGTTCCGGGGTCGCTGCCGCCCGTTCCGGGTTTGCCACCGCAGTCGGTGGTGCAACCGGGCGCGCCCCCTTCGCCGTCGAGGCCGGAGCCGATGGTTTCGTTGTACTCGCAACCCGTCGCCGTGAGGGTGAGCGGAACGAGCAGGAGCGTGAGTGTGATGAGGCTTGTGCGCATCGGAGGTCCCTTCTCGATCGAAGTGGGTGTCATTCTGGAGATGGCCGCTCCGTCTCGCGTTGATCCCCACTGAGCGCCTGCGTGAGCAACGCGGCCTCGGGCATCAGCTGTCCGTTCGGAAAGCGTGCGCGATACTCCGCGAGCCGGCGACGAGCGACTTCGCGCTCTCCCCGCCCGAAGGCTGCCCGCGCCGAATCGAGGGACTCGATTTCGGCCGCGAGCATCAGCTGTCGGGTCGGCGGTGGCGCCGGGTCTCGCGGAACCGCCGTTGGCAAGACCTCCGGGGCGGGGGCGGGTATGGCTGGCATGGCACGGCCGACCGGCACCGGTGGCATCCTTCTCGCGGAGGTCGCGGGACCGAGTCGTTGGGTCTCGGGAAGGACGGGTCCTGGCTCGAGCCAATGGCGCCCGACCTCGACGGCCCCCACGGTGAGCGTTCCCACCACCGCGCCGGCGCCGAGCAACTTGACGATCGCCAGTGGTGCAACGGGCAAGGCGCCCTTCGCCAACGTCGTCGCGGCTCCGGCCCCCGCGGCGATGCTGCTCGCCCCAGCCTGCCCCAGCGGGGGTGCGGTCGCGCTGGCAGCGGCGCTGACCGCCGAGGTCCCGGCGGTTGCGACGGTGGCCGCCCCGAGCGCGAGGAGGGCGCTCGTACGGGTGCGTTCATATGCGGCTCGGCTGGGTGCGGGCAGGTGGCGCCCCGCGTCCACGAGGGCGCTCGCCAGGGGTGATGGCTTGATACGGGTCACCTTGCCTCCTCTCGCAGCGACCGGGGGAGCCGGGCGACCTGCTTCTCGAACGCGCGGCGCGCGCGGCGCAGCCGTGAGGCCACCGTGCCCGCGGGGACGGCGAGCAGCTCGGCGATCTCCGCCTGGGTACACTGCTCCAGCTCATGCAGGATGAAGACCTCGCGTTGCTCGTTGGGGAGCCGGTCCAAGACGACGCCGAGCAGGCCGAGGAGCCCACGCCGATGGGCGTTGGCCTCGGGGCTCGGGTGGGCACAGGCGACCTCGTTGAGCTCCCCGGGCAGGTCCTCGTAGCGACGTCGCAGGGTGCGCCGGGTCTCCGAGGCGACGCGCAGCGACGTGGCGAAAACGAATGAAGCCTCGCGGCCGGCCTCGATGCCGTCGAGCTTGCGCGCGACGATGATGAAGACCCGCTGAACCGCGTCCTCGGCGTCCGCTGGCGATAGTCCCATGCGCTGCATCGTTCGCCAGGAGAAGTCGTGACAGGTTTCGAGGGTCTGGCGCAGGCGGCGCTCGGCGGCGGAGCGAGCCGGGCCGTTACCCGGTGGCTTCGGTTCGGTCGAGGCAAGCCCCCCCCAATTCCGCGGAACGACGGTGAGTTCTGGTGAAGGAGGCGAACCCTGGTCGGGCAGATCGGAGCCAACGAAGGGCTCGCTACGCTTGCTCGGTTGCAGGAAGGGGAGCAAAGGCCGAGAGCTCCTTGCGGCGTGGGGTTGGGCGTGGATCGCCCGGTGGGTGGGAGACCTAGAGCAGCAATCAGGCTGATTGCTACCTCAAATCAAGAACCTGAGCCGGCGGAGCCGGAACCAAACAGGCCAGGTCATCGGCGGTCAGCGGTCAGGTAGAACGTGGAGACCCGGATCGTTGACGCCTGATTGCTGATGGCCACGAGAACATTGAAGAATCTTCTGCCAGATCCGGTCAAGATCGCACCGCCAAGGGACCGAAGCACTGAACCGGGAGCAGATTGCTCCAGAGGCAGCGCTGGAGACTCGTCCTCGCCTCGCGTAGACGCGTTTCCAGCTGCCGTTGCTGTCGGCAACGTGATCGGTGCTCTAGGCCGAACGGGTGGCTCATTCGAACGGACCGACTCCAAACCTATCATGGCCGGTATTGGTGACGCTGATCCCCCGAACGCGATCCCGCGATCCCGCGATCCTGCCCGATCCCGTGGCGGGATCGCGCGGCCTTCGCCCAGAACCCCTGGCTACTGCGGCGCCCTGCGCGCCGGTTCCTGGAAGGAGAGAGTCAGGGGAGCCGGTAGGTCACCCGGACCTCGGTCGAGAGGCTCCCGGGATCCGTGCGGTGAACGCGGTAGTCGGGGTTCTCGAACCAGGTCTCGTGCCAAAGGGCGGTGAGCGCCGCACCGCCGGCCACATCGAGGCCGAAGCGCTGTCCCAGGAGCAGCCTGGCTCGCAGCAGCGGACCACCTGCGAGCCAGCCCTGCAGCACCCTTCGGTTCTGGTCGAGCTCGTCGCCAATGGCCTCGGTCGCGCCACCGGAGAGCTCGAAGCACGGCCACAGGGAGAAGGGCTCGAGGGTCCCCGCCTCGATACAGGCGGCGGCTTTCCCAACCCAGAAGCGGAATCGGGAGATGCCAGGCCCTCGCTCGTAGCGAGGGCTCGCCCCGAATTCGGCGGTGCCGACCAGGCTCCAGGGGATGCGCCCGCCTCGAACCCGCTCCAGCGACGCGATGGGTCCCCCGAGGACGGTTGGCGAGGCTCCGGACACCGCGAACGCGCCCAAGCCCACCACCCAGCGGTCGTGGGCGCGCCATGTGCTCACGCGGGCGGACCGAGGGTGGCGGGTCTGGCCAGTGGGCGGGAGCGCTGGCTCGAGAACGGGCGGAGGCCGCGGCGTCGTCGTTGGGTCCGCTGGGGGGGGGCGAGGCTGCGCGGGAGGTTCGGGCACGGGCGCCAGGGGATCGGATGGGGGCTCGAGCAACCGAGCCGGCGCCTCGGATTGTCGCAGCCGCCATGCCGCGACGAGCGCGAGGGCAACCATGACCTCATCGCAGGTCTCACCGCGAACCTCGCGCGTGGGTGCTCCCGAGAGCTCGAGGCGTCCGACGAATGTCGTGCCGTCGCGGAACACGCGCACGGCACCCTCACCGAGCCGCACTTGAGGCTCCCCCTGGTCCAGTCGCGCCGCGAGCTGGCGCCAGAAGAGCTCCTCGGACCGGCACTCATCGGCGAGCTCGAAGCGTAGCGTACCTTGGCCGAGGCTCGAGCTCGCGATCCCGAGCCCCACGGTGACGACCCCGAGGCGAACCATGCCGTGTGACAAAGACGCCGCAAGCTCCCTGGTTCGAAGCCCATCGATGACGCGCTGGGACCGGTGACGGATGAGTAGCTTACATGGCCCCGCGCGTTCGTCGACGGGAACCGCCCCGCGACCGGAATCACCGCTCGTGAACCCACGTCTGCCCCGCCGCGGTGGAACGTGCTACCCAAAAGGAGCGCACTTCGGCTTGGTTGGAGGAACCCGATGCGTTGGTGGACGGCGTCTTCGATGGGAGTGGGTTTCGCGCTCGTGCTGGGGGGGTGCTCGGTACCCGAAGGCCATTCGGTGGATCCTGGCTTCAACACCGGGGCGGGGCCCGGGTCGACGGGTGGAGGGACCTTCGTTGATCCCGATGGTGGTGCCGACCCGCATCGGTGTGACGTAGTGATCCCGATCGCTGTCCGCGATTTCAGCGAAACACACCCGGATTTCGAGCGCGTCGATCCCGGTGACGAGGTTCGGCGCGGCCTCGTCGCTACCGAGCTGGGCGACGATCGCAAGCCGGTCTACCTCGACCCCAGGGGGTGCATCTGGGACAGCGATACCCCACGCAGCTGCAGCGGCCAGTGGGTTCCGAACGATGATGTCATCGAGGACCAGAGCTCGTTCGACCAGTGGTACCGTGACGTACCGGACGTGAACCAGACCTTCCAGCGGGAGCTCCCGCTGACCGAGACGGAACCTGGCTCGGGCAGCTTCGTGTTCGAATCAGCCGAGTTCTTTCCGCTCGAGCCGACCGAGGGATGGGGGATCACCCCCAGCGGAAACGAGGCCGGGGCGAACTACCTCTTCACGACCGAGGTCCACCTGGCCTTCACCTACGAGGCTGGGCAAGAGTTCACTTTCACCGGCGACGACGACCTCTGGATCTTCGTCAACGACTCGCTTGCCCTCGATCTCGGGGGCCTCCACCGCCCCGCTGCGGGGACGATCGATTTCGACGCCGACGCCGAGTACCTTGGCATCGTGCCGGGGGTGGAATATCGGATGGACATCTTCCACGCCGAACGGCACACGACGGACTCGAGCTTCCGCATCGAGACCAACATCTCCTGCTTCGTCGATCTCGTCGTACGATAACGTGCTCTCGCTCGCCGTGTCTTCCCCGTTGCTCGGTCACCGTGGCTTTCTCGGCGCGGCGGTGTGCGCCCTGGGACTAGGGTCAGCCCCCGCGCGCGCCACGGCGCCGGAGCCGTACCGCCTCGTCTACGAGGCCCCGAACCTCTGCCCCGACGCCGTTGCCTTCATGGACGCCGTGCGTTCGCGAACCGAGCGGGCTTGGTTCGTCACCACACCGGGGATGGTCGCGAAGACGGTGACGGTGAGCATCCAGGCGAGCGAGCGGGGATTCGTTGGCCGGCTCGAGATGACCTTGGGAACCGAGCCGTCGTCGCGGCGTTTCGAGGAGTCCTCCTGCGCCGAGCTCGTCTCGGCGCTCGCCCTGGTCACGGTGCTGGCGATCGATCCAACCGCCGTCCTCGAGGACCGCCAGGAGCCGGTCGGCCGTGCCGAGTCGCCTGCGCCGGCACCTCCAACCCCGCGGGAACCAGGATCGCCCGGACAATGGACGATGAAGGCCGCGGCTGGGGTTTCGTTCCTGTCGATCTGGGGGCCGGCATCCGAACCGCTCCTCGCCGTCGCCCCGCAGGCCGAGATTGGGTTGTCCACCGAGCCAGGATGGCGGCTCGGTCTGCGCTTCCAGCCGGTCTTCGCCGAAACGGGCACGTTCGGCCCGTCCGCCGAGGAAGCGTCCTTCCGTTGGCAGGCGCTGAGGCTCGGGATCTGTCCTGCATTCGTGCTCGCGGAGGGCTTCGAACTCGGGCCGTGTGTGCTCTCCGACCTGGGGGCGCTGCGCGTGGAGGGCGAGGGCGTCCCGCAGAAGCTCCACGAGACCCGTCCCTGGTTCGCCCTCGGGGCAGGAGGAGCAATCACCTTCACCCGCGTTGCTATGGTCTCGCTGAGCGGCGGCGCGCTGTTCCCGATGGTTCGTGATCGCTTCGTCATGCTGCCGGATCGCGAACTGGTTTACGAGCCAGAAGCGGTGGGTAGCAGCGTCGAGCTCACGGTCGGGATGCGCTTTCCGTGATCAAAACGGACCCCCCGCGGCACCTCACCGAAGTGGTTGCCGTCCCCGGCCGGGAAGTGCCCCAGGTTTCCATCGAGGCCCCCCAGACTGGGACGCCTGCCGAGGACTCCCGGCTGCTCAAGCTCGTCACCGATCACCATGCAGGTACCTGGCGATTTTTGCGCCGGCTCGGCCTGGCACCCGAGGACGCCGATGACGCCCTTCAGGAGGTCATCCTCATCACCGCCCGCAAGCTCGCTGGGGTCCGCCGCGGGAACGAGGCCTCGTTCCTCTTTGGAACGGCCTTGCGCGTCGCCCGCCGCGCCTTGCGTCGGCGATCTCGTCGAGCCGAGGTGGACTTGGCCGAGGTCGAGAACGACGAGCCAGGGGTGGATGTCTTGGTGGAGCAGCGGCAACGCCGGGCGCTGCTCGACCGAATCCTCGCGTCGATGCCCGAGGACCTCCGCACGGTATTCGTGCTCTACGAGATCGAGGGGTTCACGATGGCCGAGATCGCTGAGGTTCTCAACATCCCCTCAGGTACGGTGGCATCCAGGTTGAGGAGGGGGCGCACGGATTTCGAGCAGCGAGTGGCGCGGATCGAGGCCCGAGGGCGACAGACAGGCGGTCGGCAATGAACGAACCACGGAGACTCATCGATGGCGGAACCAGGACTCTGGCTCGCCAGCTCCTCGAGGCAGGACGCGCTGAACACCCGACCAGATCCCTGACCCGCCGGGTGCTGGGGCTGGCGGCGAGCTTGGCTCCCGCCATGACGGCTGGCACCGCTGCGGCCTCGAGCAGTGGGTTGTTGATGGTGAAATGGCTGGGGATGGGCGCGGTGACCGGTCTGGTGGTTGCGGGCGGCGTCCAGGTGGTCAAAGGTCCCCACGGTCCGAGCCCGACCACATCAGCCACGGCCGTGGCATGGATACGAGGAAACCCGCTGCCGGCCGTGGGGCAGCAACCCGTCTCGGCACCGGTTTTTGTCGAGGAACCCGAGCCAGGGGTCACCGAGCCAACGGCCATCAGTCCCGAGGCCGTTCGCGAGGGAGCGGGTGCGGAGGGTGCCGGGCTTCTGCCCGAACCAGCCTTCGGGCGCGACCAGCCCGCATCGGGGAGCTTCCCACTGTTGGAAGAGGTGGCGCGGGAGCCTACAGACTCTGCGGCAGAGGTGTCGGCACGCGAAGCGACGATCGCGGAGGAGATCCGGCTCATCGATGTGGCTCGAGCGGCGTTGGCCCGGCGGGACGGCGGCAACGCCCAGGCGACGTTGCGGCAGTACCGTGAGCGCTTCCCGCGGGGCCGGTTCGTGCCCGAGACGGTTGCGCTCGAAGTGGAAGCCCACCTCCTCGACGGCAATCGGGCGGCCGCGCACACGCTGGCCCAGGCTTTCCTCTCCCAGAACCCCTCCAGCCCGCTCGCGGAGCGGGTCCGGCGGCTCACCAGCCAGTGAATCATTTTTCGTGATCAATCCCCCCATCCACCTGCACATACCCCACGGAGGCGTTGAGCGATGGCCCGAACGAGTCCCCTGTTCCTTCTGATTGGAGTTTCCACGGTGGTGGCCTGTGGTGATGAGTTCCCCATCGGCGATCGCGGCGACGGCGACGCCGAGGAGGAGTGTAGCCCCGGCGAGTGCTCCGACGAATGCCCCGAGGGCTGTGGGGCCCTCTACGGCGTCCCTCTCGCGGAGGACTGCACCAACGACGTCGACGATGATGGAGACGGCGACGTCGACTGCGCTGATGACGACTGTGCGGCAGAGTCGGCTTGCCAGGCAACCCCCGTCTATGGCGTTCCCCAGCCGGAGGACTGCGCGAACCGCGCAGACGACGATGGCGATGGCGACATCGACTGCGCCGACGACGATTGTGCGAGCGCCACGGTCTGTGTGGGTATGCGCTACGCCATGCCCCTCGCGGAGGACTGCGGCAACGACGTGGATGATGACCTCGACGGAGACGTCGACTGCGCTGACGACGATTGCGCGGACGCCGCACCGTGCCTGCTCGCTCCGGCGTATGGCATCCCGTTCCCGAGGGAGGACTGCGAGAACGGGGTGGACGACGACGGTGACGGGGACATCGACTG
>JAFGBI010000049.1 GCA_016933275.1 Polyangiaceae bacterium | reverse complement strand
GATCGTCTTCACCGAGTGGCCGGGTCGCTCGCCCCGCGACGTCGAGGATCAGCTCAGCTATCCGCTGACGACGTCTCTGCTCGGGATCCCCGGGGTGCGCACCGTGCGCAGCTTCAGCATGTTCGGGTTCTCGACGATCTATGTCATCTTCGAGGAGGGGGTCGACTTCTACTGGTCGCGCTCACGGGTGCTGGAGAAGCTCGCCTCCCTCCCCTCGAACACACTCCCCGTCGGCGTCTCGCCTGCGTTGGGACCCGACGCCACGGCCCTGGGGCAAGTCTTCTGGTACACGCTCGAGGGGCGGACTCCCGAAGGGAACGTCACCGGCGGCTGGGATCAGCACGAGCTCAGGACGATCCAGGACTGGACCGTGCGCTACGCGCTGCAATCGGTGCCGGGCGTCTCCGAGGTCGCGAGCGTCGGCGGCTACGTGAAAGAGTACCAGGTCGATGTCGACAGCGACGCCATGCGAGCGGCGGGGGTCAGCATCGACCAGATCGCCAATGCGGTGCGGCAGGCCAACCTCGACGTGGGAGCTCGCACCCTGGAGCTCAACCGCGTGGAGTACGTCGTGCGAGGCGTGGGCTTCATCCAGCGGGTGGAGGATCTCGAGGAGGTCGTGGTCAAGAACGTCGAGCACACGCCGATCCGGGTCCGTGACGTTGCGCACGTGACCCTCGGCCCCGCTCTTCGGCGCGGGGCGCTCGACAAGGGCGGAGCCCCGGTCGTCGGTGGCGTCGTCGTGGCACGGTTTGGCGCCAATCCGATGGCCATCATCGAGCGCGTGAAGGAGAAGATCGCCGAGATCTCTCCGGGGCTGCCCACGCGCACGCGGGAGGATGGAACGACGAGCAAGGTCACCATCGTGCCCTTCTACGACCGGACCTCACTCATCAACGAGACCCTGGGAACGCTCTCGTCCGCGCTCCTGCAGGAGATCCTCATCACCATCATCGTCGTGTTGGTGATGCTGCGGCACCTGAGGAGCTCGCTCATCATCTCGAGCGTGTTGCCCCTCGGGGTGCTCGGGGCGTTCATTCTGATGCGGGTCTTCGGGGTCGACGCCAACATCATGGCCCTCAGCGGCATCGCCATCGCGATCGGCACGATGGTCGACATGGGGATCGTGCTCACCGAGAACATGGTCGAGCACCTGGAGCGCGCCGGGCCGAACTCGGATCGGCGGGTGGTGATCCGTCGAGCGGCGGCGGAGGTCGCTCCGGCCATCGTCACCTCTACCTTGACCACGGTGGTGGGCTTTCTCCCCATTTTTGCCCTCACGGCGTCGGAGGGGAAGCTCTTCACGCCGCTCGCCTACACGAAGACCTTCGCCATGCTCGGCGCCCTGCTCTTGGTGCTGACGGTGCTTCCGGTCGTCGGGCACCTGATCTTGCACCGGACCGCGGAGCCGCCAGCCCAGTTGCCCCGGGGACGTCGCGGGTGGTGGCGTGCGCTGACCCGCCCCGCGAGGCTCGTCGAGCTCGCCCTCGCGAGCGCGGGCGTCTTCCTCGCGATCGCGGTCAACGTGGTGCTGGGGCTGCTGCTCGTCGTGGTGGCGGGCTCGGGCATCGCCGGCGCGGTGCTGCCGCGCCCTTGGTCGCGGCTCCCTGTGCTGGTGAGCCTGGCGACTGCGGTGGTCGCCGTGACCGTCCTCCTGGCGGATGACTGGCTACCCCTGGGCGCAGGGCGTGGCTGGTGGGTGAACCGGCTATTCGTGGCGGCGGTGCTCGCGGCCCTGCTGGGTTTGGTTCAGCTCTTCATCCTGGGGTACCCCTTCATCCTGAGGTGGGCGCTCCGTCACAAGGCTACGTTCCTCGCCGTTCCGGCGTCGCTCATCGTCTTCGGCGTCACTACCTGGCTGGGGTTCGATACGGTGTTCGGCTGGCTCCCTCGGCCCATCCGCACGGCGCCCGCAGTCTCCAAGATCGCTCACCACGTGCCCGGCTTCGGGCGTGAGTTCATGCCCCCCTTCGACGAGGGGTCGTACCTCTACATGCCGACAACGATGCCCCACGCGTCGATGGCCGAGGTCCTCCGCCAGCTGGCGGAGATGGACGCGGCGATCGCGGCGGTGCCCGAGGTCGAGCAAGCCGTGGGCAAGCTGGGCCGCGTGGAGAGCGCCCTCGATCCCGCTCCCATCTCGATGTACGAGACGGTCGTCAATTACAGGTCCGAGTACAAGCTCGACGCCAACGGGCGTCGCATTACGTTCCAGTTCGACGCCGACAGTGGCGAGCATGTGCGCGACGCCCAAGGTGAGCTGATCCTCGATCGGCGGGGGCGACCGTTTCGCCAGTGGCGGGAACACATCAGGACCACCGAAGACATCTGGAACGAGATCCAGGCCGCGGCGGCCGCGCCGGGGATGACAGGCGCCCCCAAGCTGATGCCCATCGCCGCCCGGATCGTCATGCTGCAGAGCGGCATGCGCGCGCCGATGGGCATGAAGATCCGCGGGCCTGACCTTGACACCCTGGAGCAGGTTGCTGTCGAGATGGAGAGCCTGCTCAAGCAGGTGCCCGGGATCCGCCCGGAGACCGTCGTGGCGGATCGAATCGTCGGCAAGCCCTATCTCGAGATCGTCATCGACCGAAGGGAGATCGCCCGGCACGGGATCTCCATCGAGAAGGTGCAGCAGATCATCCAGATGGGAGTGGGCGGGATGACGGTGACACGCACCGTGGAGGGCCGTGAACGCTGCCCGGTTCGCGTGCGGTACATGCGAGAGGAACGATCGGATGTCGAGGATCTGAGGCAGGTGCTGGTCCCCAGCCCGCTGGGTCATCAGATCCCTCTCAGCCAGCTCGCGAGCATCCGCTACGTGCGCGGACCCCAGGTGATCAAGAGCGAGGACACGTTCCTCACGGCGTATGTCGTCTTCGACAAGGTCGCGGACCGTGACGAGGTGGGCGTCGTCGAGGACGCAAAGGCCTTTCTCACGAGTCGACTCGAGTCGGGGGAGCTGAAGCTTCCGCCGGGAGTCAGCTATGCGTTCGCGGGCAGCTACGAGAACCAGGTGCGCAGCGCCAAGACGCTGAGCGTGCTCGTACCGATGGCGCTCGCGCTCATCTTCCTGCTCATCTACCTGCAGTTTCGTCGAGTCACGACCACCCTCGGCGTCTTCAGTGGGGTGGCCGTGGCGATGGCCGGTGGGTTCCTGCTCATCTGGCTCTACGGTCAGCCGTGGTTCCTGAACGTGGCTCCCCTCGGGATCGATTTCCGGGAGTTGCTCCAGGTCCACAGCGTGAACCTGAGCGTTGCCGTTTGGGTCGGGTTCCTCGCCCTCTTGGGCATCGCCACCGACGACGGGGTGGTGATGAGCACCTATTTGCACCAACGCTTCTCGGACGGCACGCCTCCCGCGTCGATCGAGGAGGTCCGTGAGCGGATCTTCGACGCCGGAATGCGGCGCGTGCGGCCGTGCATGATGACGACCGCCACGACGCTCCTGGCCCTGTTGCCCGTGGTGACCTCCACCGGACGCGGCTCCGACGTCATGGTGCCGATGACGCTGCCGCTGCTCGGCGGCATGAGCGTGGAGGTCATCACGCTCTTCGTGGTGCCGGTGTTCTACGCGCTCAGCGAGGAGGTGCGGTTGAGGCGCTGTCAACGCGGGAGCGTCGTTCCGGCGCTCCTCACCGAGGGAGGCGAGCCGGTTGCAGGATAGCGGACGGAGAGGGCGGCGGTGCGCCGACGGCTCCAGCGCCAGCATGTGCCGTTCGAGAGCGCAGCGGACGTGCAATCGAAGCTCGCCAGTCCGCAGAGGACGAATGGCCATGCGCATGCACAGGCACGCGCCTGGACCATCCTGGTCGGATCCCCGGACCCCGCAACCGCCGCCGCCCTCCGGACGACCTGGGCGCTCGCCGATCGCGAGCTCGAGGCGGCGCTCTTTCGGTTCCTCGATGGAGCGTCACCAGTGCACCGTCGGGCCCCCGCACCCTTCGGGACGGCGGTCGCGGAGACCACGGCGCTCCGCCTCAGCCTGGCCCGCGCGACGGTGAGCCGCAGCCCCACGTCTCGTTCGCAGGTCGGACAGATTCGGCGGCGAAGCAGGAACCTTCGCTGCTGACGCTCTGGGGCGTGAGGTGTCTAGTGCGAATCCTCTTCTGGCGTTCGGACTGGTACGAGGACCCGACGGCCAGTGGGCAAAACGTAGGTAACGTAACATCATCCTCCGGCCGCGCGGTTCGGGGCGGCAACTTCTACAGCACCGCCTACTTCCTCCGCGTGGCGAACCGCGGCGGCTTCGGCCCGGCCGATCGCTCCTTCGACCTCGGGTTCCACTGTGCGAGGACCCCCTAGCAGAAAATTACGTCACGTAACGTACTTGTTCCGGCATCAACCCAACCCTTGGCACTCGATCCTTGAACCCTTGATCAAGAAGCGCGACGAGTTCGGGAGTGGCTGCAGGCATCAAGACCGAAGACCGGGGGTCCGGGGGCGGAGCCCCCGGAAATCCCGTGGCCATTGATGCAGCCACCCTCGTGAGCACAGGGGGGCGCCGCCGGGCCGCGGGCGATCCCGCGGTGGTGGCCTTGCGCATCGCCGATCACGACGATGGCCGGCGCCGGCCGAGCACCAGGGCCGCCAAACCCCACAGTGCGAAGAGCCCCGCTCCCGATTGCCCTCCCGGCGCGCCCGCCACCCGACACGAACACCCGGTAGAGTCCTCGTCGCCCTCCTGCTCGCCCGAGCCCGCACCGCCAGTGGAGGTCGGCGTACAGCTTGGCGACGAGGGCTGGGGAGCGGGTCCCGTCTCGCCGGTGCTTCGGGAGACGGAGTCGTGCGCTACCCGATCCGGGATGGCGTCAACCCGACTCCTTGGTGGCGAAACCCCGGCATCGAAATCGAACAGAGAGTAGGTCCGCTGGATCGCGGAGCAGGAGGTTTTGGGGCGTTGACGCGCAATTGGTCGAAGGCGACGATTGCCAGCCATGGCACGAACCGCCCCGGTCCCCGATATCCCTCCTCTCCCTGGCATGAATCCTGGCGTGGTCGTCGCGGGTGGGGGCGGCGGCGCGGGTGGTGGGGGCGGCGGCGACGGCAGCGGTGGGGACGGCACGCAGGGCGCCAACGGTGAGAACGGGGGGAACGAAGCGAGCGGTGGCGGCAACAGCGCCGATGGATGCGGCGCCGGCAGCCCCGGCGCGTGTCACAACTGCAGCAACAACACCGTCGCCGGCGACCCGGTGGATCTGGCGACTGGTCGCGTATTCACCCGACCGGTGTTCGATCTGATGCTGGCGGGGCCTCTGCCGCTAGAGTTCTATCGCGTGTACTCGTCGCACCTCGCGGATCGCGACGCTGGCCTCGGCTTCGGATGGACCCACACCTTCGCCTGGGAGCTCATCGTTCGACAGCAGCGCGTCGAAATCTGGGACGACAACGGTTCGATGCTGGAGGTACCGCTGCCGCCCGAAGGCAACGAGGTGATCGGGCCCAAGGGGCGCCGGCTGATCCGAGAACCCGGCCGCTTCACGCTCGAGATCGGCGGGCTGCTTCGCATCTTCGACGTGGTGCTTGATCAGGGGCGCCGCTACCGGCTCGGCGCGATCGAGGACCGGAACCACAACCGCATCCAGGCGAGCTACGACGCCGCCGGGCGCCTGACCCAGATCGTCGATTGCGTGGGGCGGCTGGTCAGCGTCGCCTACGCCAACTCGGACCGCATCGCCTCCATCAGCGTCCAGCGCCAGCCCGATGGCGGGTGGGCGCGTTTCGTCGAGTACACCTACGACGCGGATGGCAACCTCGTCGCTTCCACCGACATCACTGGGTCTACGACTCGGTATCGCTACGACGGTGAGCACCGGTTGACCGCCTTCACCGCTCCCGGATCCCTGACCTTCCATTTCGCCTACGATCGATGGGGCCGATGCACCGAGACGTGGGGTGCGATGCCCGACGGCACCGTCCCCGGCCTTTCGGCGAACGCGCCCAAGTACCTCGCGGACGGCACCACGCAGGCGAAGGGCTTCTTGCACTGCAAGATCGATTTTGCCCCCGAGGGCTACCGGGAGGTCATCGATTCGCTCCAGGTGAAACGGTTCACCTTCAACGGCCAGGGCGTGGTGGAGAAGGGGGTCACTCGCGGAGGGGTCACGACCCGCGGCTTCGACGAGAACGGTTTCGTGCTCTCCCACACGGACGCGCTTGGCGCGATCACCACATTTCAGCGGGATGCTCGGGGGAACGTCCTCGGTATGACCGACGCGGTCGGGAACTCGACCATCATCGCCCGCAACTCCATGGGACTCCCGACGGAAGTCGGCGACGCCCTGGGGCCCATCCTCAAAGCCAGCTACGACCCGCGCGGCAACCTGATCGAGTTGACGAAGGCACGGGGCGAGATCGTCACCCGCGTGTACGACCAACGCGGCAATCTGGTCCGCCAGGTGCTGCCGAACGGCGGGCAGTACCTCTACGAGTACGACGCGCACTGTGACCTCATTCGGGTCACGGAGCCGACGGGCGCGACCTGGCAGTACTCCTACAACTGGTTCGGGTGGCTGACCTCGCAGCGTGATCCGCGTGGCGTCGATACGCGGTATACCTACGACGACTTCGGTCGTCTGAGCGGCATCCATTTCGCCAACGGCGGTGTGCAACGCTACAAGTACGACGGCATCGAGCGCCTCGTAGAGCTCGTCGAGCCCGACGGACAGACATGGGAGGTCGACTACCTGATGCGGAAAATGATCCGCGTCACCCACCCTGGCGGCGCCACCCTTCATTACAAGTACGACCGCGAGGGACACCTCGTCGAGGTGCACAACGAGCTCGGGGAAGTTCGCGTCAACGCGGTCAACCCCGACGGGATGGTCACGCACATTCGTTCGTTCAACGGTCGCGAGCAGGAATTCAAGTACGACGCGATGAACCGGATGATCCAGTACCGAGATGGGCGTCGCGACCTCATCGAATTCACCAGGAATCCAATGGGTCAGATCGTTGCCATCGAGTACCCGGACGATTCCGCGACCTTCGAGTACGATCCGCGGGGCCGGCTCGTGCACGCGACCAATGGAGCGGGGGATTTCTCCTGGGAGTACGACAACGCTGGCCTCGTCATCCGCGAGACGCACACCGTGGAGGGAGAAGCCCAGAGCATCGAGAACGAGTACGATGCGCTGCGCGGGCGCGTCGCGCTGCGGACCTCGCTCGGACACGAACACCGCATCAACCGGGACGCGATGGGCCGCGCCATCGAGTCCGTCCTGGACGGAGCGGCGCGCATCCAATTCGACTTCGATCCATCGGGCCGAGAGCTGCGACGGACCTTCGATGGTGGCGCCGTCCAAGAGACCGAATGGAATGTCGTCGGTGGTGGGTATTCCCGACGGCGGGTCCTGTCGCCGGTCGCACCGCCGAGGCCCGGGGAGCTGGCCGAGCCACCGTGGATCGGATCGAGGCCGGGGAACGCCACCGTTGATAAAGGCTTCGACTACTCCTTGAACGGCGACATCGTGCGCCGCTGGGATCAGGCGCTTGGGGCGCTCGAGTACCAGTACGACCTGCGACGGCAGCTCGTGTCCGTGGCGGACGCGCGGGCCATCATCGAGGCGTTTGGGTATGACTCGGCCCGGAACGTCTCGGACGCGACCGCTTCCCGCCGTTATGCGCCAGGGAACGTCCTGTTGCGGAGGGGAAACACCACCTACTCGTGGGACGCCAACGGAATGCTCGCCGAGAAGGTCGAACAGTCCCCCGACGGCGCGGCGCGGCGGTGGACCTACGAGTGGAACGGGGCCGGACGGCTCCAGCGAGTCACTACGCCGGAGGAGACCGTCCTCGAGTTCGCCTACGATCCGTTCGCGCGGCGGGTCGGCAAGCGGACGCTGCGCCGGAACGATGCCGGCGCTCTCGAGACCGTGGCGTTCTCGCGGTTCATGTGGGACGAGGACAAGATCCTGCACGAGGTGCGGCGCAACGCCAACGATCGGGGCGATCCGGTCATCTCGGAGCGTACCTACTTCTACGACGAGCAGGACTATCACCCCCTCGCGCAGCGCGAGGACTGCACGACCGCGACCGGTCGCAACCCTGGCGATTGGGCCTATTACGTCAACGATCCCATCGGGACTCCGGAGCAGCTCGTGCACGCCGACGGGACCGTGGTCGGGGAGATGGAGCGTAGCGCCTGGGGTCGTGTGCGTCCCGGGTCGGCGGACGCCGAGACCACCCCGCTCCGCTTCACCGGACAATACGAGGATGTGGAGACGGGGCTACACTACAATCGATATCGCTACTTCGATCCCGAGATCGGGCGCTACATTAGTGAGGATCCCGCCGGCGGTCTCCCCGACGCGAACGTGTTCGCCTACTGCGTCAACCCGATCGACTGGACCGATCCGTTCGGTCTCGTCCACACCGCTAGCGCGACGTTCACCCCGAGGAACGGACCCCCGATCGATCTCGGGACCCGCACCTCCCGATACAACAGCGAACCGGACGACTACTCGCGGAACTACAACCGGCAGAATGGGCTCCATCCCATGGGCAACTTCGCGTCCCGCAATGCCGCGGGTGATCTCGCCCATCGGACGTCCGACACCGAACAGCAGTTCTGTCGCGAGATGGAAGCGAGGAGGGACGCCGGCTTGGATCTTTCGGGGGGCCACCTCGAGATCAACGGCCAGCTGCCGCCATGCACCGCTTGCCAACGGGTGATGAGGCAATTTGCCACCCGCAACAACTGCACGGTGACCTATAACCACGCCGGCGGGACCGCTCACTATCCCTAGGGAAGGGCGAAAAGGACGATGCTAGAGAACCTAGACAAGATCGATTGGGCGCAGTTCGAGGACGCCTATGGCCCGGCGACGAAGTTGCCGGATCACCTGCGCGGTCTGCTGGCGGCCAAACCCGGGGATCGGAGACGCGCCTTGGCGGCCTTGACCAACGCGGTCAATCACCAGGGACTCATCACCCCCGTGGCCGTGCCGGTGGCGCCGCTGCTGGTGGAGCTCGCGGGGACGGAGGCGGTCCCGGATCGCGGCCGGCTCTTCGGGCTGCTCGGGGACCTCGCGGTGGGGGGCAACCACATCCAGTTCTTGACGAGTGGTTGTGTGGTAACCGAAGAGGATCTGGCGGCGGTGCCGGACGAGGTACCGTTCAAGGTGCTCTACCTCGCGGTGGAGGCCGGTACCGCGGCGTACCTCCGAGCCCTCGCGGGAGAGGACGTGGGAGTACGAATGGGCGCGGCGTTCGTCTTGGCGTTCCTCAGCACCAAGGTTCTGATCGTGGCCCCCGCGCTGCGCGAGCGCGTCGAGCGAGAAACCAACGAGAAGGCGCGCGCCAGCGCCGTCCTGGCCCTGGGAATGGCCGGGATCCATCGAGGGACGGCGGAGGACGCAGGGCTCTTCGAGCAGCTTCGTACCGACCAGGCACCGCTCGTTCGGTTCGCCGCCCTGATCGCGCTCGCCAACGTGGCCCCGGAGCGATTGGGGAGCGAAGGGTTCGATGAGCTCATCGGTCGAGTCGAGAAGGGTGGCAAGCCCATCGCCGACTTCCCGTGGTGTGAAGGAGAGCTCGACAATCACGCGGCCATGATCGTGGCGCAGGTTGCCGCGGCCCGGGGGGAGTTAGCGTACCTCTATCGACTCCTCGACGCGACGAAGGGCAGGCCGACGCAGCAGCGGATCGCCGTCGCGGTGCTCCATGCCGCGTTTGCCGGCGATCCTCCGGACTGGCCTGAGCCGCGATCCCCAGCGGACCTGAGCGACGTTCAACGCCGTTTGCTCCAGCGGCTGATCGACGATGGTCTCATCTTTCGAGTCACGTCGGCGCTCGCTGCCCACGGACTGCTGGCCGGAGACCAGAACATCGCGCGCTGGATCGGGAACCACCCGCGCGCGAACGGGCCGGTCGATGCCGAGGTCGGCGGGAGACCTCTTTGGGCCCTGCTGATGGCGGTGGTCAGCGAACGGGCGACGGTGGAAAAGTGGCGGGAGGCTCTGGCTCGTTTCGAGCCGGAGCGCGTGCTCGCCATTTGCGAGGACGCAGCGGTGCCTCCCTATGCGCTCAACATGGTATGGCCGCCGCGACCGCTGGAGGGCCCGACGGAGCATGATCGGCACCGGGCACGCCTGCACGGCGTCTTGTCGGAGACGCTCATCGCCCACGTGGGTGCAGAGCTCCTCGAGCCGGCTGCCATGCGGTGGCTCGATCGGACGGACCGGCCCGCGTCTCTCTGTGCGATGCTCGCCGAGGCATTGTCCGTGGTGCTCGACCGAGCGGGCCGCGTCGCCGACCAGCGGCTGGACCCGCTGATCGCCGAGGGGATCAGCGAGCCATACGTCGCTCCGATGCGCCGCGTCCTCGCGAAGCTCCCCGAAGAACGGCGCGCTTCGCTCGTGCTCGCGCTCAAGTTCAACCACTACCTTGACCCACCGAATGACGGCGGCCCGAGCGTGATGCGCACTCGCGAGGCGTGGCATTACCTCGACCTGGTTCCCACCGAGGCCGCGGCGACGAAGCTTCTGGCGGAGGTTCGCACCTGGCGGAGCGACAACCCCGGGCCCGAAGACCGCGCTGTGGAGATACTGATCGCCCTCGGCCCCGCGGCACGCGGTCCCATCGACGAAGCGCTGGCCGATTCCAGCTTTCCTTGCCGATCGGTCCTGGAACGGGCCCGCGTGGGTGGGGCGTAGGGCGCCATCGGTCCGGCGGTTCCGCGAAGGATCGCCGCCCGACCTCGGGACCCGCACTGGTGAGCCGCGGATGCGCGGTGGTGCGGTCGGTCGAAAGACGTCCGCTCACCTTCCCCGCGCGCGTCGAGCTACCCCACGCTGTTCGCGCTTCCGTCCGGCATCGCTGGCTGTCGGCGGCTTGGAAGACGGCGTTCGGCAGGTCGAGGTGCTCGAGCACCTGGCCGACGTACTGGCTGCCGGCCAGAGCGGGTTCGATCGATCGGCCCCGTTTCGGCTGCCGATCGGGACGGCACGACGCGTCGCCCCCGCGCCTGGCGGACGTCATGGGAGCAGAGTCGATTCGGAGTCTGCGCAGGCGATTCGGACCTGGTAGGCTTGGCCCGGTCAGGGCCGCCGTCCAGGATGGGTCAGGAAAAAGGATTCCGAGAAAGGGTGTTCGCGCATGGGTGACGTGAAGGCGTTGGGCATGGACACGGTGACCGAGAAGTCCGGTCATCAGGTCACCGGAATGGCCGTGAGCGTTTGCACGACGCCCGCTGCCCCGAGCCCATTGCCGATCCCCTATCCTACCATGGGGACCGTGGGCGAGGGCATCGTCGACGAGCCGCTGCGAACGAAGATCAATGGCGCCAAGCACGCCACCGTTGGGTCTTGCGTGAAGGTCTGCCACGGCAACGAGGCGGGCACCCTCAAGGAGGTGGTGAGCCTCAACACCGCCGGCCCTTCCTTCCTGACACTCGGCGCGCCAACGGTCTTCTGCGAGCTTGGCATGATGGGGATCACCGGGAGCCTCGTCCAGATGAACAAGGCCATCACCGTGGGTGCTCCTGGCCAGGCGAGCGGAGCCGGCGGTGGAGCCGGTGGTGGTGGCGGCGGCGGCGGTGGCGGTGGAGCCGGCGGGCCGTCGGGGCCAAGCGGCCCCGGGGGAGGCGGCGGTGGTGGCGGCGGCAGCAACACCGGAGCCTCGCCGCCCAGCAACGGTGCGCCGAGCGGCAATCCAGGACAGGCCGCCCAAGGACACCCGGTCGACGTCGTCACGGGGGCCGTCTTCACGCCCCCGACGGTGGACTTCGCGCTGGCGGGGTTCTTCCGGGTGGAGATGGTCCGCGAGTATCGGTCCCCGGCGGTTCGCCGGCGATGCGGGATGGGGTGGGGCTGGATGCATTCACTCGCCTGGCGAGCGCAGCGTCACGGCGATAGCGTCACCGTCATCGATCACGAGGGCAGGCCGGCGGTCTTCGCGTTGCCCGCCGAGGGACAGATGGCCCAGGCCCCCTTCGGCAGGAGCCTGCTTCGTCAAGGGGAGAACCTCGTCCTCGATCTCCAGGACGGTCTGCTGCGCGTGCTTCGGCCGGCGAAGCGGAACCAATACCTCCTCGCGCAGGTGCGGGACCATCGGGACCACGTCGCGGAGCTGGAGTGGGACGGCGATGAGGTCGTCGCCATCACCGACACCGTGGGTCGGCGGGTGGCGATGTATCGGGATGGCATGACGCGGACCTGGATCGCGAGCGTCAACGATGCCGACGGCGTGGAGCATCGCCGCGTCCTGGTGGTCTACGAATTGGACGAGGCCGGGGATCTGGTCCGCGTCGTCGACGCCGGAGGTGCCGACTACAGATATGCCTACGATGACGCGCACTACCTCCTCAGCGAGACCCGTCCCGATGGGGTGGTCTATCGGTTCCGCTACGAGGACGTAGCTGGCGAGCGCCGCTGCGTGGAGACCTGGGGCGAGCTCCCCGGGCGGGATCTCGTCACTGAGCTCCGCGGCTCGACGTCCGCCGCGGCTGCCCGCGGGATCTACCACTCCCGGTTCGAGTACGATCCCGAGCGGCAGACCACCACCGTCATCGATGCCGAGGGAGGGGTGCATCGCTACGTCGGCAACGACCTCGGGCTCGTCTCCTCCTACACGGATCCCCGCGGACACCAGCGGGACTTCACCTACGACGATCGCGGGAATCTGCTCGCCACCCGCTATCCCGATGGCACGGTGGAGTCCTCGTCGTACGACGCCAGGGGGCGTCTCGTTGCCTTCGCGGACGGCATGGGTCGACGGATCTCGCTGACGCGCGGGGCGGCCGACGCCATCACCTCCGTGACCGACCCCGCCGGCGGGAAGTTGACCATCCAGGTCGACGATCGCGGGCGGCCTACCGAACGCGTCGACGCATTGGGAGGAAAGACCCTGTTCGAATACGACGAGCACGGGAGCCTCGTCTCTGTCGTCGCGCCCGATGGCGCCCAGGAATCGCGTACCTACGACGCCCACGGAAACCTTCACACGTTCACCAACGCGCGCGGCGCGAGCTATGCCTACACCCACGATCTCTTCGGTTTGCCGGTTCGGATCGAGACTCCCCTGGAGGGGTGCTACGAGCTCGGCTGGGACTCGCGAGGAGACCTGATTTCCACCCGGGCCCCGGCGGGGAAGTACACGGAATTCCAGCGCGATCACCTGCGGCAGGTCGTGGGCGTCCGCGATACCGGCGGCCAGATCACCGCCCTCTCCCGCCTGGCCGGGGTGCTGGTGGAGCAGAAGCGCACCGACGGCCTGTGCTTCCGGTACGGCTGGGATGCATTGCTGAGGCCGGTGTGGATCGAGAACCCGGCGGGCGAGCGGCAGACGTACACCTACGACGCCTGCAGCAACATCATTCGCGAGACGACCTTCGGGGGACAGGTCACGGAGTACGAGTACGATAGTTGCAACCGTTGCACGAAGATGGTCGCCCCCGACGGGACCATCCGTCAGTACGCCTACAACCGCTCGGGGCAGCTCGTGCAGCGAGAGAGCGGTGCGCTCGTGGAGACGTTCGAGTACGACGCGCTCGGTATGGTCGTTCGCGCCGTCAGCGGGATAACGGCGGTGACCTTCCAGCGCGACGCCCTCGGTCGCGTGGTCCGGGAGACGCAGGAGGCGGGCGGTTGGCGGTTCGCCGTCGATCGCGCGCTGGACTCGCGAGGCTGGGTCACTGAACGCCGATACGCCAGCGGGTGGGGCGTCTCGCTCGAACGCGGGGAGGGCAGCGTCGTCTCGCGAGTCCGGGTGGAGGCGAACGAACGGACCGCGGAGATGGAGCTCGACTACGACGGACTGAGCGCCGAGATCGAACGGCGCTTCGGCTCGTCCGTCGTCCGCACCGTGCGGGACGAGCTCGGCAGACCGTGCCGGATCAGCGTGAACCAGGGCGAGGTCGTCGTTCGGGAACGCGCGTACACCTGGGACGAGAAGGGCCCCGTCTCGAGGATCGTGGATTCCGAGCGGGGGTCGCGGTCGTACGAGCTCGACCAGTTCGGCCGCCCCCTCCGGGTCTCCGGCATGGGCATGGAGGAGCGCTACCAGTATGGGCCGCACGGGGTGCCCCAGCGCGAGGGCACCGCCGCGATCGGACCCGGCGGAAGGCCCCTGGCGTCCCCCGGAGCGGTTTGGCGCTGGGACGGTGCCGGACGGTTGGCGGCTCGCGTGGGTCAGGATCCACGTGATTGCTGGACCTACGAGTACGACGCCACGGGTCATATGAACGCCGCCGTCCGCGGCGATGGTCTGGCGGTCCGCTACCTCTACGACGCCTTTGGCCGCCGCCTCTGCGAGACCCGCGAAGACGGCACCAGCGCCTGGTTCGGATGGGATGAAGACTCCCCGGTTGAGGAGCGCTGGACCACGGGTCGCACCGTCCGGCGGGTCTTCCACGACGACGGCTACACCGCGCTGCTCGAGTCCGATGGCGGGGCCACCTTCCGGAGCGTGGTCAACGATGGCGCCAGCACCCCCTGGCTGTACCTCGCCGCGAGCGGCGAGAGCGCGGAGCTCGAGCTCTCGGCGTGGGGCACCGAGGTACGGAAACGAGCCGACGTGGGGGCGTTGCGCTTCGCGGGGCAACGGGCCGATGACACGACCGGGCTGTCCTACCAGCGCTTCCGCTACTACGCGCCCGAGCTCGGCGTCTTCACCACCCCCGATCCGCTGGGCCTGGCAGGAGGGGCTTTCGAGGTGGGCTTCGTGCCCAACGTCACCGTCTACCTCGACCCCCTCGGGCTCGTCATCGTGGTGATGAGCGATGATCCGCCCTGTCCCTCCTACGCCCAGGCGCGTGCCGCGGCCACCGGACAGCAGATCGTCCACCATAGCCAGCTCGGCATTCCCGGGGCACTCGCCGGGGAGAGCAACGTCGATCTCATCTCCCATGGTGCCCCAGGCCTCGTCCAGATGGGGGTGGATCCCGCCACCGGCAGACGTGCTATCGGCAATGGTGACCAGATGGGGGCGGCGCTCCGCAATGCCGGCTTCACCGGCAACATGGTGCACATGACCGTGTGCGAGGGCGGGACCGACGCGCCGGGTCGACCCGGGAGCTCGGTCGCCCAGGGCATCGCCAACCAGACGGGGGCGACGACCGTGGGCTGCGTCGGAGCGCCGATGACCGTCGATCGTCACCTGCCGCACGTGTCGGTGGCTTGCCCCGGCGGAACCATGACGCCGTTCTACCCTCAGCGGCCTTGACGCGATCCCCTGGGAAGCCATGCGACCTCCGCCCCTGACCAGCGATGCCTCGGCGTTGACCCGAACCCTGGTCGTGGGCAGCGTGGCTGCGCCGCACGAGGCGGGCAAGAGCCTGATCTACTGCTCCGCGTTCGCTCTGGCGTGGCAGAAGCTCATGGGGTTCACCGGGGGCGCGCTTCGCCTCATGGGCTCGCCGCCGCTCGCCGGCTGGCTGAACGAGGAAGGCGCGCTCGAGGTGAACGTGGACGAGCCCTCGTACCTGGCCTGCGTGGGCCGGGGGGCTGATGGGATCCTCGAGACGATCCGCGCCGAGCTCGCGCAGAGATTCCCCGGCGTGCCGGCCACGCTCCTGCCCGCCTCCCTGCCCGCCAACGGCATCCTCGCGTTCGCACACCTCTCGAAGCGCCTCGTGTACGCGGTGCCCTTCGCGTACTCCGACCACGGGTTGCGGTTCGAAGGCGTACCGGTGGCGGGTTTCGGGGTGTGGCGGGAGGGCAGCGACGGGATCCAGGAGGCTCGTCGTCGCCAGGTGCTGGTCCACGACTACCGTGGACCGTCGGACTTCGTGATCGAGCTTAGGGCCGGTGACGGCCAGGACCAGATCATCGTGGCCCGGGCGCCGCCGGCGGAGACGTTGGGCGAGACGATTCGACTCGCGCTGAGTCGTCGCGATCGCCTCGCCGATACACCGGACGTCGCGCTCGGCCACGAGGACGAGCTCGTCGTCGGTTGTCTCGACTTCCGTGTGCTGCGCTCCTTCGAGGAGCTGGTGGGGCGTCCGGTGCAAAATCCGTCCCTCTCGGGCTACTCCCTCGACGAAGCACGACAGAACGTGCATTTCACCTTCGACGAGCAGGGGGCCGTCGTCGATTCCCAGGCCGCCATCGCCTGCTTCGGCCTCCCGCCGTCGGGCCGCACGTTCCTGTGCAACGGCCCCTTCCTCGTGTTGCTCCTCCGGCGCGGGCACCCTCGGCCCTACCTAGCGGTGTGGGTGGAGAATCGCGAGCTCCTGCTCGCCGCCAGTCCTTGAGGACGCTGCAGGACGGCCAGCGTCGAGCTCGGCTCGCAGCGGTCACGCGACGCCGATCGATCGACTGGGCCCGGATCCCTCGGCATGTGCTACTGCAGAGCCGTGACCGCTCGCGCGGTTGCTCGCATGGACGCCGCACCCGAAACCGCCAAGCGCGCTCTACCACCGGTGAAGGAGGATCCGAACCCTCAGGGTCCTGGCCTTCCGCCCGAACCCGATTGGGTGGGCCAGTACGTTCGGCGCACGCTGCTCAAGGGCTTGGTGGCGCTGATCCTGCTCGTCGCCGGCATGGCGATCCTCGGCCGGTTCTACACTGCCGAGCTCCTGGCCGTGACCGCCTGGGTCAACGAACAGCTCGGCTTCGTGGGTCTGGCACTCCTCTTGGTCCTCACGGACGCGGTGATCACTCCCGTTCCGCCCGATTTGCTCCTCATCGTGATCGCCAATACCGAGCTCGCCCAGCGCTGGTGGCTCTACGTGCCCACCCTGGGGGTGATCTCGAGCGGCGCCGGCGTCCTCGCCTGGTACCTGAGCTCTCGCCTCGGCCACACCCGGATCCCGACGCTGCTCTTCGGACGGTTTCGCGAGCGGAACGCGGCGGTGGTGAGTCGCTATGGCGCGCTGGCGGTCGCCTTGGGCGCGCTCACCCCGATCCCCTACTCTGTCACCTGCTGGACCGCCGGCTTGCTCCACCTTCCGCTGAGGAAGCTGGTCTGGGCCACGCTGCTGCGAATCCCGCGGTTCGTGGGCTACTACCTGCTGATCGCCTGGAGCACCCACCTGCTCGACTAGACCTCGAACAAGCGATACGCCAGAGGTCGGCTGAGGGCAACCGGGCGAACGACTGACGCCGGACAGCGCGGGTGCAGCTCTC
>JAFGBI010000048.1 GCA_016933275.1 Polyangiaceae bacterium | reverse complement strand
TCCGTGAGGGGGCGGCACTATTTCCGCCGCACGGAACGTGCTCAGGGAGCCGCCGCGGGCGGGAGATCTACGCGCGCAGGGTCACATGCCCGCCGCCCCTGAGGTGGCCAGGCGGTTGGGCACCACTACGGAGTCGCTGCGGCCCTGGAAGCGCGCGGGGGGGCGGGAGCTTGGTAGTGCACTGGCTACAAGTCCAGCGGCCACCACCAAAGCCCAGAAAGGCAACGTCGAGAGCAGTGTCGCATCCTCCTGTAGTCTTCCCGCGCAGGCGCTCCCGCGGCGAGCCGCTTGACCTCGTCAACGCTTGTAGAGCACGATTGGGTCCGCTGTCGTTAGAGTATCGCACACGACGTTCAGCGCCCGATCATTGATCGCCCATGCCGCGAATGACACCTCGCGAGCCACCCCGACGAGGGTGGTGACGAAGAAGGAGTCCTTCCGCTCGGCGATGATGAGGGAGACGTCGCACGGGACATTCCCACTGGGCGTCCGGTGTGAGAAATCCCCGCGGGCGCGAAGGACGCGCTCCAGTCCGCCAAAGTCTGGCGCAGCTTCCAGGTCCAGCGATCCCTCCGCGAATCCCTGTTGCGCGAGATTGCCACGAATGAGTGCGTGCAGGGAGCTCGGGTCGTGGCCGGTCGAGCGTGAGATGGTCGAGAACGTGATTTGCCCTGGCTGGGTCGCGCCCATCCGGTTGTGCAGGCAGACGGTGTAGGCATCGGCGTTGCCCTCTTCGGTCAGCCTCCAGGACTCTGGATAGTAGAAGAGGAAGTCCCCAGGTGCCCCGCGGCTGTGGGCTCTGAGGATTTCCGTGTAGGGCCACCCCCCCGGGTTGGCGAGCTCGAGGCTGGCGTGCGCAACCGTGAACGCTTCTACGCACGCGGCATAGTCTCGAACCCGGGTTCTGGTCTCCGCCACCCAGAGCCGGCCTCCTTCCGAATGCCCGTCCTTGATCGCGCTCCAGCGAGAGACGACCGCGCCGTCGGGCCCTTGGGCAGCGGTCAGGAGCTCGGTCGAGAGCCCCTTGGGAGTGGTCTGATCGCGACGCTCCAGGACATGATCTCCTCGGAGATCGAGCAGCATCTCGAGCCAGTGGCCAGGCGCGACCTCGCGAAACAGGGGAAAGACGGACACCTCGAGCTCGGCCGGGGGCGCTTGGGTATTCTCGAAAAGCCCAAGCATGGCCTGGGGACAACGGGGACCCGAATCGTGGGGCGGGATCGCGACAGGCCGCCAGGTTTTCGGGATGACCACGCGGAAATGGAGGCTCTTCCACTTGCTGCGACGATCCGTGCAGCACCAGTAGCGATCCGTCGAGCCGGCGGGGAGGGATGGAGGTGCCTCTGGAAAGGGCAATGAATCTCTGGTCGCCACGCCTAGTCTCCAATGAGGACGAGCGGGAACCCGATGGCGATCTTGTTCGGGATCCCTCCGGACGGGACGGCCCCGTCAGCGCCCCACGAGCCACCGCCATCATTCCCAGGATCTTCGGTGGACTTGGTGGAGGGACCAAGGCTCACTTCGATGTTGAAGCCAACGTTCTCGATACCACCTGCCACCTTGAAGTGGTACCGCCCGTCTGTGGAATCGCGATAGAGCCCCAATTCTGCTCCGAAGCCATGTTTGGCACTGAACTCAGCATCCGTGTCCGTCGCAATTGTCCGCGGTTCGAAGGGGAGTAGGGGCTGAAGCCACCACGGCACGATGGGAACCTCAAGGTCGGGTATTCCGGGAGGTGTGAAAGGACCTGGGAAATTGCCCTCGGCCCGTCCCGCGCCAACCCCCCAGCCACCCCTCGATTCAACACCGCTTCGGGTCCCGTCGTTCCCGACCAACACCCCGACCTCCCCATTCCCGTACACCAATGATCCTTCCTCTTTCCACTTCGCGTTGCCGAAGGGCGTGCGGACCTCCACCTCTCCTTCCCCGTGGACGCCGCGTCCCTCGATAGCAACCTCCACGCCTGCGCCTTCGGCCAACCCGGACTCGCCACTGCTCGCATTGGCTTCCGCTCGGCCGCGCACGGCCTCCACTCCACCCCGCCCCCTGATCTGGAACTCTCCCCACTCCGGGGTCTCGAGCTCGCCACTGGCACGAGAGACTCCGCCTTCCACGTGCGCTTCATCCCAAGTCCCGTCCCCGTCGCTGTCGGAGACTTCGGTTTCCCAGTAGGGGCCGTGGGACCCGTCCTCCTCGAGCACCTGATCGGAGGTCCGGTTCCTCGAGTCCGTCGAACCCACCTTGGGGGGCGCGGTGGACGGGCCGCCGGGATAGATGAATGGTGCGCCTCCCGGCCCGATCGCGGGGGGGGCTCCCGCTCCCGAAACGCCGGCGAGCGCGCACTTGCAGGTGTCGGACATCCGAGCGACCACCTTGCCCTCGATGAAGACGCTGCCAGAGCCACCCGTGATCACACCCTTCCCGTGGACCGGGCACACGTGGGGATCACCCTTGCGAGCGGCTGGCTGGCCACCTTTCAACGTCTGGACGGCTTCCCCGGTGACCGTGCCACCGTGCAGGGTCATGTCGGTCGATCGACTTTGACCGACTTCGCACCCATCGGGACCTTGACGGTCATCGATCTTCACGAGCTTCTCACTCGAATCGCAGGTCAGCTGGGCCTTACCGTCCTTGGTGCAGGCGGTTTCTCCTGCCTGAGCGCACCGGTCCCCTTCCTCCGCGGTCCGCGTGTCGACGACGCCCATCTTGCGCGCCAGAAGGACGCTGACGGTGAGTCGAACCCCAAGTCTCGCACCCGCGTGCCGCATGTTCTTCCCTGCTGGACCAGCCTCTGCCCGAGTCTACGCACAGGAGCGCCGAAACACCCGATTTCAACCGATGACACGGCCGCCTGCGGCGATGCCGAACGCTTGGGGGACCTTTCTTCCGTGGTTGTCATCGGCGGGACGCTCGCGCGCCGGGTGGGCAATCCCGGTCGCGGTGATCCCGATCGCAGCCTGCAATGGCAAGGTTCGCCGTGATCGCAACGGGGCAGAGTCTGCGCCCGCCAGCGGCAACGGAGGCGTCGCCGCGAGCCCGGGCGAACTTGGCGCCGCGCCGAGCAGCGGGACAAGGGGGACGAATATCGGGGCAGCCGCGGGCGCGGGCGGCTCGGCAGGCACGGGTTGGAGCACCGCAGGCGCAGCCACCGGAGCCACCCCAAGCACCGCGAGAGGCCGCGCATTCGCGGGCAACGGAGGAGGCGCGGGCGCGTCAAGCATCGGCGACGGAGCGGGCCCCGCCCGGCCATGGCGGGGTCGGCAGGCCGAAGGGGGGTTGAAGGGGCGAGACGCAAAGTTCGCGGATCAGTTGCGGAGGGCGGCGCTCTCCGTCGGGCTCAACCTCGGGGAAGGCCTCAGGGCATCCGGAGGGGGCGAAGCGAAGGGCGTACCGGGTCGCCCTCGCGGAGACCAGGGAGCTCGAGATGGCGGGGGGCTTCGGCTACTGCACGTCGAGCACGGAGCAGCGCGACGCGCTTCCGACCTTCCGCGACCACGAGGCCGAGCCCGGGCGCATCCCAACCGGGCAGCCGCACCCGAAGGGTGGACGGTAAGCGATCACGCCTGGGGCCGCAGGCCGAGCAGGGAGAACCGCGCCTGCCGCCGAGTGGCCGACAGATCCCGTCACTCCGGCTCCAGCGCGACATCGACGTGCAGCGCGTCGGGACCGCTGCCCCGACCCTCCCACAACAGCTGCTGGTGGTTCGCGTAGCCCTCCGCGCAGACGGCGAGCCAGACCTCATGCTGGCCGTTTCCCGAAATGGGGTAGTCGCTATCGAAGTAGCCAGCATCGAAAAGCGTGCGTGGAGCCAAAATGAAAGACCAACCACGCCCCAAGGAACCAGAGCCCCCAGCGGCGGCGTGGGCTCACCGACCGCCGACGCGAAACACCGGCTCGTTCCAGAGCGTCCGGCGCTCCGGGGCCGTTGGTTGCCTGGCCGCGTATCATCCCACCAACTCCCGCACTGCCAGTCATTCTCCTCCGATCGCTAGCCCCGGTCCTACTCCGACAACTCCGTCCAGTCGAAGGCCAGCGGGGCGGACACGAACCGAGTGCCCTGGTGAAGCTCGACGGCGTTCGCGTACACCGCGCCGCGGTGGCTGACCCCGGTCGGGCCAACGTTCCGTGACCGAAGCGCCACGTAGCCGACCGGTGCCACGAGGGTCGCGTTCAGCTCGCCATCGATGCAAAGGTCCCCATCCAACGTGCCGATGAGCGGGGCCTGGGGATCTGCATCGATTACACCTCGGACCGCGACTTGACAATCAGCCGATCGAAGCGACCCGGTGCCAGGCCGTAGAACTGATCAGGCTGGATCTCCGGGAGTGGTTGCGCGACCGGGGGAAAGGCCGGCCACTGGAAGCCATCGATGGTCTGCAGGCCCACCTCCGCCGAGGAGGCCTTGACGCCCTGGATCACGGTTCTGTTCCCCCTCACCACGTTCGCTCCGGACACCACGTCACCCCTTGCCATGGCGCGGTCACGAAGCTCGACGGTGCTCGCGGCCACGGCCGAGTCCACGATACTACCTGCATTCCGGCACGCCGAGCTCAGCCAGACAAATCCCATCGTGAAGGCACCGGTCGCTGAAGCACTCTTCGTTCGACGCGCAGTCTTCTCCGATCCCCTTCTTGGCCACGCAGTGATTCGTATCGTCGCAGTACGAGGTCGCCGCACAGGTATCGATGGTCTCCGAATACCTGGTTGTCTTGCGACACTCGTCCCCCACCGGCTGCTCCCCCCAACACGTATCATCGACACAGAGCGCACCCGCCACACACTCCGAGTCCTCGTCGCAGGCCTCGCCAACCGAAATGACTGGTTGGCAAACCTCGCCGTCGCAGTAGAGCCCCCGTTCCCTGATGCAGGCGACGCGATCGTCTTCGGGATCCGTAGGATCGAAACACACCCCCCCCTCACAGGTGCCGTAACACGGTAGGCCGAGATTCGATGGCCTTGGGGTGGCAACGCATCTGAGGGTCTCGACGTCACATTTCGTAACCATGTCGGGCTGGGGAGCGCATTGGCTGGACTCCTCACACCTCCCGTCCAGCGGGATCACGCCGACCTCTTCTGGAGGCTCGCAACCCTCGATGCGCTGATTACAGGCCAGCGTACGTATCTGCTCCAGGCAGATTGCGGCTTGTTCTGGGTAGTGGGTGGCCAGGTCAACGAGATCCGCCGGAGTGTTGCCGCTCATGCAAACGCTCGGGTCGTAGCTCAGGTCGTACAGAAACCCCGCCGCGGTGCAACAGTCCTTCATGTGGTCACACAGGGCTTCCATCAAGTCCGAAACCACGACCACATCGCTCGAGCTACCCGTGCCACCAGAAGCGGCGCTGCCAGCTGTACCGTCAGCGGCGCTGCCAGCTGCACCGTCAGCGGCGCTGCCAGCTGCACCGTCAGCGGCGCTGCCAGCCGCACCGTCAGCGGCGCTGCCAGCTGCACCGTCAGCAGCACTGCCAGCGGCGTCAACGGCACCGCCAGTGGCACCTGAGCCAGCGTTGTGGGTGCCGCCGCTGCCTGGACTATCGGTTGCGCTTCCCCCACCACACGCCGCTACCATCATGGCCAACGCCAAAAGACTCGTCCGCATCATTGGTCTCCCAGAGGCTGGCTCCATCGGTCCAGTGTACACCGCACCGCGGGTCTTCGCGTAGAATTGGCCCGTCCCGAGTCGCGAGCGGGCCCGGCCCGCTCACCACAGGATCGGCACTGGCAGGGACGTCCGGCCGCTTTTCCAGGAGAACAACTGCCCGTCGTCCCCCAGGGAACACCCGAAATTCTCCGTGGCATGGCCCCCCGGCAACCAGGAGCAGGTCGCGGGACGGCTCGTGGGGCACGACTGTCCCCCAACCCCGACAGCCCCCCCTCGCCCCACCAGTTCACCGGTCCAGAAGCACGGCTGGATCACGGCGCGACGCCCGCCAGCGATGCTCTCACTGGATGATGACCTCGGTGGGCACCTTGCCGATCTGGCCATTCGAGTCGTAGGCCCATAACCAGATGCGGCGAGGGGTGGAGCTGGGGGCGCCGATGCTGCTGGCCGGGATGCTGAGGGTCTGGCCCCAGCCGAGCTCGTTCGGGCCATCGCAATCGTCCTCGGTCTTGCACCAGCGGAGATCGCTGTCGCCGAGGTAGCAGTCCGGCGGGCAGTATTCGGGACCGTCGAGCGGGCAGCGATGGCAGGACCAGTGGTCGTGGTCCGCATCGCTGCAAGCGTAGCGCTCGCCGTCGCTCACCCACATGCCCCCAGCCAGGCCCGGATCGCCGCAGCCGAGATCGGCGGCGTCTTCGTAGTCGTAGCCGTAGCCCTCAAAGGTGATGGAATCCAGAGGCCCCAACTTGTGCCACCAGCGGGGTGCAGTGACGCGAGGCATTGGGAAAGCGGTGAGGGCGTAGTCGGTGTACTCGACTTCAGCCAAACTGACGTCGTCGTAGTAGTCGTGGATGCACGACACGTTCTTCGGATTGCCGCCAGCCTCCATTTCCGCGGTGCAGTACGGGCCCCAGTAGTTGCCGTGCGCGTTGATGTTCGGATTCGAGTAGGCAAGGTCGGTCATCATCGCATGGGCAGTGTCCCCCGATGCAACGCTGCTGTTGCCCACGGCCGACAGGTAGCCGACGCAGATTCCGTTCTGGCCCGAAGGAACCGTCACGTGGCTCGAGCTCACGCTGCTGCCTGGGTACTCCGTGCTCCGTATCATGGGTGCGGAACCGGTGAAGGCAGGTGTGTGCAGGTGCGTCGAAGCGTTGATGCTCACAGAGTTGCTATAGTAGGCGTGTATGTCCCCAGCTGACCTCGCCACCGCCGTGGTGTTGTCCACGAAGGTATTGCCAGCGAGCGAGCACGGCGGCGAGCCTTCAACAAGCAATGCCCCGCCAAACCGTGCCGCCGAGTTGCGTTCGAATAGCGAGTCGACGATCGCGACGCGATCGGGTGAACCGGCCAGGAGCACCCCGCCCCCGCCGTCGGAGTCGTTCGAATTGGAGGAATTGGTGTTTGCGTAGACAACGCACGCCTGCATGAGAAAGAATCCAGCACTTGCTGCCGGCCAGTGGTACATTCCGCCGCCGCTGGAAGCGTGGCTGCCGGTGCCCAGCGAGTTGCCCTCGAGCCGGGTGCGAACGAGCATCGTCTTCGGCGAACTGACCGAAGTGCCACAGAGGCTGCATGCGGTCTGATAGACAGCCATGCCGCCTCCGTATCGCCAAGTAGCACCCGTGACGGAATTACCCGCGATGCGTGAGTCCATGATCGTGCAGGTGCTGCCGGTGGCCGCGATGCCGCCGCCGTACGCGGTCCCACCTGAGCCTGTCCCCGTGCCCGCGGCGTTCTGGCTGATTTTGCTCCAGCGCAGGAGGAGTTGCCCGTCCCCGATGAAGATCCCTCCGCCGCTTCCCAGTTCGTTGCTGTTGATGCCCGCGCGGTTGTTCTGAATGGTACTGCGGACGGCGGCGATTCCTCGCTCGTAGACGCGGATTCCGCTCTCATTCGCGTGCGAGACTCGGGTGCGGTAGAAGACTGGCCCTCCGTAGTACTCGCCGTTCTCGAGGTCGACGAGGCGGGCGTCGTCGACGACGCCATCGTTCGGGAACTCGAAGTACACGCCGCGCCACGCTCCAACGGCCCCTGAATAGGCCTCGATTCTCACCATCCCATCGTCACTCTCGACATACTCACCGGCGGTCTCGTCCCAGCTCACGGTTCCCCTCTCGCCGAGCGCGGCGATGCGACCCAAGGTTCTGATCATCAGTTGGTACGAACCCATTGCCGTGACGTGCGTGTTTGGCCCCAGTACCAGAACACTACCATCGACATTCTTGCCGACGGCAACACTGCCGGTCATCCGGTAGGGACTTCCGCACTCGCTCCACACTGTCGTTCCCTCGATGTCTCCCTGCACGCTCGTCGGTCCGCTCGACGCCACGCAGGGCGTCGCTGTCGTCTCGTCCGACAACATGCCGACATGCCCCATGGGGTCGACGGCGGCCACGACGTAGTGGAAGGTAGTGCCTGGTTCTACGAGGACGTCCTCGTAGAACCAGGCCTCGCTGTTGCAGCGGGGATCGGTGGCGGTCCAGCCGCAGGGCTCGGGGTTGATGGGGCTGTCGAGGTCGAACTCCTGCCCATCGACCCGTCGGTAGACGTTGTAGCCCCAAACCGGGTCCATGCTGGAGGCCTCCCAGCGGACGTGGTTGCGGTCGATGCCGGGGATGGCCACGACGTGGCGGGGCCGGGCGTGGACCAAGCGGAAGGTAGCGCCGTAGGTGCTGGAGGAGGCGCCGCTGGCGTCGGCGACCTGGATCTGGAAGTGGTAGATGTCGCCGGGGACGATGTCAGCGGGGCCGACGGTCACGGAGTGGGTGGTGATGTAGCCGGCGGGCTCGGAGTCCGTGTGCGTGTACACCACTGGCTCGGCCTCGGGGCCCCAGAGCACGGAGCCGTGCGCAGCCTCGTCGGTCTGCCACTGGATGGTGACGGTGCCGGCGCCGGGGTCCGGCACCACGCTCACGCTCTGGACGAGCGGCGGCACGCTGGTGGTGACCGGATCTGGCGCCACCAGGAAGCCGGCGTTGCCGAGCGAGTCGGTGAAGTACCCGGTGACGAACACCCCGGTGACGTCATCGCTGCGGACGATGGTGTAGCTGCGCCGATACACGCCGTCGCCGGCCACGTCGTCGCCGCGACTCCCGTCGTCGTACAGGGTGATGTTGTCGTCGTAGCCCCCACCGACGACCGCGTGGGCGCGGCCGTCGGGCTCTCCGACGAGGGTGAGGCGGAGCACGGCTCCGGCGCCGAGCACGCGGGGCGGCCCGCCATCGTGGTCGAAGCCGGCGATGATGGCCTCGGTGTCGAGCCGGATGGCGTCGCTGACCACGTCGGTGGGGTTGCTCGGGTCGGCGTTGGTCTTGAACTGACCGTAGACCAGCTTCTCGCCGTCGCCGACGCCGAGATCCCAGTCCTCGAGGGAGTCGGCGCAGCCCTGCCAGCCCCAGTCCGAGTCGTCGAAATTGGACAGCGTGTTGGAGACGCGCATCTCGAGACAGTCGGAGCAACCGAGACTGACGCGGACGACCTGGCTGGCAGTGAGCGGCGCGCCATCCTCGATGCTGAGGAAGCGGGCGCGCAGGGCCACCGGGTCGAGGCGCGTGGGCTGCCCGGAGTGGAGGACGACGCCGACGTGAGTGTAGGTCTCACGGAAGGGCTCGGGCTCGTACTCGTAGTAGACGCGGTAGGTGCCGAGGGGCAGCATCTCGAACGCGTAGTCGCCCTGAGCGTCGGTGGAGGTCTCGAGATCGACCCTGCCGCCGTCGGAGCTGACCGCGCGGACGGAGATGCCGGAATGGTCCACCTCGTCGGCGAGGGTGACGGTTCCGAAGAGGTCGTTGGCCGCAGCGGCCAGGCGGATGGTGCCGAGCGGGTAGACCTGATCCGGGCCGACGGCGAAGGTGGTGGGGTGGACGTAGCCCTCATAGCCGAGCTTGGTGATGGTCAGGGGCTCGGGGTAGTTGGTCGGCTTCACCGGCAGACTGAAGTTGCCGTTGACGTCGGTGTAGGTCTCGTAGGGGGCCTCGCTCTCGCTGCGGGGCAGCACCACGTGAGCTCCGTCGTGGTGCTGGATGCCTTCCCAGCCCTCGAGCACCACGGTGCCCTGGACGAAGGCCTGATACGCGTCGAGGAGCTGCTCGCCGAGGTCGGTGGTGGCCGCGGGCTGGACGTAGAGGCTGTTCTCCCGGTAGGTGCGGAAGCCGGTAGCACTGCATTGGAGGTTGAAGGTTCCGGCGACCACGTCGGACAGGGACCAGGAGCCGTCCTCGTTGGTGGTGGTCGTGTAAGGGGTGCCGAGGAGGGTGACCTGCGCGCCCCCGTGGTCGGTCTCACCGAGCAGAACGACGTGTCCGCTGACGGTGCCGCAACGGTTGAGGGTGGCAGAGTCGCTGACCTCGGTGCTCTGGTTTCCGGCCTCATCCTCGACCACGGCGTGGAGCCATTTCTCGCCGTCCACGTCGGTGAAGTCCCAGCGGAAGGTCTCCTGGAACGGCTGCCACGCGGCCATGGCCAGGCCGGACGTGGTTCCGACCTTCATCCGGGCCGCGCCCTCGGCGGTGAGGGTGATGAGTGGACTCGGGTCGGTGATGACGTCGGCGCCACCGGCGATGAGGAGCTGGACGCCGGTTGGGGGCTCGTCGTCGACCTCGAGCAGCTCGACGGGCAGCAGGGTGAGGTCGTCGTTGACGCTCAGCGTGACGGTCTGGCGCTGGGCGATGAACCCGGTGTGGCGGGCCTCAAGGTTGTAGGTACCAGCGCGCACACCCGCGAGCGTCCAGGAGCCATCCGCGGTGGTGGTGGCCGATAGCGCGGTGCCCAGAAGCACCACCGTGGTGCCCCCGTGGTCGGTGGTGCCGTCCAGGGTGACCGTGCCGCTGAGGGTGGCGGTGGTGACGAGCTCGACGGCGGAGTGGAGCTCGTCGGCCTCGTTGCCGGCGGCGTCGCGGAGGCGGACGTACAGGTGCTTGGTGCCGTCGTCCTCGGTGAAGTCGAAGCGGAAGCTGGGCATGAAGGGCTGCCACACGGAGGTGGCAAGACCCGAGGTGGTGCCGATCTTCATCTCGGTCGCGCCCTCGGCGTGCACCTGCGCCATGGGGCTCGGGTCGTGGATCACGCCGCTGCCGTCGCCGATCACTAGCTCCGCCTCGCCCGGCGGCGTGACGTCCAGCTCCAGGAGAGTGACGAGGTCCAGGGTGACGTCGTCGTTGACGGCCAGAGTGAGGCTCGACACCCGCTCGGAGGCGTAGCCGTCGCGGCTCAGAAGGAGGTTATAGGTACCCGCAGTGACGTCCGCCAACTCCCAGGCGCCTCGGGCGTCGGTGGTGGTGCGGAAGCCAGTACCGACCAGCTCCACCGCGGTCCCGGAGTGGTCAGTGCCCCCCGCGAGCTGCGCGGTGCCCCGGAGGGTCGCCGTGGTGACCAGGGTCACGGCCACGGAGTACTCCTCGGACTGGTTGCCCGCGTCGTCGCGGAACTGGGCATGGAGGTACTTTAGCCCGTCGCCGCCGGTGAAGTTGTAGCTCACCGCGGGAAGAAACGGCTGCCAGGACACGCCTCCGAGCCCCGAGGCGGAGCCAAGTTTCATCTGGGTAGCGCCGCTGACGTCGAGGAACACCATCACGGTCGGCTCGTGGATGACGCCGTCCTCGCCGGCCGGTCCCAGAACCCGGATCCCGCGGACCTCAATCCCTCCGAAGACGGGCGCGCTCTGGTCGACGTGGACCGAGTCCGCGAAGACCCCCTCGGTCTCGTTCTCGCTGGCGTCGCGGACCCGAACCTGGATCTGCTTGAGGCCGTCGCGGTCCTGGAAAGTGACGGTCTGGGTGAAGGCGTAGGGGACCCAGGGGGCGTCCTCGAGCGAAGGATCGCACCCCATCTCTCCCGAGCCGTTGCTGGTCTCGTCGCAGAGAGCGATCTTCATCTCGAGACCGTCCACGGTAAAATCGGCGGACGCTGCGGTGAGGCGGTCGCGCGCCGGGACGGTCAGGGACATCGTGGGGCTAGTGCTCCAAGGCTGCCCCAGGTGAAGCTCGACATAGTCCACCTCGGGCGGGGTCTGGTCGAGCACGAAGTGGACGTCGTGCGTCGCGGACTCGAAGCCGCAGGAGTCGCGGAGCTGCAGGCGCTCGACCTGCTCACCTTCCTCGACCTGAACGCCGAAGCTCGCGAGCTCGGCGTAATCTCCGGCGCTCTCTCCGGCGGGCCAGTGGCGACCCTCGGTGGCGAAGGCCGCGTCCACCAGCACGGTGACCGGCTCGTCGTAGGCCTCCAGCAGGTACCAGGTGTCGTCAACAATCTTGATGCGCTGGCTGTCGTCGTGGTCCAGGCTCACGGCCGTCGAAGCGAGCTGCTGGGGCCCCGAGACCTCGTGTCCGTGAAACGCCACCACCACCTCGTGTGCGCACGCCGTGTAGCCATCCCGCTCCAGCAGGAGCTGATGGCGCCCCACCGGAACCCGCTCGAGCTCGAAATCGTCGGCTTCGACGATGTCCTCGCGCACGACACCGTCGCTCTCGAGCCGGACCTTGGCACCGTCCGTGCTGGCCCCGTCGGAGGAGGAAACCGTGCCTCGGACGGTGCCGAGACCGAGCTCCAAGGCGATGTCTCCGAGCGGCACGTACGCGCCCTCCGGAGCGCTCACGCGCCGCTCGTAGCGCTGGTACGCAGAGCCCTCGGCATCGTCGGTGAGTCCACCCGAGTAGGTGATCACCAGCGAGTAGACGTCGGGTTCGAGATCGCTGAAGACGAAGCTTCCGTCCTCTTCCAGAGTGACGCCACCTTCGCCAGCACCGATGCCCACGCGCACGCGGCTGAGGTCGTTCAGGCCGTCGCCGTCCTCCAGGAGCACGCGCCCCTCGATGGTCACCCGGGTGTCTGCCCTCGCTTCGGAGCCTCTCCTGCCACGGCACCCGAGCTGTGCGAGCGCAGCTACCAGCAGTACCACCAACCCGATCCACCTGCGGTTCATCGTCGCGGCCTCCTTGGCGCATGATCAGACGTCTCGTCCCGGGCACGGCCGTCGCGCTCGGGTACCCAGTGATCCCCGCTGTCTCGGCCTCGAAGCGGCCGAGACCACTCCAAGCCGATCTCGTCTAACACGACGAAGTCGACCGGCCAACCCCGTCCGAACGGGCGGGACGGAGCGCGGTCAGACTGCGCGCTCGGAAGTCGGACTCCCCGAAGGCCCGGACGACGCAGGGTGCGGCCGCCAGCAGCGCCCCCGCGCGAGCGAGCCCGAGCGCCCGGACAGGGCGGCATCGCCCGCCTCCACTTGAGAAGCGACGGGCGACACCCCGGACTGGCAGGCAACCTCCGCCTGCCGCTCGGGTCTCGAGAACCGTCGGAGGTCGGGCGCTGGCCGAGCGCACCTACCGAACCGAGATCCCCACCGTCCCCCCGCCCTGCAGCCCGAGCAACGCGACCTCGCGCTGGCCGCCGGCGGTGAGCTCGGCGCCCCATAGGACGACGTCGGTGAAGCCACCGAGCGAAACCTCGACACGGCGGGACAGCGGGACGCCGAGCGCGGCGGCCAGCCCCGAGCTCGTCACCCACGCGAGCTGGATCCGCTCAGTCACGCCAAGCCGACTCCGACCGCGGGCCAGCACCGCGCGGACGCAGAGCTCGGGCCCCACCGTGAAGGTGGAACGGCTCCCGTTCCGGTAACCAACGCCGGCCGCGGCACCGAGCGCGGTCAGATCGATTTCTCCGAGCTCGGTCGGCACCGAATTGCGCAGCACCGAGAGGCCAAACCGCGGCACCAGCCCTCGGGGAAGCGCAACGGCGAGCTCCGCCGCGCCGCCCGCGAAGGCGTCCTCGCCCGCAGCCAGCCACGCCACCTCCACGCCGACCCGCACGCCGAGCGGCCCCGGCGGCGGAGCGAATTCCGTTGGGGTCGGCTCCGACGCGATCGGCGCCGGCGCAGGTGCCCGAGGCTCCGCTCTCTCCGGCGCCGCGGACGCGGGCGGCAGGGCAACAGCCTCGACGGGCGGCGCGGCCTCGACGGGGAGTCGCGTCACCCGCAGCAGCTCGGCGAGCGCCACCGCGACCGTGCGCGGCCGGCTCTCCCGGGGCACATCCCCGAGCGCCAGACGCGTGCGCAGCGACACCGGCGAGCCCGAGGGCGCCAGGAACTCGACCGTGACCCGGAGCTCCGTCTCCTCCTCGCCGCAAGCCTCGAGCTCGAGGACGAGCTCGGTCGCGCCCGGCGCCGCGGGATCGGAGACCAACGGGATCCCCGCGGCCCCCAGCTCGACGTGGAGCGCCGTCGTCAGCGCGTCGAGATCGAGGGGGGGCGTCGCGCAATCGGGCAGCGTGACGCGCACGGAGGCGGGGGGCTCGGCCCGAGCGCTGGCCGCGGCAAGCGCGAGGGCGATCGTGAGCCGCGACGCGCGGGCAAAGCGGCGCCGGCTCACGGCGACGGGGCCTCCCCCCGCTGCTCGAGCAGGGCCGCGATCGCGCGCCGGTGCCGGCCGTTCGGGAACCGCCGGCGGTACTCCTCGCTGGTGGCGAGCGCGCGGGCGCGCTCCGACGAACGGAGCTCCGCCTCCACCAGCCGCAGGTAGCAATCCTGCTCCAGCGTCGCCGGCGCCCCCAGCGCCAGCGCGCGGCGGAGCGCCGCGATCGCGCGCGGCAGATCGCCGCGATCCATCCGGATCACTCCCAGGGTGAACGCCGCCAGCGAGGCGCGGCCGTCCTCCGGCGAGTCGCGCACCACGCGCTCGAGCAGCAGCTCCGCGAGCGCGAGATCCCCGGCGAGCCGTGCCGCGTCCGCGCGACGCAGCAGCGCCTCCACCCCCGCCGGTGAGCCGCTCGCGCTGCTCGAAGGCGGCGCCCCCGATGGCGGCGGGGGCGGGATCGGGGGCGCGGGCTCCGTCCCCGTCGGGGCCACGGCCGTGCTCGCCGGCGGCGGGCGCTCGGCGGGCGCCCGCGGGGGCAGCGCGAGCTCGACACCCTGCCCCGCGTCCAGCCGCGCGACCCCGTCGGGGAGCAGCGGCGAGCGCACGAGGACGGTCCCCTCGGCCACGGCGACGCTCACCCGCGCCTCGCTCCGCGTCACCGAGAAGCGGGTCCCCACCACCTCGACGCGCGCGAGCTTCGCCTCGACGCTCCAGCGCCGCGGGCCGCCCGGCACCACCGAGACCTCGACGCGCCCGCGCTCAAGCAGCAGCGCCACCTCCTGCCCGGTGAAGGCCAGCCCCTCCACGCGGGTGTCGCTCGCCGCCACCAGCCGCGAGCCGTCAGCGAAGCGCTGTTCCCGGAGGCCCTGCCCCGTCGTGTCCAGGCGCACGAACGCGGTCCCCTCCGCAGTGAGCAGGGCCGCAGGCGGCGCCGGGCCCCGGAGCCTCACCGCGACGAGCACGACGAGCAGCACCGCGGCGGCCGCCGCCACGACGACCCAGGCCCCCCGCGCGGGGGCCGAGCGTCGCCCCTGCTGCCCCTCGATCCCGTGCCACATGCGGGCCACGGCGGCATCGTCCACGGGCTCGCGCAGGACCTCGCGGAGCGGGTGTGGCAGATCGGACGCTCGCGACGACGAGTCGAAGGTCACGGCTTCACCTCCGGCAAGAGCAGCAGATCGAGGTGGTGGGCGATGCGGTCCCGGGCGCGGGCGAGGCGGCGCTTGATGGTCGCGAGCGAGCAGCCGCAAAGCTCCGCCACCTCTGCCAGCTCGCAGCCCTCCGCGTGGTGGAGCATCCACACCAGCCGCAGCTCGGCCGGCAGCCGGGCGAGGGCCTGGTCGAGCTTGGCGAGCTTGAGCCGCAGCTCCACGTCGCAGTCCGGCGCTGCCAGCGCCTCGAGGGTCGCGTCGTCCGCGTCCTCGACGAGCCCGAGCCGCAGCAGTAGGCGGCGGCGGCGCAGCCGGCGGTGGGCCTGGTGCACCGCGATCCGCATCAGCCAGGCGTCGAAGCGGGACGGCTCCCGCAGCCGGTCGAGATCGCGGAACGCCTCGAGGAAGGCGTCCTGCACCGCGTCCTCCGCGTCCCCGGCGCGCGCCAGGAGCCGCGTCACCCGCCCGGCCACCGCGCGCACGTGCCGAATGTAGAGCTCCCGCCGCGCGCCCCCATCGCCCTGCCGCGCCCGCGCGACCAGCTCCGCGTCGAGCGCGACCGACCGCAACGGCGCCCGAGGCAGCGGCACGACCGGCGCCGCCGCCGGGGGCGGCTTCGGTCGGAGGGGGAGCAGGAGCGCGGCGAGCATCGCGGCAACGGTGGCGGTCCGCTAGCATAGGGCCACGAGCGGACCGCGCGGCTCATCCTTTCTCGACCCGCGCCACGATCGGCGAGGCCAAGCGCAATTCCGTACGAAGATCGCCCGCCGATGAGCCCCGCGGCTCGCCCGTGGCCCCAACCGATCATGAAGCCCAACACCGCGTTCCTCGCCCCCCTCCCCCTGCTGTTCGCCCTCGCCGGCTGCTCGAGCGAGGTCGAGGTGTTCCACGAAACCAACGCCGAGCTCGTCGCTCACGTGGGCGAGCCCTGCGTCCTCTCGGACGAGGACAACCCGAGCTTCTCGGGCACGAGCCTCAACGAAACCGTCATCGACGACTCGGAGGCCTGCGGCACCGGCCACTGCGTCGCCTGGCACTTCCAGGGCCGCGCCTCCTGCCCGGCTGGCGGCGAGCCCGGCGACTGCACGACGCCCCCCGGCGAGCCCGTCACGGTGTCGGTCACGCCACAGCTCCCCGACCGTCCTGCAGAAACGGCGATGATCTGCTCCTGCCGCTGCTCGGGGAACGAGCTCTACGGCCCCCTCTGCGACTGCCCGGAAGGGTTCGCCTGCCGAGACATCGTGGATGACCTCGGTCTCGGCGAGGAGAGCGCGCGTTACGCCGGCGGGTACTGCGTGCGAGACGACTGAGAGCGCAGGTCGGAAGAGCCTGGTTGATCCTGCCGTCGATGGTGCTTCGCCTGGAGTGGCGACAATCTTCAGAATGAGAGAGCCCGCATGGAGACACGCTGCCGGATCAGGCAAGGCATTGGGGTCGGGGCGCTCACGACGACGCCACCGATAGCGCCAGTCACTCTCCGTCTGCCCAGCTCGCCAGGCGTTTCGCGTGGATCCCGTTGGGATCCGCGGCCAATGCGGCCTCTGCTCGGCGCTTCGCTGCCGCCGGCGCACCGAGCCGCTGGAGCGCAGCGATGGCGATGAGCTCCCGGGTCGACTCGAGCTGGCCGCTCGGGAAGCGGCGGCGGTGCTCTCTGGTCAACGCCAACGCGCGGCATGGGTCTTCTTCGAGGGCGCACCGCGCCTCGTCGATGCATCGTGACTCGCCCGCCAACGTAGAATGCCGTCCTGTCATGCCCTCGGCCCGGGAGGGCGGCTGAACGCTCCCATTCGCCCTCGACGCCCTGCTCTGCACCCCTGGCTCCGCACGCAAACGCGCCGAGGAGAGGGCTGGGTTTGGTAGCTCCGGGCCCGAACCGCGCCGCGGCGGCCGCTCTGGATCTATTGCCACCGTCGTCGCCGTGTCGAGATCCGCGGTCGTCACTCCCAAGCGTTGCAGCGTAGGCCAGAGAAATTGGCCGTGGCACGAGAAGACGTCACGCACGTTCCACACGCGGAGCGTGTCCTCGCCTCGAAGGCCACCGAGAGACAGAGTCGCCGCTTGCACTCCTTGGATGGTTGCCCCCTCCGGGGCGCGTTCTTCAAAGAAGAGATCCCTCGCATCGAACCAGACGGAATATGGAAAGAGGTTCGGAAGCAACCGGAGTGTCCGAGGAATCGAGGGCAAAGCGAGGACAAGGCTCGAGCCGCCGGTGCCAGTGCCATCAGCGGGACCTTCATCGCCGCAACCCGAACTCGCGGCCCCGAGCCCCGCCGCGATGAGCAAGACCCCGCCCAGTTGACCCAGCCTCATCTCGGGTGCATCGGGGCCGCGAGCGAGCGCGTCAATCGCCCTCGCTGCTCGCAGCGAGGGCTCGCGACTGGGAAAAAACCTGCGACGGGCGCCCTCAGGGCGCGCTACCGTCGGAGACCGTGCCGCCGCGGCAGGCGTAGAAGACGGTCGCGCCCTTGCGCGGGATCGGGTTGTGGTCCGGCGAGGAGGTCACCAGCCGGACCATGCGCTGGCTGGTGGCCGGGCAGGAGGCCACGAGGTCCGCGTTGCCGATCCCCGCGTGGGCGTCGATGTAGCAGAACCCGTTGGCCGCCGGCGGATCGTCGTTCTGACAGGAGGCGAGGGCAGCAGGGCCCTCGATCTGGGCTGGGAGGATGGTGCACATCACCATCTCCGCGCAGGCCGGGAAATGCGGCGCGTCGCAGCTCCCGGCGTCCCTCAGCTCGCGCGCCACCGACTTGCGCAAGGCGTCATCGGCGACACCGCGGCCGGGCAGGGCGCAGGCGGCGGCGGGATCGGTCCCCGCAACGGGAGGCAGCGCCTCGACGATCCGGCAGGGCACGGTGCCGAGCTCCGGCTCGACGTCGAGGGCTCGGGGCAGGCAGGCGCCGCGCAGCGCGCTGCCGAGGCGGTCGATGAGGGCCTGCACTGCGGGGCTGTAGCCGTAGGCCGGGTCATCGGGATCGAGCACCTTCGGGCAGATGGACGCCACGATGGCCTGCTCCTTCACCCCCTTCAGCACCTCGAGCTGGCGCACGCCCGGATAGGCCCGGGCGAAGAACTGTTGGGTGCCGTACTCACCCGTGGTGGGGTTGCGACAGACGGCGCGGTGCTCGCCGTTCTCGCAGGGGCAGGTGGAATCGCCGGCGCATTCGACCGGATCGGCGAGCGGGTAGATGCAGGCGTATTGCAGGTCGTCGCGCCGGGACAGGAAGTAGTCGTGGCCGTTGATGGCGTTGAACACCCCCGTGTCCGGGGCACCGATGGCGGCCCCGGTGATCGGGTTCGTCGCCGCCGCGGGTCGGGCATCGATGGCTTCGATCATGAACGGATCCGTCGGGGGGATGCCCGCCGCGCGATCGCCGAGGAGCACGTCCCAGCGGCCGCTCGCTGCGAGCTCGGCCGAGGAGAGGTACTCGAGCCCGACGGCGGCGAGGGTCTCCGGGGTGGCCGCGTCTTGCCACGGCAACCCGACGATCCCCGCCAGGAAGACGAGGTTCGGCGAGCGCGGCAGGGCCGTAGGCTCGTTCGGATCGACGAAGAGGGGGTTGGCAGCCAGCTGCCCGTGACGATCCACCACCTCGGTGCGGGTGAGCCCGTCGATGTAGCGTTGCACGGGGTAGAGCAGGTCCACGCCGAAGCGCCGCTTCTGGTCGAAGCAACGAACCCCCACGGCGTCGGAGGTCGAGTCGTGGCTCATGCTCACCGAGCACACGGGATCCTGGTCGATGGGAACGCAACCGGACGGGGGCGCGTTCTCCGCCATGCAGGGTCGACAGCAAGGATCGTTCGGGCCCGCCGCCTCGCAGGCCGCTGTGCCGCGCGGCATCGGCAACGAGCTGCCTACGCGGTGTCCGGACCCGCCCACCGCCACCGAGCAGTCGTTCTCGTCGCTGAGCATCACGACCGCCACTAACGAGTCGGGTCGCAGGAAGGCGCGGCGCTGGTCCAGCAGGACCGTGTCTGTCTCCGCCGCGAACACCAGGCGCTCGTTTTCGACCCGCATTCCCGTTGCCGGATCCGGCTCCACGAGGAAGCGGTACCAGGCCTCCAAGGAGGCCTCGAAGCCGCAGCCGGTGTCGGCCGTGGCCACCACGATGTCGCGAAGCCGATTCGCGAGTTGCTCCGGGTCGGACTCCCCGGGGGGCACCCGCTTGGAGCCGGGATCCCACACCAGGAAGCCGAGCCCCTGGTAGGAGGTGAGGCCCTCGCGACGGGTGGCCACGAAGTGGGCCGCGTCGTCCCTGGCCGGGACCTCGGCAGGAGCGCACTGGTTAGAGCCGAACCCGCCCAGGCTCGAGGAGATCACTCCCACGTGGATGTCCCTGACCGGCTCGAATTCGCGCTTGAACCCCTCGGCGCAGCCGCCTCCGGCGAGGGGCAGCACGCGCTCGACGCCGTCGGTGCAGAGGGGTTCCACCAGGCGGCGCATGAGGATCGGCACCGCCTCTCCCAGCATCACCTGCTTGTCGGCCATGGAGATCGAGTTGTCGATCATCAAGAGCAGGTCGATCTTGTCCACCTGATCGTTGGGGGCGCGCTGGACGAAGAGGTTCGTCGTTTCGGGCTCGACCGCCGCGACGGGGCGATCGAGGCACGCGGTGGCCAGCGCGCCGAGGGCGAGGGCTGCAGGCGAGGCGAACGAGACGCGGCGAACGAAGGACGCACGTCGGCCGTGCGCCAGCGAGGGGCGAGCCATGGGACTCCTTTCTCGGCCCGATTTCGGCGAGCGAGGGGGTGACCGGGGTGGGACCTCGCGCGACGTCGGACCCAAGGACGAGATCGCGGAGGCCTCTACCCTGGATGTCCAGACGCGCCGGCGACGATCCCGAATTTCGCGACGCCGTCGGATTTTTCCGCGGCCACGGTGTGGTCCTCCATTCGCCGTCGAACCTGGCGACCACCACCGTGAGGGCGGCGAAGAGAACCGCCTGTACCCCTAGGACTCGGCGGCTCCGAATATCCTGCGTGCCAACTACGACGTGGGCGCGGGCACCAGCGAATCGCCGTACGTAGAGGTCGGGAGCAAGACGGGCGACGGCCGGTGGGGACACGCCGACCTGGCCGGTGGCACGTTCGAGTGGATCCGGAACCGGTACCTGATCGACTGGTACACGACGACCCAGCACGGCTGCTCGAACTGCGCCAACCTCGTTGAGCGTTTCACGCACGTGGTCCGGGGTGGCTCCCGGAATGGCTCAGCCTCCACCCTGCGCGCGGCCGGCCGCGCCATCTACTCGCGGGCAGGCCGCAACGACAACCTCGGCTGGCGCTGTGCGACAGATCCGTGAAGCAGTGGCGCCTCACCCCCGAACGCGGTGACCTCCCCGATGGCTCCGTCAGGGGCTCGCGCCGGCACAAGGGCTGGGCATGGGCAAAGGGCTACGGGCAGCCGCACTTGTCGGCGCTGCTGATGGTCCCGTCGCCGGTGACGACGAAGTCGCGGCCGCCCGAGTCGGCGAAGTAGACGTGGTCGGCGTCCACGATGACGGTCGCGTAGCAGAGGCCGCCCTGCGCGATGATCGTCGGCGTACCCCCGGCGTGGGGGAGCTTCAGGATCATCGCCTCGCCGGTGACGATGGGGCAGGTGCCGACGTACAGCGAGTCGGCGTCGGCGGCCATCGCGCCCAGGGGATCCACCGTGGAAAGGATCTCGTCGCCGGGGCTGCCGTCGGCTGGGTAGCGGACGATCGACCCGCTCGCCTCCGCCCGGTCGGGTCGGGAGAACGAGACGTACACGGCACCGTCGGCGGGCAATATCCGCTGGACCTTCTCGGGCAGATCCTCGGCGACGACGCTGGGATCCCCTCCCCGCTTCGGCACGCTCATGATGGTGAAGGGCGCCTCCTCGTGGAGGAGCCAGTAAAGATGGGTCGCGTCGGCGGCGAGGTGGGTAGGATACGGCTGGTCGTTGTAGCCGACGGCATCCCCGCCCACCTTGGCGACCCGGGCGACCGCAGACGCCGCGGGCGAGCTGAAATAGGCATAGGTGTCATCGATGGCCACCATGAGGGCGGCGGTCCGCACCAGGTACTCGAGCGAGCCCCCGGCGCGCGGCGCCCTCGCGATCCCCAACGCTCGGTCGGCGACGTAGATGTGCGTGCCATCGACGGCGACGCCCGAGGCCTCGCCGTCGACGGTCGCCAGCAGCTCGGGCGCGCCACCCGAGAGCGGCACCCGCAACACTGAGTTTGGATCGCGGTCCTCACCGATGGTGGTTTCAGGCAGATTGCGCCAATATAGATATCCGTCCTTCGACACCAGCGACCCGGGACCCGGGAGCCCGAAGTCGAGCACAGTCGGGGCGCAAGGAATGGGAGCCGGCGGACAGGCCGCCGCGGGAGGGAGACCCGAATCGGCGCCCCCCGTACTGGCGGCGCCGACCCCGGTCGCCCCGGCGTTCCCACCGCTGCCGAGATCCGTTCCCCCGCTGGCCAGCGCCCCGCCGGAAGACTCGGATCCGCCATTCCCACCGTCCCCGCACGCTGTCAGCACCGCGAACGCGAGGAGCAGCGTGAGGGGGCCACACGACGTCCCGATCGAGCGGCGAGGAACGGGTGCCATCCCGACGGATGGTGGCGAATGCGTGATGGCGTGACAAGCGCTTCCGGTGTGAGCAGCAAACTCGCGCTCTACCAGAGACGGAGAGACCGGCGACGTCGCGCGCCGGCCCCGCACCCGCGCCTTGGCGGATCATGATCCCAGTCAGGAACGGCGAACCGAGCGCGCCCCCGCGCGCCCCGCGACCCGGCGTCGAATGGGGTCCGGCGAGCGGCAGGAAGGCAACCCGCAGACAGGAGCACGCCTTCGCTTCGCGGTTGCGGCGGCCGAAGGATCCGCCTACTCGTACACCATGTGCGCCGTATCGCTCGTCCGTTCCTCGCTCGTCGTCCTCGGGTCGCTGGCCTTGGCCGCCTGTGCTGCCAGCACCGCCACGCCCCCGGCAACGCCCACCACGGGGCCCACCGAGACCGTGGCCACGGCGGCGGAGCCCCCGTCCCCACCCAAGGACTTCAGCGCCATCCCACCCGCGCCAGCGGACTGCGATCCATACGCGGCCCATCCAGCACCGTCGCCGTGCAAGGTTGCCGACGATGGAAGGGCGGCGCTCGCCGCGGCGATCGTGGTGCCAGATCGGGTCTCACGCGACGCGGCGCTGGCCGAGCTGCAGGCGTGCTCGGTCTATCCTCCTGGCGTCATCCTGGCGCTACGAGCCGAGCTCACCCCGCCGGAGTGCGGGGATGTGATCGTCGGCGACCTCGCCGCCAGGGCCGAGGTGACTCCGGACACCGCGCTGAGGGATGCGCTGGTTGGGATCCACCTAGCAGCCCAGCTCGATCGCTTGGTCGGTCCTGCCCCCGAGCTCGAACCCCCTTTCGACAAGGAGCGCTTCCAGGGCTTCCTACGGGACGTGCTCACACCTTGGATCACCGGTCAGGCCGAGGCCATCCAGACCCTCTCGGAGCGCGGGGCAAGGCTGTCGGGATACGGAAAAGGAATCGTCGCCGTCCACGCCGGGCTGGCCGACATGCGCTTCGTGGCCGCCGTCCGCGCGGTGCCGCTCCCGACCGAGCTCGCCGCCGACAACGAGCTCAAGGACACATACTACGGGTCGCTCGATGAGGCCCTCGAGCCGCGCAAGGTGCGCGGCCGGGACGCCGCGCTCGTGGGGCTGCGGCTCCTCTCGGAGGTGGGGGTGCTCGATGATCCGCGGATCGCTCGAGCGAGAGCGCTCCTCTCCGAGGTCTACGCAGGTCGGCGGATCGACGCGCTCGACCAGCTCCTGCTTCCGCCCCTGGAACCGGTCGCGAGGAAGACCCCCACCCTCACCCTCGCCGCGGGACTGCCGACCTTCTACCTCGGCCGCTTCCTGCCCGAGGTCGCCCAGGGCACGGCGGGACCCCTCGGCGCCCTCGACGAGCCGAGCCGGATCGAGCTCGCGACGGCGCTGCTCGAGCGGGGATTGGCACCCACCGTCCGCACCGCCCTGGAAGCGCAGGATCTTGCCCCCGCCGCGCGGTACGCGTTCGGGCGCGCCCTGGTCCGAAGCGGGCAGCTATACTGGCGAGCCAGCGACTTCCAACAGGCGGCGCAGCTGCTTGGAAAGTGGCGCGGGGGCGACCGGCATGCCACGGACGCGACGCTCCTTCTCGCGGTCGCCGAGGCGTTGGGCAAGGGGGCCAAGGACGCGGTCGAGATGATGAGCCGCGGCGCGTTCCCCCTCGGGCGGCCCGACGTGACGGTCCTCGACCGGCTCGCCCGCGGGAAGGGCGAACCCGCCGCCCGAGCGGCCTATGACGCCGCCCTGATCCTCGGTCTTGCGCCGCCCGAAGCGGGCGGCAAGGCCTTCTTCCAGGATCTCGACCGCCGCTATCGCGAAGCGGCCCTGCTCGCCACCGATTTGACGACCAAGACGGAGGCCACCGAGCGCGCCCGGGCGGCCGCGGCGACCGCCGCGGTCGTCGCCGAGTGAGCTCGACCCCCCAGGTAGACACACAGAGTACGACAGGTCGCATCCCCCGGGTGGCCAACCCCGGATGCGCCCCGATCGGGGCGCGCGACCACGGGCAGCGCGCTCGATCCGGCGAGAACCGCCGGTAGGCACCGGGTTCCCCCCTCGCGACGAGACCACGGCCTCGGCGATCGAGGCGACGCGGCGCTTGGTTCTCTGCGCTACCTCTCGCATACTCTGGATGACGTCGTCGACGCCTCTCACTCGACGCGGGGAGCTACAAGTGGCCGATGCACCATCCGAAGGAACGAAGTTTCAGTCGAAACTGAAGACGGGACGTGAGCGTTTTCTCGCCCACGTCATCGAACACTCGCTCGAGATCGAGCTGCGCACAGCCGCCGATTTCATCCGCCATTTCCCGCCGGCGGTGATCATGAAGGGCCTGACAGACCAGCCCGAAATCCGCGCCCAGATCCTGGTGCTCACCACCGGAACGAAGCACAAGATCGCAGCGCGGAAGAGCGCAGAGTCCTCTGGAGAGGACCTGCAGATCGCCCTGGACGAGGGCGAAACGGACCCCGACTCGATCGTCGCCATCTTCGACCCGGATGATCGGGTCCGGTACCTCGACGCGGAACGTCTCTGGTCGTTCTGCATCGAGGGAGATTTCTGGAAGCTCGGTTCGCCGAACCCCACGGAGACGGATCGGGCTCGTCAGCAGGTCGCCTTCGTCATCGAGCGGGCGCTGACGGATGCTCTGATCACCCACCGCGACGTGGTCGAGGCGATCGGGGTCGCCGAATTGGCCTCCCGCCTGCCTCGCGCCGAGCTCGCCAAGCTGATTGAACGGGCGCTCGAGACCGGCCATCGCAAGGCGCCGTTCACCGATGCCGATCTGCTGACGACCTCGCCGCTCTCCGAGATCGTGCGCCACGTCCCGCTCCCTCACCTTTGGGATACCGTGATCGCGAACCGGATCGCCGAGCGGCACGGCTTCGTCTCCCCGACTCCGCGACCGTTCAACGCCTCGGAGTGGCCCGGCACGGATGAAGTGCCCGTCGAAGCCCCCACCCAGGATGGATCCGCCAAGCGCCCGGCCAGCGGCCCCGGTGGCGAGAAGACGGCCGGGGCGCAGCGGGCCAGCCTCCGGACACGCAGCGCCGGCACCAATGCGAACGAGGAGCCTGGCGGCGCCCGGCGGCCAATGGACGATGGAGACGATGAAGCCCCCATCATCGAATCGCTCCCCCCAGATCCGGACGCGGTCACCGACGACGACATCCGCCTCACCTGAGCCCGAAGGCCCCACGGGCCCCAGCCGCTGAGCCGCACCACGATCAGCGCAGCAACACCGAGTCCTCGATCGTCACCGGCTCGCCGGAGAACTTCTTGGTACGGATGGCGCGGAGCGTGGTCTCGATGCAGCTGCCGCTCTGGGTGCCGGCGTAGCGACCGATGAGTCGAACGTCGGAGGGCCTCCCCGTCGCGGGGTCGAAGGTGACCGCCACCTTCGCGGGTCCCTTCTCGTCGCCCTTCTTGCGACAGAGCGCCGCGCGCTGGACGGCCTCCGCGAGCGCGGCCCGCGCCGTCCGCTCGTCGAACGGAGTCCCGGCGACCTCGGAGGACCGATCGACGTTCTGCTGGATCATCTGGGCGAGGTCCGCTGCGCCGCTGCCCGCTGCCCGCGGCGCAGCGGTCGCCGACGGGCTTGCGGACGGCATGACCGACGAGGCGGCCGCTCCCTCCGCGGAAGGCCGCGCCACCGGGGACGGGGTGCCGCCGAGAGTCGGGTCGTCGGGGGTGGCGAGGACCTTGGCGATCAGCAGGGCGAGCCCCGCGAGCATGCCGACCACGATCACCGCGACGACGACGTAGGCAACGATGCGGGCCTTGCTCTTGGGCGGAGGGAACGACGAAAAGATGGGTACCCGCGGCGGGGGCGGGGGCCGTGGCAGCGGGGGCGGGCTCGCCGGCCCGGCCGGAACGGGAATGGCCGCCGCCGGCAGAGCCACCGGTGGCGACGGCGCGTCGCCAGCGAGCTCGGCGAGGAGATCCGCGGTCGAGCGCCGCCAGTCCTCGCGAGCCGCGTTCCGCAGCGTGGTCACCTGCGAATTGGGGGGCCCCGAGTCAACACCGCCCTCTTCCTCCGGCGTCGCGGGCGGCATCGTGCTCGTCCATACCGGCGCCTCGGGGGGAGGCACGCTCGGCGCGATGACCGTGATGCCATCCTCCTCGGCCAAGGGCGTTGGGGCAGGAGACTCCGCCTTCGATGCCACCGGATTGCTCGGCTCGCGGGGGGGTACCGGATGCGCAGGGTGGGTGTCGGCCGCGGCCGTCGCGAAACGTTTCGCAAACGCGGGCCGGAACGCGTCGATCTCGCCCAGGGGGAGCCAGTCGGGGAGTCCCTCCCGCCAGGCGATCGTCTCGGCGCTGACCTGGCCACCGAGGATCGCCGCCTCCACTTCGGCGGAGGTCAGCTCCCGGTCGTCGTCGTCAGCGAAGCTCACCGCCCAGAGCCACTCCGAGAGTGACTCGGCCGTGGTCGCGTCGACCTTCCGCGCCTCCCGGGCGGGTGCGGGACTGACCGGCACCGCAAGACGGGTCGGCGCGCGAGCGGCCGCAGCCCGTTTCGGGTTGGCGAGGACCGATCTGGCCTGGGATCGCGAACCGGCGTCTGGCGTGGGTGTGGTCAAGGCGGTGGGCGAATCGGGGTTCGTTCGACGGAGCACCGGCGGGACACCGCGACGGCGAGGCGCGGCTTCGGCATTGCTCTCGCCACCGCGCGCGATACTCTGCCCGGCTCCGCTCGGCGACTCAGTCGATGCCACCGGGGTCGCCGCGGGTTGGAACGCGCTGGTTGGCGTGGGGGGACGCGCCCCGCGTTCGCGGCTCTTCGCGGTTGGCGTCCCTGGAAAGGTCATCTTCGTGGAGCTTCTGGCGTTGGGAGCACCCGGCTCCGGAGGACCCACTACCGCCCTGCCCGCCCCGGGCTCGACCGGTAAGGGAGGTTCGGCTCCGCCTGCGCGATCGGGGGGGCCACCATCCCCCACCGCCGTCGCCCCGCCACCCGCCGACGACGTGGGCAGGGGACGCGTCATCAACGGCGGGGGTATCGGCTTCGCGCCCCCTGCGCCCAGGGCCGACCCGATGAGGGTCCCACCGGACCGAACCGGAACACCTGGCCGCGGACCCGGGCCAGCCCCGAGCAGGGTGCCACCTGGACGGGCCGGGCCCACAGCCGAACGGGCGATCGTGGGGCGGCCTCCGCCCGCGGGGGCCGTGGGTTCGCCCGCAGATTTCGGACCGGGTGCCGCCTCTGGTGACGACCCGACGTTGGACCTCGAGGCGCGCGCCATCGGCGAGCCCGGCCGAACCGGAGGTTCTGCAGGCAGTCTGGTCGTGGGCTCGACCGTCGCCAGAGGTTTCGCCCTCGCATCGGGCCCTGCTGGGGGCGAGACCGCCACCCCCGCCTTCGCTGTCCCGGGCTGGACCTTTCGGGACGGTGCGGGCACCGGCTGTGCGCGGCCCGGCGGGGCTAGAGGCGCGTTTGCCGCCTGGACAGGCGGCTTGACGAGGCGCTCCGGAGCGACGCCCGTTACCACCGGCGAGGACCCGGCCTCCCGCGCCGACAGATCCACCTCCTCGCGGGGTCGCGTGCCATCGACCTTGATGTCGGCGCCGCATCCCTTGCAGGAGATGGAAACCACGTGACCGCGGATCTTTCCGTCGTAGAGCTTGTCGGGGATGTTGAGGCGTTTCCCGCAAGCGGCGCAGGCGATCACGAAGGGCATCAGGCAGGCGAAAGGTTACACGGTTTCGCGCGGAAAACCCAATGCTCGTTCGCGGCGGCGGCCACCTCGGCGACGACACGGTTCGTGATGCACCTCGATAAGTGTGGGCGGGCAACCCATGGGCGCGCTCACCGCAGAGAATTGGGTCCCTTGGCGGTGTGACCTTGACCGAGGCTGGCAGAATTTCTTCAAGACACGCTCGTGGGCATCAGCAGTCAGGTGTCAGCAACCACGGTCTCCGCGTTCTACCTGACCGCTGACCGCTGCTGGCCTGCTGGTCTCCGGCTCCGCCGGGTCAGGTTCGGTCCGCGCGCCACCCAAGCTCGAGATGAGCGCGCGCACCGACTGCTCAGCGCGCCTTCTCGTAGGTCCCCACGAGCTCTCCACGAGCGAGGACATGTCCCTTGATGGCGCGTTCGAGCTCCCCCTTGCTCGGGGCCGAGAGACCCAGCACCGCGTCGAGCGCGTACACTCGGTGGAGGTAGCGGTGCCTCCCCACCGGCGGGCAGGGCCCGCCGTACTCCGGTTTCTTCCAGTCGTTCATCCCCGCCACGGCACCCCTCGGCAACGCACCACCCTCCGGAATCGAAGACGTGGTGGCAGGAATGTCCGCGACGACCCAGTGCACCCACACCACCTTGGGATGTTCGGGATCCGGCGCGTCGAGATCGTCGATGACGATGGCGAAGCTCCTGGTGCCGTGCGGCGCGCCCGTCCAGGCGAGCGGCGGAGATACGTTCTCCCCATCGCAGGTGAAACGGGACGGGATCGCCCCCTTCGCCCCGAACGCCGTGGAGGTCACCGTGAGCGCGGCGCGGTCCGAGGTCGCGAGCCGACCCGACTCGGAGCCGCTGTCCGTGGTCGTCACCGGCCCGGAGCGGGGTCGAGTGCAGCCCCCCGCCGAGCCCAACACCACCGCGGCGCCGAGTGGAACGAATCCCATGGGATCTCGGAGAGATCGGTGCCGAACGCGCCGCCCCCTGGCTCGCCCGGCTTGTCCGTGATGACGGACGGGTCTACCCTGGAAAAAAATCGAAATCCATGCCATGGCACTTGCTCCATCTGATTTATTGTTCCATACGTCCGTCATATAAGAAGCCGCCCCGTCGGGTCATGACCGACGACTCCCCACCTCCCCGAGGACCCCGAGCATGCACCCCGAAACCCTCCTCCTCCACGGCGGCCAAGAGCCCGATCCCACCACGGGCGCACGTGCCGTCCCCATCTACCAGACGACGAGCTACCGCTTCAAGAGCACGGAACACGCGGCCAACCTCTTCGGCCTCCGTGAATTCGGCAACATCTACACGCGGCTCATGAACCCGACCACGGACGTGCTCGAGAGGCGCGTGGCGGCACTCGACGGCGGCGTGATGGCGCTCGGGGTCGCCAGCGGACAGAGCGCGATAGCCCTCTCGCTCCTGAACATCGCCCAGGCCGGCGACGAGATCGTCTCCGCGGACAACCTGTATGGAGGGACGTACAACCTCTTCCAACACACGTTTCGGCGGCTCGGCATCACGGTGCGCTTCGTCCCCTCGAACGACCTCGAGGCGCTCCGGAACCAGCTGGGACCGAAGACGAAGGCCGTCTACGTGGAATCCATCGGCAACCCCAAGCTCGACGTCGCGGACCTCGCGGCGCTCGCTGAAGCGGCACATGGCCATGGGGTACCGCTCGTGGTCGACAACACCGTCTCCCCCTACCTGCTCCGACCGATCGATCACGGAGCGGACATCGTGGTCTACTCGGCCACGAAGTTCATCGGCGGACACGGGACGTCGGTCGGCGGGGTGATCGTCGACGGCGGGAGGTTCAACTGGAAAAACGGGAAGTTCCCGCTCATCGCCGACCCGGACCCGAGCTATCACGGACTCGATTTCGTCGAAGCGCTCGCGCCGCTCGGCAACGTAGCCTACGCGATCAAGGCCCGAGTGACGCTGCTGCGTGACCTCGGACCGGCGATGTCGCCGTTCAACGCCTTCCTGTTCCTCCAGGGTCTGGAGACACTGCACCTCCGCATGCCACGCCACTCGGAGAACGCGCTCCGCGTCGCGCGTCACCTCGAGCAGCATCCGCGCGTGGCGTGGGTCTCCTACCCCGGCCTCGAGTCGAGTCCCGAGAGAGATCGCGCGCGGAAGTACCTGCCGCACGGGGCGGGCGCGCTCGTGGGCTTCGGGATCAAGGGCGGGGCCCCAACCGGCAGTCGATTCATCGACTCGCTCGACCTGGTGAGCCACGTCGCCAACATCGGCGACGCGAAGTCCCTCGCGATCCACCCGGCAACGACGACTCATCAGCAGCTCTCCGCGGCGGAGCAGGCCGCCACCGGGGTCACCCCCGACTTCATCCGGCTCTCGATCGGTATCGAACATGCCGACGACATCATCGCAGACATCGATCAGGCGCTGGCCAAGGCGAGCAACTAGCCCGGGTCCCCACCCCGACGAGGCAGCATGGCAGGCTACTACGAGGACAACAGTCGCAGCATCGGCAACACACCGCTCGTCCGGCTCAACCGAGTCACGGGTGGCGCCGCCGGCACGGTGCTGGCCAAGATCGAAGGCCGAAACCCCGCAGGCTCGGTCAAGTGCCGGATCGGCGCCTCGATGATCCGGGCCGCGGAGCAGGCTGGGGTCCTCGTCCCCGGCCGGCGCGAGCGGACGATCGTGGAACCCACCAGCGGCAACACGGGGATCGCCCTCGCCTTCGTCTCGGCAGCCCGCGGCTACCCGCTCACGCTCACCATGCCGGAGACGATGTCGCTCGAACGGCGCCGCATGCTCCGTGCGTTCGGCGCCGAGCTCGTGTTGACCGAGGGCTCGCACGGGATGCCGGGCGCGATCGCCAGGGCAGAGGAGATCGTGGCCAGCGACCCCGAGCGCTACTTCATGCCCCAGCAGTTCAAGAACCCGGCGAATCCAAGGGCCCACCTCGAGACCACGGGCCCGGAGATCTTCCGCGACACGGACGGCGAAGCCGAGGTGCTCGTCTCGGGCGTCGGCACCGGGGGCACGATCACCGGAGTGAGCAGCTACTTCGAGCAGGTGAAGCGGCGTCCCCTGCTCAGCATCGCGGTCGAGCCCGCCGAATCACCGATCCTCACCCAGCTCCGGCGCGGCGAGCCCCCGAAGCCGGGGAAGCATCCGATCCAGGGCATCGGCGCCGGCTTCAAGCCCGACGTCTTGGACCTCGCCCTGCTGGACGAGGTCGAGACGGTGACCGGCGACGAAGCCATGGAGATGGCCCGCCGCCTGCACCGCGAGGAGGGGATCACGTGCGGGATCTCGGGTGGCGCCGCGGCCGCGGTTGCGGTACGGGTCGCGAGCCGCCCAGCGTTGGCGCGGAAGCTCATCGTCGTCATCCTCCCCGATACGGGTGAGCGCTACCTCTCGACCGCCCTCTTCGGCCCCGATGGGTGACGGTCCTCGGCGCCCCCACCCGCCCAGTAGGGGCCGGAGACGACAGGCCCCGAACCCGCACCGAACCTCCGGATCCCCGCGATGACCATCATCCTCCCAGAGCGCTACCACATCCGCCACGCGCTCGTGCAGAGTCGAGTCGTCTGCATCACCCCCGAGGAGGCACGGCGGCAGGATGTGCGACCGTTACGGGTCGGCATCCTGAACGTGATGCCCAAGGCCGAGACCTACGAGTACAGCCTGCTACATCCCCTCGGTCGCTCCATCCTCCAGATCGAACCGCTCTGGCTCAAGCTCACCTCGCACCACTACAAGTCGAGCGATCGCGGCCATATCCTGCGCTCGTACGTCACCTTCGAGGAGGCGGTCGCTCGCGTGCCCCTCGACGGCCTGGTCCTCACTGGCGCGCCCGTCGAGACCCTTCCATACGAGGAGGTCAAGTACTGGGAGGAGCTCCGCGAGATCCTGGTCTACGCGCGCGAGCACATCGTCTCGACCCTGGGGATCTGTTGGGGAGGGCTGGCCCTCGGTGAGCTCCTCGGCCTGCCGAAGCACACTACCGCGCGCAAGATCTTCGGGGTCTTCCCCACCCGTAACCTGGAGCGGAACCACCGGATCACGGGCGAGACCGACGATGTCTTCTGGGTCCCCCAATCCCGGCACGCGGGGATCGCCGACGAGGTCTTGGAGCGAGCGAGTGAAGAGGGCAAGGTGAACCTTCTCGCGCATGCGCCGGAGACGGGCTACACGATCTTCGAGAGCACGGACCATCGCTACCTCGCCCACCTCGGTCACCCCGAGTACGAGCCCGATCGGCTCGTGTTCGAGTACGCCCGCGACGTCCAACTGGGCCGCGCCGACGTGCAGGCACCGGTCAATGTGGATCTCGAACGACCGGTGAACCGCTGGCGCTCCCACCGGAACGAGCTCTTCTCTCAGTGGATCAAGTACCTCTACGACTCGACGAGTCTGTGAGCAGGTGATGACCAGGAAGGACGCAGCGCGGCCAGGCTCGCGAGCGGGCCGGCCCCCGGACGCAACACCCCGAGGACGGAACCGCCCGGCACGCACGCAGACCCCCATGGAGCCGGGCGCAGCCGCGCCCGCCAGACGTCGGAGCGACGCCCTCCCGTCGCCGGCGAACGACGCCACCTCGATCCGCGCGCCCGCCGTGGGCGCCGCCCTGCGTCGGCTCCGCACCGAGCGAAGCCTGTCCCTCCAGCAGCTCGCCGAGCGCTCGGGGGTGAGCCGGGCGATGCTGGGGCAGATCGAGCTCGATCAGAGCACCCCGACCATCACGGTCGTGTGGAAGATCGCGAGCGCGCTCGGTCTCCCGTTCTCTGCTCTCTTGTCCGAGGACCAAGCCCCTTCCACGCAGGTGCTCCCCGCCGCCCGCTCTCGGATCCTGCGGTCGAGGGACGGCACCTTCTCCTCACGGGCACTCTTCCCCTTCGACCGTCAGCGGAATGTGGAGTTTTACGAGCTGCGGCTCGCCCCGCACGCCATCGACGAGGCGGATGCCCATGCGCCCGGCACCATGGAAAACCTGGTGGTGGCATCCGGCGAGCTCGAGATCGCAGTCGCCGGCCAGCTTCATGTCCTCGGTCCTGGCGACGCGATCCTCTTCCTCGCCGACCTGCCCCACGTCTATCGAAACCCGGGCCACACCGAGACCGTGATGTACCTCGTGATGACCTACGCCGAGACCTTCCATACCCCGGCGTAGCCGGCGGGGGCCGGCCCGGGCCTCCCCCCGAAGTAGCCTGCGGAGACGACGGTTCAGATCGCGGAACGACGGCCGGCCTCGACCGGCCTCGACCGCTACCTCAGCGTGATGTCGTATGCAACGGAGCCCGAATGCTCCTCCCCGCCGGTTACGTTCGCGTCGATCACCAGCTCCCGATCGCCGGGCGGCACGCTGAAGCAGACGCCGAAGAACGTGGAGCCGACCCATTCGTTGAGCGTGGTCGAGCTAAGGTCGACGATGCCGTCTTCGGGTAGGTCGATGAAAGCGCCGCCGGTTTCGTCCGAGAGCCCCTTGATGTTGTAGTAGGGCTCCTCGCCGATGTCGTTGCCAACGACGTGAACCACCGCGGTCCCGTCCAGGTCGTCGAGGAGATCGTCGATCTCCGGGGGAACGAAATGGGACTCGAGCGAGGAGGAGAAGCCGTCGTCGGCCATGTGCGCAGCGTCGTCGCAGATGGCGATGACGACCCGCGCGGCGCCGGGCCGCCAAGAGAGGTGCTCGAGCGCGAAGTCGAGCGCACCCAGCGTGTTCTCGGGTCCGTCGCCCCCGCCTTCGCCGAGATCGTCCGAGTCCCGCACCTCGGTGAGGAACGCCTGGAACCGATCGAGCTCGCTGAGATCGACGTACGCGCGCGAAGAGGAGTCTACGCCCGTCGCGGAGTACTCCGCCTGACCCACGGTGTAGGCCTCTTCGCCCTCCGTGAAGGTAGCAAACTCGTCGCCATAGGTGATCATCGAGAACAGCGCGTCGACGCCGCGCTCCGAGACGCTGGTGGCGAAATCGCTGATACTGTCCGCGATGCCATTCACGGTCCCCGACATGCTCCCGGTCGTGTCGTTGACAAAGACAATGTCCACCGGCGCCCGCTGGAGCTCTCCGGTCGGGGCGACCTCGCACTCGACCTGCTCCCCGTCCACCGTGATGGCGAACGCGATCGCGTCGGCGTCCACGGGCCGCGTCGGATCTTCGGGATCTTTGACCGAGGAGAGCACGAAGCCAAGCTCTCCTTCCACGATCCCGAGCTGACCGCTGAGAGCGATCTCCCCGCGCCGAGCCGAGGAGTTGATGGTCACCGAGGTGAGGGAAAAGTACTCGCCGCCCTCACCCCCATCGCTGACCTCCACGACGGGGCCCGCTCCCCCCTCGCTGACCGCAGTGGTCCCGCCCGTTTGCCGGCCGCCGGTCGCTGGACCGGTCTGGCGACCGCCCAACCCCTCTTCATCGTCTCCCATGCCCGATGAGAGCGAAAGCTCGCACCCCGAGGCCAGGGTCGCGAACACCAGCAGTCCCGCGCAACCGACCAAATCCCTCATGCTTCGCATCGAACGTTCCTCTTTGCGGATGGCGCCACCCGACCGGAAGGTAGCGAGCCGCATTGCCATCCTACGCTCCTGAACGAGAATTCCTGCTCCCCCGCCTGCGATTTCACCGTGACTGAAACACGGTTGGGCGATCATCGGTCCTCCTTCGACGCAACTGGTGGATCGGAGGCGGGGCGAAGCAAGGGCAAGGGACCACCGATGGGCTACGTTGGGTGATCGCTCTCGTCGCGGAAGAGGGTCGTGACCCGGTCACCCGTCCCCAGCCACGACTCCCCTCGCTCCGGATCGAAGTGCTCGCCTTCGTGGCCCTCGGCTTTGCCGCAACGGAGCTCGATCCGCTCCCGAGCCACGTTGGTGGTCGTCCCCTCGACCTTCTCCGTGATGAATAGCACCGCTCGCTGACCGCACTCGGACATCACCCGCAACCATACGCTCGCTCGGCCCCGCTGGCGCCAGAAAAACGAAGCCTGCCGGGGAACAGGGGCCTCGCTCGCCGGTGACCTGATCCAACGCTCGGGGTTTCGGCCCAAGGCGCGAAGGGGACGCGGGGTCCGAGGGCTGGAGGTCTTCATGAGTGGACCGAAGGGGTTCCTTTGGCTATCGGCGGTGTTGCTCACGGCGTGTTCGGGCTGGCGGCGGGAGCAGGTCTCCGCAAACGTCATCGACCGGCTCGAATGCTCGCGCGACCATGTGGTGGTCAAGGGCCCCCGGCGGGCCGGGGTCTCGGATGGCCTCGCCGAAGTCGCCCCGAACACGAAGGTCTGGCGAGGCGCGTGCGATCTCTGGTGGGACGAGCGGATCGTGATGACCTGTGACCGCTCGACGAAGCAGTGCACCGTGCTCGACCTGGGCGCTCCCCATCAGCGACCCAAGGATACGGCGCGCTGAAGCGTTGCCCCCACCGGCGATCCGACCCCTCGCGCGGTCGACCGAGCCGAGCCCTCAAGCTTACCGCAACTCGGGGTCGACGAGAGCCGCCACGACCGGGTCGCAGACACGGAGCGCCACGCCGACTCGACGCCATCACTCCCCTGCGCACACCGCACTTCGTCCAGCCGCGCTGACCGATGGAGTATCGTATTCTACTCGATGTCGAGAGGCGCCCGCCAAACGCGGCTCATCGGAGCGCGGTGGAACAGCCCTGGAAGCGCCCGCCCCCTGGCTGGCGGGCACGCGGCAGTTGGGCCGGGGTGCCAACCCCGCTAGAGCACCGACCAGGTTGCCAACCGCAACGGCAGCGCTGAAAATGCGTCCACGCGAGCCGAGGACGCGTTTTTAGCGCTGCCTCTGGTGAGGTCTGCTGCCGGTTCGATGCTCTAGGTCATTGATTTGACGCAGCAATCAACCTGATTGCTGCTCTAGGTTGTTGATTTGGCGAAGCAATCCATCTGATTGGTGGTCTAGCGGAGATCTGGCGCAATCACGATCCACCAGCCTGCCGGGGTCGCGGGCCTGGCCCGCGTTGTGGGTTCAGGTGGGAGAGACAACTACGGATGCCTCCATCCGTGGTCCCGGTCTTTGGTCAGGCCGCCACCTTCGCCCGACCGGAGCCGTCGATGGTTCGTTCGAGGTGGCCAGCCAGCTCCAGCTTGTCGAGGTACTTGACGGACCCGAGTCGCTCGACCACCACCCTCATCTCCTCGGTCGGTACGGTAGCGACCACGATGACCTCCGTTCGAGCCCGCACCGCCTGCTCCAGGAGGCACCGCGCTGGGTTCTCCCGGGCGAACCTCGTGGCATCCATCTCCAACGATACGAGCGGTTCATCGAGGTTGCAGAACGCACCCGACGAGAGAAGGGCGCTCAATCACCGCGCGCGGCGAATCGCCCCCCCAATCGGACAGCCAATAGACAAGGAAGAGGAAGGACACCATGAGCAAGCACCACTGCGAGAGCTGCGGAATGCCGATCGAAGCCGGCCCCTATTGTCAGTATTGCGTCGAGCCCGACGGCAAGCTCGGCAGCTTCGAAACCCGCCTCGCCGGGATGACCGCCTTTTTCATGGGACAGGACCCATCGCTCGACCGCGCGGAAGCGGAGAAACGGACTCGCACCTATATGGCGACCATGCCCGCCTGGAAGGACCACCCGGCGCTCAAGGACTCCTGACAGACACGTCTCCGCCGGAGCATGCTGAGGCATTCGCGTCCGCCGCGTCACGCAGCGTCGCAACCGCAACGCCGTGCCAACCCAGAGTGGGAACGCTCCCTGATTTCGGCAGCCCTTCAATCCTCGCACTCGGGCACGGATGGTGCGTCGATTGCGCAGCCTGCGCGCTACTGACGAAGGGATGGATCGGTCGCCGATCTCCTGGCCGCTCCCGCCCGGAAGCAGCTCGAGCTCGCTCACCAGCGCGGCGAAGTCGTGAAGCTCCCAGTCGGCGATCGACCAGCGCAGGTCGCGCCGCCCGTGGCCGCCCCGCCGCTCCTCGTGCCGCCGCCCGTGAACGCGCTCCCCCGCGTCACGGCGTCGCGGGGGCGGCCTGCCGTCGGGGATCCTGCTCGGGCCCCATCGGGCCCCGCGCGGGGCGGCCGTAGTGGAGCTTGCTGCCGCCGTAGGGATCGACCGAGGGGATCTTGGCGAAGGTGTCGGCGAAGAGCGCCTTCATCTCGGCCAGCTTCGCCGGCTGCTCCCGGGCCAGGTCACGCTCCTCCCCGGGATCCCGAGCCAGATCATAGAGCTCGTGGGTCCAGCCCGCCCCGCGCCCCTCGACGATGAGCTTGTGGTCGCCCTGGATGATGGCGCGGTAGTGCGGGTTGTTGGTCGTCTCAGCAAGCTCCATCACGATGGGCTCGCGGGGCTCGGGCTCCGCGCCGAACAGCTCGGGGACCAGGGTTGTGCCCTGGAACTGCGGGAGGGCCTCGAGCCCCATCAGATCGAGGATCGTCGGGGCCAGATCGATGTGGCTGCGCCGCGCCGTGATCCGCCGGGGCTCGGCGCCGGGGATCACGAAGAACGTGGGCACCTTGACCAGCACGTCCCAGAGGCGAAAGGCGTGCTTGTGCATCCCGTGCTCCCCGAACGCCTCGCCGTGATCCGAACTGACGATCAGGGCCGTCTTTCCCCACCAGGGCTGCTGGCGCATCCAGTCGATGACCTGGCCCAGGTGGCGATCGACGAAGTAGATCTCGCAGTCGTAGCGATCACGGTTGCTTCGGCCCCACTCCGCCGGGCACAGCTCGTGGCGGACGTACTGGTCGTGGGGATCCATCAGGTGGGCCCAGAGAAACCACTGCCGCCCGGTGAAGTCCGGCTGGGAGAGGATCTCGCGCAGGAGCGCCACCGACTGCGGCGCGGTGACGTTGTTGTCGGTGTCGGACTCGAAGGTGATGCCGGGGACCATCCGCCAAACGGAGAATCCCTGCTCGAGGTTCTTGCCGGCGTCGTAGTAGCGGTGCGCGTGTACGCCAGCCGACTGGATGCCCTTCTCCGTCATCACCTCGGTGATCCAAGTGTTCGAGGGGTGGTAGCTGGTGAAGAAGACCCCGTTCCGGTAGAGCGTGGAGGCGTACTGTCCCGAGAGCATCACCGGAACGCTCTGGGACGTGTAGCTGGCGACCGAGCGGAAGTCCTCGTAGACCACGCCCTCGCGAGCGAGCCGGGTGAGGTTCGGCGCGATGGGGCGCTCATAGCCCTGCCACGGCATGTCGGCCCGCATCGCGTCGACGGTGAGGAACAGGACGTTGAGCGGCTGCTGGGGCCGCACCAGCCGCGCGGGGGCAGCCGAGGCCGCGGGCGCCGCCGACGCCGAGGGCGTCGCGCTCGCGCTGGCGGCCACCGGCGGCTCCTGCTCCGCCGCCGCCTGCCGCTTGCACGCGGCGCCTCCGCTCGCGAGCGCGCAGCCGAGGACGAGACCAAAGGGGAGTCGCTGGACCTTGCTCACCCCGGTGACCTAGCGCACCGCGCCCGGGGTCGCCATCGGGTTCGGGCGCAGAGCGCGGGCGCGCGCGGCGTCGCACCAGAGGTGCCGGAAGAGCCACCCCCGGTCGGCTCGCTCCAGAACCTCCACCTTCCTGGTGAGCGGGTTGACCAGCCAGGCCCAGCCGACGTGCTCTCGCGCGTAGATCTCGACCTTGTCCGTTTGATCGTACTTCTCCGAGTTCGGGCTGATAACCTCGCAGATCCAGTCCGGCACGAGCTCGGAGTAGGGCGCGTCGGCGACCACCACGGGCATCGGTAACGCAGTCGTCGAGCCAGAGCCAGTAGAGCTTGCTGGTGGCATGGTCCGGCCGCAGGATGGCGTCGGATACCCCTCGCAATGGCGACCGTCGACGGTATCAAAGGAGAACCGCACAGCATCGACGTTCGCGAAGAAGCGTCGTACCGCGTCCTCGTGATCATCGGGATCCATCCGCGGCAATGTGCCCCACTGAACCCGGCACTGACAAGCGAGGACCGCCGCGCGATCCGTACCACCGGCGAGCTCGCCTCCTGGGACCAGACCACGGCGTCCCGGTCGGTCCCGCTCGGCAGCTTCGCGGACGTTGCGGTGAACGAGGCTCACGACTGCGCGATCCGTGGGGACGGCACCCTGGTCTTCTGGGACGAAACCGGCGAGACGTCGGCCCCCGAAGGGGTGTTCACGGACGTCACCGTGAGCGCGGACGTCAGCTGCGGTATTCGGGACGACCAGACCGTGCTCTTCTGGAGCGGCGAGCTCGAGGGTGCCACCGCTGCTTCGCGGGCGCCAACGTGGTGGTGATCCGCCACCCGGTGGGCTCGGTCGCGTTCGCGACCCGCTACGACCACCTCCGGAACGGATCCATCGTCGTCGAGCCGGGCCAGATCGTGCGCCGCGGCGACAAGATCGCGGAGGTGGGCAGCGCCGGCAACTCCACCGGGCCGCACCTGCGCTTCGAGGTCTGGGTCGGCGGCTACTTACGTCCTGGCCGATCCCTGGGCGGGCTGCTGCGGGCCCAACCCCGGCCCCTCGCTCTGGGATCCGTCGCTCAGGCTGTAGGTCGTCGCGAGCGGGACCGGGGAGCGCGGCCTCCGCCCCGGCCGGCAGCCGCGCTGGCGAGCGCGATGAGGAGGACGGGGGTCGTCGTTCGGGTCCAGCGCCGTACCCGTCGTTGCACAGCCGGCGCAGCCGACGCGGCTCCGCGCGCGACGGTCGCTCTCTCCTCGTCACCTGTCGCGACGGTCGGATCGACGACTCCCCGACCCCGCCGGGCCCGTTCGACGAGCTCCGCGACGTGGATGGGGACGAGCACCCGGACGGCATCCGCTTCGTGTTCGGCGACGAACGCCGTGCAGAGCCCCGGTGTCGATGACGCTTCGAGCCAGGATCGCCCAGGCTTCGGCGCGATCCGCTCCATTGCCGATGAAGACGCGTTGGGCAGCGCTTCCGACGCGGGAAAGCTCCGCCAAGCTGCACGACAGCCCGTCCGGCGTCGAAGCGAGGAGGCGAGTCGGCACACAGAGAGACCTCCGAGCACGCGCACCCTCGCGTTGGCCCGCGTCGCATGGACGGCCGCATAGGCGCGCAAGCACTCGCTGCCTCGGGGAACGGCAGCGACAAATCGAGCGTCCCACCGCCCGTCCCCAGCGTCGCGTGCCATCCACCCGCGACGCTCATGCTCGCTGGTGAAGGTGAAAGCGCCGTCGTCGCGAGCCTGGAGGAGACACGCCGCGACAGGATGCGCGCGGAGCTCTGGCTCGGCTGCGTCATCGCCCCCGACCGCCCGCAGCTCCGCCAGCCGAGTGGGTCGGTCGAATGGACGGTGGCCGCACGAACGGGGTCGAGGTCGCGCGCCCCGGCGCTGAGCGCCGAGCGCCGCTCGGTCGGGTGGTCCACGCGCAGCTCGCCGTGCAGGGGCCGCTCGAGCCGACCGCGGCCGCGCAGGTGATGGCGACGCGGCTCGCCGCCCTGCGCGCCTGCTACCGCATCTCGCCGGCGAGCCACGGAGCGAGCGAGGGGCGCGTCGACCTGCGCCTCGCCGTCGCGGCGGACAGGCGAGTGACCCACCTCGCGGCGTCGCAGAGCGGCGCGTCGCCTCCGGAGGTCGTCGCCTGCATGACGGCGTCGCTGGCGGAGCTCGCGTTTCCGGCCTCACCGCGCGGCCCGAGCGCGGTGAGCTACCCGCTGCTCCTCGTGCCCGCCGCGGGCGCGCCGCCCACGCTCACGACCATCCCGATGGCCCCCGCGCTCAAGCGCCAACCCTGGTCGAGCCCCTGCGGCGCCAGCCGGCGAGCGCACGGTGCCAGCGCGATCGAGCACGGCCACCCAGGGGGTGTCGCGCTTCGCCTCCAGAGGGTCGCAGGCGGAGCGTGCTGCCGCGAATATCGGGACCGTACGGGGTACTTCGGATCAGGGGGGAGTGAGCCTGACGTTGTCGATGTACAGGGTTCCGAACTCGTTCGGGGGCAGCGTGATGTATAGCTGCAGCACAGTGGAACCCGTCGAGATAGCAAGGGGGCACGAGTGAGAGTAGAGCTGGTCGGACGGGATGTTGATGGGTTGGCAACTCGTGATGGTGTAGTTATTGCCGAGGGGGATCCCGCCCGCTTCGAGCCCCGAACCCTGTCGCGTGGTGAGGTACGTGTCCCACGAGAGCGTGTGGCTCGCCAGGCTGATGCTCGATCCGTCCGGACACAGCTGGACCTGGAGCGTGATGGCACCCGTACCACTGTAGTCCACCGCCAGCATGCGCGACCCGTTCCACTGCCTGACGGTGGGGCTGCCGGTCGCGGCACTCTCGTCGTTGCGGTAGGTGCCGAAGCTCCAGCCCTCGAGCGTGCCGGACTCGAAGTCCCAGAATCCACAGCTTGGCGCGTCACTCAGACACGCAAGACTCGTGCCGCCATTGCACGCGCAGGCGCCGCCACTGCAGGTGCCCGTCGTCCCGTGGAACAGGCTGCAGTCGAAGCAGTCGGTACCGCAGTGGTCCGCGTCGGTGTCGACGTAGCAGGGCGTCGTGGTCCCGCCGCAAGCGTGGTTGCCGCTGCTGCACGTGCAGCCCCCCGACAGGCACGTCTCACGCGCGCCGCACGCGTTGGCGCACGTGCCGCAGTGCGCCTCGTCGGTTTCCAGGTCGACTGCACCCACGCAGGAGCTCCAGACGTTGTTCGTGCAGGTCTCGGTGCCCAGACCGCAGTCGCCACAGCTGCGCGTCCCACCCACGCACCCCACGCACTGCCCCGTGCTCGGCAAGCATTCCGGGGTGTTCCCGGAGCAGCCGGTCTGGGGCACCCAGCCGCCGCCGTCACAGAGCTCCGGCACCGTGGCGCTGCGGCAACGGCGCTCGCCTTCCTGGCATCCGCAGGCGAAGCCCAGATCCACGCGGCACACCGGCGTGTCGCCGGTGCAGGGCGTGGCGGTGCCCCAGGTTCCATCCGCGTTGCACGTCTGGACGCTGGCGCCGTTCTGACAGCGGCGCTCGTTCGCGGCAGGGTCGCACTCCGTGCACTCGCCGCCAAAGCACTGCGGCGTGGAACCGGAACAGGTCTGGGCGGCCTGCCAGGAGCCGGCGTCGCAGGTCTGGACGACGTCACCGTTGCACTGCTTGTCTCCCTCGCTGCAACGGCCGCAAGTCGTGGTGCTTTCGAGGCAAGCCGGGGTGTCTCCGGTGCAGACCTCAAGCACGTCCCAGCCGCTTCCGTCGTCCCGGCACTCCTCGACGGTGTTGTCGTTGCAGCGCCTGATTCCCGGCGAGCACGACACGCAGGCCCCTCCGAGACACGTTGCGAGGGGGCTGGTGCAGGCATCCCGGTTGACCCATTCGCCGGCGTCGCTGCAGAGCTGGGGAACGGAGCCCGTCGGGCTGCAGCGGCTCGTGCCTGGATCGCAAGGCGTGCAGTCACCCTCGACGCAGAACGCGCCGGCCGTCCCCTGGGCGCCAGCGGACCCGCCGCGCCCGGAGTCCGCGCCTGCGCCGCTCGTCCCCTGGGTGGCAGCGGACCCGCCGGACCCGGAGTCCGCGCCTGCGCCGCTCGTCCCCTGGGTGGCAGCGGACCCGCCGAAATCCGTGCTTGCGCCCGCGCTTCCCCCTTCGCTCGTGCCCAACCCGAAGTCTCTGTTGGGGCTCGTGCACGCGGTGAGCCCGCAGGCGAACACCCCCCCCATCCCAGCCCACAAAATGCCTCTGGACATCACGGCGATGCACTCCGCAAGAAGGCAGCTCCCACCATACACCCTGGCGCCACAGGTTGGGGAGGAGAACAATCTCCCCCCCGGACTTCAATCCAACCGTGGTCGCCGATGCTACGCCCGATCCCGCCATGACAGCTCGAACTGCTTGGCGGCTTGGCGAAGCAATTCGATTCGCGTATCGTCATTTGGGTGAAGGTGGGTGGTTGTTGCTGGTTGATCATGGCCGCGAGCCTCGTGGCCCCGCCACTGTGCGCGCAGTCCGCGGAACAGAACAAGGCGACGGCTCGCGACGCGGCGAGGGCGGGCATCGAAGCGTACAACGTGCGGGAGTACGAGAAGGCGGCAGACCTCCTGCAGCGCGCGGAGAAGCTCTATCACGCGCCCACGCACGTGCTCTATCTCGCGCGCGCGCAGCTCCAACTCGGCATGCTCGTCGAAGCGCGCGAGAACTACATTCTTCTGACCCGTGAGGAACTCTCCGACAAAACGTCCGAAGCCTTTCGAAGGGCGGCCGAGGCGGCCCGAGAAGAGCTGGCCGCTCTCGAGCCCCGTGTGCCCGTCGTGACCATCAGAGTGGAGGGCGATCCGGAAGGCAAGGCCACCGTGACGATGGACGGCAAGCCCCTGCCGCCAGCGATGATTGGCATCCCCACCCGCGCCAATCCCGGCAAGCACATGGTGAAGGCAGAGCTGGCTGGGCATCGAGCCGAGGTTGCCGAGCTGACCCTGGCGGAGGGCGAACAGGGCGCCGTGACGCTGAAGTTGCAGGCCACCGGAGAGGCCGACAGGAATGCGGTCGCTTCCCGCAGTAATGGGCAGCAAGGGGACAACGCGGAGCGCGACCCCACCTCGAACGGCAAGCGGGTAACAGCCTTTTCCGCGCTCGGCGTCGGCGCCATCGCGCTCGGGCTTGGCACCTGGGCGGGATTGCGCAACGGAAGCAAGCGCAGCGATGCCGATTCGGCCTTCGACGCATGCGCGCCCGATTGCACGGGCAGCGAGCGCGGCAACGTCGAGAGCCTCGACAAGGAAGCGACGAGCGCCGGCAACTTGGCCATCGTTGGGTTTAGCGTCGGTGTCGTCGGGGTGGCCACCGGCATCGTCCTATTTTCCCTCAAGCCGAAGAGGAGCAGTGCCAGAATTCAACCGTGGGTCACCACGGAGTCGGTCGGGGTGTTGGGACGCTTCTGAGCGCGAGTTCCGAAGGGAGGCTCGCACCCCGGGGAGCGGGCCTGGATTTCCACAGCGCCGTTTCGGCCAACGGGGGCGTGACCAGCGAGGCGGCATGACGGCCGCGGGACGTGCTGGAGAGCCGACCAGGCGCTGGTCCCTTGGCGGTGCGATCTTGATCAGATCTGGCAGGATCTCGTCTCACAGTCTTCTCGTGGCCGTCAGCCATCAGCCGTCAGCCATCAGGAGCACTCGGTTCCACCTGACAGCTGATAGCTGACGCCTGATGGCCTTGCCTGTGCCGAATACCGCACCCCCATCGGTTCCACCACGACCGTCGAACCCTGGGCGAACGCAGGCGGAGCGCCGATTGCGAGCCCGAGAAGCCTCGCGCCGGCGCTGACTCTCGCGCTGCGCCGGTCATCGGGCGCAATCGTGCGTGCCCCACTGCCTCGCGGGCAACGCGCCTCGGAGCGGCCTATCCAGGCTCACGCCCGGAACGCGCCCATCTTGCAGCACGAAGCTGGACCAACCAAACGGCCGCCCACCGCGCCGGCCGCTCCTGTGCCAGCAGAAAGGCGCGACCCCACGAGAAAGAAGCGGGCGTCTGGAAGGAATCAAGATATCCGTGACGTACTCCTTTTCCGTAGGGCTCCAGGGGTGAGGAATGGGTAGCGTCACTGCGTTGGGCATGGATACAGTGACCGAGAAGTCCGGTCACCAAGTCACGGGAATGGCAGTCAGCGTCTGCACGACCCCTGCCGCACCGAGCCCGCTTCCCATTCCCTATCCGACCATGGGCACGGTCAGTGAGGGGATCGTCGACGAGCCGCTGCGCACCAAGATCTGCGGGGCGAAACACGCGACCGTCGGCTCTTGCGTGAAAGTCTGCCACGGGAACGAGGCGGGGACGCTGAAGGAGGTCGTGAGCCTCAATACGGCCGGCCCATCCTTCCTCACGCTGGGAGCGCCGACCGTCTTCTGTGAGCTCGGCATGATGGGGATCACGGGGAGCCTCGTGCAGATGAACAAGGCCATCACCGTGGGTGCCCCCGGCAATGCCAGCGGTGCGGGCGGCGGCGCGGGTGGCGGCGGCGGCGCGGGTGGCGGCGGCGGCGCCGGCGGGCCGTCGGGCCCGAGCGGTCCCAACGGTGGCGGCGGCGACGGCGGCGGCAGCAATTCGGGCGCGGCACCGCCGAACGCTCCGGCAGCCAGCGGTCAAGGCGGAGCCGCGGGTGGACATCCGGTCGATGTCATCACCGGCACGGTGTTCACCACACCAGCCATCGACGTGGAGCTCTTCGGGCCGCTGCCGATGCAGTGGGTGCGCGGCTATCGAACGAGCGCGGTACGCCGCAACTGCGGCATCGGGTGGGGTTGGTCGCACTCGTTCGCCTGGAGCGCCGAGATCCAGCGCGATGGCATCACCGTCTTCGACGATGAGGGCTCGCCGGCGGCGTTCCCGCTGATCGAAGATGGGCAGATCGCCTACGCAGCGTTCGGGCGCAGCCTAGAGCGAAGAGCGGGCGATCTCATCCTCACGACACGCGACAATTGGCGCCGGATCTTCCGCGCTCAGACCGTCAACGGCAAGCACAAGCTCGCTCAGATCCGGGATCCCTCCGACAACGTCACGGACGTGGAGTGGGACGAGCGTGGCGTGCGCGCGGTGACCGACTGCCTCGGTCGCCGGCTGGAGTGCGACCACGGGTACCAAGCGGACGTGTGGCGGCTGCTGCTCCCCGGAGCGGACGGAGCGGTCCACACCGTGCACGCGATGACGTACGAGTACGACGACCGCGGAGATCTCGTGCGCGCCATCGATCGCGGCGGCGCCACCACCGAGTTCCGCTACGACAGCGAGCACTTTCTCGTCGAGGAACGTCAACCCGATCAGGTCGTCTACCGCTTCGTGTACGAAGACGGGCCGGACGGGAAGCGTCGCTGCGTCGAGACCTGGGGCGAGATCCCGGGACGCGACGTGCTCGCGGAGCTCAACGGCGGAGTCCGCCCGGCCACGAACGCGCGCGGGGTCTTCCACACCCGCTTCGTCTATGGTCCCGGTCCGAACGAGTGCACGATGATGGACGCCGAAGGAGGCGGCTGGCACTACGCGGGCAACCACCTCGGCCAGGTCGAACGCTACGCGGATCCCGCGGGCAACGTGGACGCGATGCAGTACGACGAACGAGGTCACCTGGTTGGCCACGTTGGTCCGCTCGGCGATCCGGAGCGCTTCACCGTCGACACCATGGGGCGCCTCACGAGCCACACGGATGCGCTCGGGCGACGCATGACCTTCCAGCGCGACGCACAGGGCAATGTCGTGAGAATGGTCGATGCGGTGGGCGCAACCTGGCACACGAAGCGTGACGACAAGGGACGCGTCGTGGAGCGCACTGCTCCAAGTGGGGCGAAGACCCGGTGGGAGTACGACGACCGGGGACGAGTGACCGCCGTCGTGAGCCCCGCCGGGGCGAAGACATTCGAGTACGACGCGCACGGCAACCCGGTCTACGTGAAGGACGCCCGCGGTGGCGAGCACCGCTACACCTTCGACCTCCTCGGGCAACCCGTGCGGTTGGTCAATCCCATCGGGGCAACCTACGAGGTCGGCTACGACGCGCGAGGCAGCTGCGTCCTTGCCAGCGGTCCAAACGGTTCCACCAACAGGCGGCAGTACGACAGTTCTGGGAGGCTCGTGGCAGTCCTCCACGCCAACGGCGGGACTACCTCCTATCGCTACGTCGCTGGCGTTCTCGTCGAGCAGGTTCTCGCCGATGGCTCCACGTACCGATTCGGCTACGACGCGCTCCTTCGCGAGCGTTGGGTGGAGAACGCCGCCGGCGAGCGGATGTTCACCGACTACGACGCGAGCGGGGAGATCGCTCGTGAGCGAACCTTCGCCGGCCTCGACACCTCGTTCGAGCGTGACCGGGCGCGTCGGATCGTTCGCATGGCTCGCTCCGATGGCAGGAAGGTACGGAACCGCTTCGACATCCTCGGACGGCTCATCGAACGTGAGTACGACGGCGGGGCGACCGTACGGTACCAGTTCAACCAGCGTGGCCAGATCACCCGCGCGGTCACCCACCAGGCATCCGTTGACTTCGAGTACGATGATCTTGGCCGCAAGCGCCGAGAGACGCAGCGGGCCGGCGGGTGGGAGTTCACCGTCGAGCACGAGCACGACCAGCTGGGGAAGGTGGCGCGGAGACGGTACTCCACGGGGTGGGGCGTCTCACTGACGCGCGCCACGAACAGCAACGTCCGGGAGCTATCGTTGGTCGACCACGAGGGTCTTCCTGTCGACGTTCTCGAGTTCGAACACGATCTAGCCGGTCGGGAGATCCGTCGCTCGCGTGCTGGGCGGAAGGACGGGATACGGACCGAACGGGATGTTCTTTCACGGCCGACGGAGGTGACCGTCATCGGTGCCGACGGCGAGGTGCTGCGATCCCGCGCGTACACCTGGGAACGGCAGCCGGCGATCGCGAGCATCACCGACAACGAACGAGGACCGCGGCGTTTCAGGAACGACATCTTCGGTCGCCCGCTCGAGGTGAGCGGTCTCGGGACCGAGGAGGTGTTCACCTATTCCCCCCACGGCACCCCGGTGTCCCGGGACGCGGCCACCCAGGTCGGTCCAAGCGGCCGCGTCCAGGCGACCAGTGAGGCGATTTGGGACTGGGACGCCTCCGGACGCCTGTGCGCACGACGCGGCAAGACGCCGGTAGAATCCTGGACGTACGTCTACGACGAGGAGGATCGTCTGGTCGAGGCGACACGCGGGGACGGGGCGCAGGTGCGGTATCTGTACGACCCGTTTGGTAGACGGCTCGCCACCTTCACTGGCGACGGTCAGAGCACCTGGTTCGGCTGGGACGGCGCGGCCGGCGTCGAGGACCGCTCGACGGGTGGCTATGTCGAGCGGCGCGTCTTCGCGGAGGACGGCTACACACCCCTGCTCGACGCGGTCGAGGTCGAAGGTCGCACGACCCATCGCCTCGTCGCCACCGACGGCGCGGGGACGCCCTGGCTCTTCCTCGGGCGGGAAGGTGCGACGGCCGAGCTCGACGTTTCCACGTGGGGGAAGACCATCCACCAACGCGGCAATCCCGGCAGCATGCGTCTCGCCGGACAGCGTGCGGATCTCGAGACGGGTCTTTCGTATCAGAAGCACCGCTACTACGTGCCGGAGCTCGGGCTCTTCATGACCCCCGACCCGCTCGGGATCCCCGACACGCTATTCGACGTCGGGTTCGTGCTGAACACGTCTTCCCACGTCGATCCTCTCGGGCTGGTCATCATCTGTGCCGCCCCGGACGACGAAGAATGCCGGGACGCGGCGGCCGCGCGGTCTGCCGCGACTGGACGCCCTGTCATCAACGCGGGGGACCTGAGGGCAGGTAGTCTCGCTGGCCAACCCGACGTGGACATCATCTCGCACGGGAACGTCCGGGGCGGGGGGGTCGTGCGTTGGGGTGAAGGCGCCTCCTCTCGCGCCGACGGGCGAACCATCGGGCGGTCCCTCGTGGACGCGGGGCTGGAAGACAACGCGCGCGTGAACATGATCTCCTGCGGGGCGGGGACAAGGGCGGGCCCGGGGACGGGACGCAGGAACGAGAGCGTCGTGGAGGCAGTGAGCGCCGGGGCCGCCGGGGCAGGGAGGCCCAACGTTACCGTCACTGGGCCGGGTGCCGCCGTGGCGCCGTCGTTCACTGAGACGCGCGAAGGATTGCAGGCGAACGGGGGCCGTTCGCTTCCTGGCTTCACGGTGGTGGGTTCGGAAGGTGGGCTCCATTCGGCGCCCGGTACGTCGATGGTCGAGTCCACCGGTGGCGGGGCACTCAGGCCTGCCACCGGTGGTCCGCCACTCCAGACGCACAGCCCGCAGGTACCGCAGGGCACGGAAGGCCCCCCGCCGGACACGACCGGTCCGGCTACAGTGAGAGAGGGCGGGGGCGGGGCGCAATGAAGACGCGCTCATCCGCCGACCACGCGATGAAATCATCTCCGATCACGAGCCCCGCGCGTTCCCGGGTGAGGCGATCGTATTCGGCAACCACGGTGACATCACCTTCGTCGGCGAATCGGAGCACGCTACCTCGCGACGACTCCGTCGCCTGGGCGAGCGCGTAGAGCCCCTCGCCAGCGGCGGCGAGCCGATACACGGGTGTCGGCGCTTGGCCCACGATACGTTGTCGGCCAGAGCGCTTGTTCACCGCCTCAATCGTCCGTTCGTCGACCACGAAGAAGATCTCGCGGGGGCCGATCGCGAGCGACGGATAGGGATAGTTGGCGTGCGGTCGAGGTGACCCGCGCAGCACGGCAAGGGTTTCCGGCGCGCCGCCACTCCGAGCGACGCGGATGACCAGCGTCTCGCGGTCCGCGGCGATCGCATAGAGATGCTCCCCATCTGCTCCGAGCTCCGAGAGGGAGCCTGCGACGGCGAGGAGCGGCTTCGGGGCGCTTCCCGGCGCACAGGTCACTATGTGGGTCTGAGCCGGAACGTTGCGTTCGGCAGCTCCGTTCGCAACCCAGTACCCAACGCCCCCGACGACCACCGGGTCGCGCGCGCCACGCTGCTCGGCGAGAACGGTCGGCTCGGGGTTCGGCGGGCGGAGGGCCCAGATCTTCCCAACGAAGGAATTCGCGATCACGACCAGGTCCGAGCTGGCAGCGACGGTGATGTTCCCGCGCTCGTCCAGCCGATCCCCGGCGAGATGAACCTCCTGCAACGCGTCCGATTCGACACGAAGCAGGCGTTTCCCTGCCACCGCGTAGGGTCGCTGTCCATCGCTAGCCAGGGACTCGACAGGACCCAAAGCGCGAACCCACCGCACTCTCGTTCCGGGGGCCACCGTCACTCCCGGTGGGCCGAGGGCGCTGGCAACGAGCTCGCGGTTGCTGGCGACCATGCCAGGGTCGTTGCCCGCATGGCGAATCCTTGCGCGCGCCGCGGTGTTCAGCGCGGCAACGCGCGTCCTCCCGGTGGTCGAGAAGTAGCGCGCCGCACCCAGCAATGTGTCGGCGAACTCGGGCGCCCGGAGGACGGCCCTCTCGAGCACTTCGAGGGGAATCATCGCCAAGAGATCCATGCCGATCGCGCCGAGTTCGGGAGAGGCGATCCACTGCGCATCGTGATCGGCGATCCAGTCGAACAGCGCCGCGGCCGTATCCTCGATATTGGCGTACTCCGGGTCGAGGAGGGCGAACGCTGCCCCCAGAGCAAGCTCACCGCTCTCGAGCGCAGCGAGCCGCAGACGCAGCACCGGGGGCGCGGCCACCAACCACGAACGTCGCGGCTCGGCCGTGGACTGTTTGAGAGCTTCGAGAGCCTCATACGCCTGCAGCGGAGCCGAGAGACCGCGCTCGGCGAGGAACGAGATCAGGCCAACGCCGGTGTCCAGCCAGTGGTCTCCGTGCGGAGTCTGGAGCCGAATCGTCACCCCGTGGTGGACGACGATCCGACCGAGCGTCGTCCCATTCCGGTCGAGGGTCAGCGCCGCGTCGCCCCGACATCGGCACTTTCCCGCGCTGCCCCCACCGAGCACAACGATGGATCGGCGGAGGTCGCGAAGGTCGTCTCCCTGGAGCTCGAACGCAACCTCTCCCCGCGGAGGATCGAAGTCGAACGCGCCACCGTCAAACACGCGAACGCGGGACGCCTCGACGAACACCGCGTCCAACAGCCCTTCCTCCGGGATCGGCCACATCGAGACGCGAGCATGAGGCCTCGATCACCCCTTGGCCAGCGCCAATGCCACGGCGAGATCCGACCGACCGCGAGCCGGCGGTCGGGGTATCCGGCAAGACGAGCGGAACGACCGACGGCGCGCGGCAGCGACCGGCAGCGCCCCATCGACCCTGGTGGGAGTACGCAGCGCCCCTCCCACACCCCGTCGTTCCGTTCGGCCATAGGTGCGAATTCGCGGGGTTGGGGCGCCTCTGTAGGCACCTTCCGGTGGGGCGGGCGGCGCCCGTGGGGGCCTCGGCACGGCGAGTGGTACCTCGACATTCGTCTCGGCGCGCCATTGGTCGTGCTGCGTGCGGCAGGTCACCTCGCGCTCGTCCATTCTTCGCATGGGACGATCGGGTTTCGAGACGTCCGAGCACGACACGGGCGCCGCAGCACCGCAGTTCCATATTTCCGGGCCGCTTTTCGGCAGAACCTGGGAGATCAGGACAAGTATTATGGATCGCGGCTCCAGGTGTGCAGGACGAGGGTGAGCCTGAGCTCACCGCCGAGACACTGGTCGTCGCGCCCCAGCTCGAGCAGCGTCCTTCCACGGCGTTGGGCGGGAAGGACCGTCCGACGGCGACTTCGGTCGGCGCCTCTGAGGCGCGCGTCGTGGGCAAGGTAGCGGCCGAGCGCGCGGGCAATCCGGCGGAGACTCATCGCCCATAATCATAAGCGGGCTACGCTTCGCGCATGGACCCCCGCGCCCGTGAGTACCTCGCCGAGATCGGTCGCCGCGGCGGACGGAAGAGTCGCCGCTCCCTGAGCGCGGAGCAGGCGCGGAGGATGGTGCGCGTTCGCGAGACCCGGCGCGCCTACCAGAGGTTTCACACCGCGTGCTTCTGGTCCTTCGATCCGGCGTACCGCATCACGGAAACGGACATCGAGTGGGTGGCACGGCGCTTGATGGACTTCGGTGGGCGCGCCGGATGCTTCACCCCATCGACCTCGCGATCAACAAGGTCCTCACCTTGGTCGGCCGCGACGAACCGCGAGATTCTCTCGACACCCTCGACGTCCACGATCGAGTTCTCGTGCTCGGTGCCCTGGTCTGGGCGGGCGCGGGGAAGGATCCGGGTTTCACGCCACCGATGCTCCTCGGCACGCTGCGGCGTCGCGGGCGCTACCATCCGGAGGACTTCGCCCGGCTGCACCTCGTGCAACCCCTCAGCTTGCCGCACCTCAAGCGTCGCTGGCTGGACGCTCTCGACGAGGCGGAGCAGTTCGTAGCCGCCCGTCCTGCGGACGAACTCGGCTGCCTCGACTACTCGCCCGCGCTCGGCGGGTTTCCGCGCTCGCCTGGCGAGGCGAACGATCTGGTCCCGCACTACGGTCGGCCTGGAGGGCTGCTCCCCATCCTCGGGTGACGTGCGGTGACGTGTCCTGGAGCCGATCGCGCACCCATCGTGTTTCGCTGCTCCGCCAACGGTCGAGACGACGAGAGCCCCGGTCTGGTGGCGGGCGAGGCGGCTCCCGCCGCCTGCGGGCGGCCGCCCCCCCCCCCCCCCCCCCCCCCCCCCCCCCCCCCCCCCCCCCCCCCCCCCCCGCCCCCCCCTCC
>JAFGBI010000047.1 GCA_016933275.1 Polyangiaceae bacterium | reverse complement strand
GATCCTCCTCGCCTTCCTCACGCTCACGAACGAACACCCTGTGGTTAGAAACGCCCCAGTCCTGACGCCTGACGGACCACCCGCGCACATCCCCGGGGGCCGACGCCCCAACCTTCTCGACAGACCCGCCTCGGAACGGCACTGCGTAGGCCACCGCGCAAGTGGCCCCTGGCAGCCACTGGCAGCGGTGCTTGCCTGGCCAGCCGCCTGCCCGCTACCGGACGCCGATCTCCAGAACCGGTTCTGCTGCCGCTCCCGCTCCCGGCCCCCAAATCCCCGGCTCGCCCAGCGTGCCGCCGATCGAGGGTGGGCAAAGGCCTTTCGCGATTCCGTCGGGGAGTGGTGGGTGATACCGTGCCGCCCCATGAGAACGATTCGACTCCGACCCTTCATTCCGCTTGCCATGACCGTGTTGCTCGGCGTTGCCTGCAAAGGCAAACACGATCGGTCGGGGGATGAGCCGGAAGCCGGCGGCGCGGCGACCGGTGGCGCCACGACGGGCGGGGCCACGACGGGTGGGACCATGACGGGTGGGACCATGACGGGCGGGGCTGCGACGGGCGGGGCTGCGACGGGCGGGGCCGTGAACGGCGGCGCCGTGACAGGTGGGGCTGTGAACGGCGGTGCGGCGACGGGCGGTACCGCGACGGGCGGGGCCACGACGGGCGGGGCCACGACGGGCGGGGTCACGACGGGCGGGGCCACGACGGGCGGGGCCAGCAGTGGCGGTCAGGCGACCGGTGGGACCGAGGGCGGCGCCACGACCGGTGGGAGCTCGGGTGCCGGTGGGTCGAGCGCTGGTGCCGCGGGCGGTGGGACCGAGGCCTCCGGTGGTAGCAGTGGCGAAGCAGCCACCGGGGGAGCGAGTGGCAGCCTGCCCAATGGTGGCTCGAGCGGTAACGGTGCGGACACGGCGGGGCGCGGCGGCGAGATCGCGCTAGGTGGCAGCGGGGCGCTGCCATCCGGCGGTGCCGAATCCGGGGGGACCGCCACTGGTGGCATTGGGTTCGGTGGGACCCTGGCTGGGGCTGCGGGGGAGGCCGGCTCGGCGGGTTCGACGAATGGCGGTGTTTCGGGCGCAGGCATGGCCGACGCGGGGAACGCCGGGACGCCGACGGGTGGGGTCGGAGCCCAGGGCGGGGTGGCGGCCGGTGGCGTCGCGACGGGTGGCTCTGCCGGTGATGGCACCGGAGGGACGGTCGGTAACGCCTGCCCAGAGGATGACTGCACCTGCGACCACGCCACCTGCGACCTCCTCTGCACGGCCATCACGCAGCCCACCTGTGACGTCGGTTGCGAGAACGAGGCGGAATGCGGCCTCGACTGCCGCGAACACCCTTGCAGCGGGCTCTGTCTGCACTCCGTCTGCGACCTCGATTGCGTCGGCGGTTGCGATCTCGAGTGCCAGAACGACGCTCAGTGCGACATCGCGTGCGGTGCCAATGGCGATTGTGACGCGGGCTGTCGCTTCGACTCGGATTGCCAGCTCGCCTGCCCCGCTGGTGGTTGCGACGTCGATTGCACCGCAGGTTCGACCTGTACGGTCAGTACCTGCGGGATCATGTGCGAGATGACCTGCACGGAGGGTGCGGATTGCCGGTTGGGCGACTGCACGGGCGCTGCGTGCAGCATGAATTGCACTGGGGCGGCGTGCGACCTCGACCGCTGCACCGGGCCGGCCTGCGCCATCGCCTGCCAGGCGGGCAGCCAGTGCCGAATCGGGGAATGCGCCGGTGGGTACTGCGCCATCGAGCCCGCGGGCGCCACGGGCGGTTCGACGCTGCTCATCGAGACCTGCGCCGGCGGCTCCTGCCACCTGGAATGCAGCGCTGGCGACACCTGCACGATCGAGTCGTGCGCCGGTGGCTTCTGCTCCATCGCCTGCCCCGTTGGCGCCACCTGCGACTGCGGTGACGCTGGCTGCACCTGCAATGGGCTTGGCTGCCCGTAGTCCTCCGTGGCGACCACATCGGGGATGGTCGGCACCCGTGGCCGAGCCGGTCTATTCCCAGGACAGACGTGCATCGCGCTCCGAATCGTACGACTTTCGGAGCGCGGCAGCGGCGAGGATACAGTATGCCGGGGTTACCACGAGGTGGTACCGGTCGTCGCCGAAGAATACGGCGTGGGTCGCCGCGGCGGCCAGGATGAGCCCGAACAGGTAGCGCCCGACCGGGCCCTGCCAGGGGCGACCTGGGAGCGGCAGAAGACCAACGAGCGGTGCCAGCACCGCGAGGTACTGGAACGGGTGGTAGTCGTCCCGAAAGGCATACAGGGCCAGGGCAGCGAACGCTCCCAGCAGTACCCCCTGCACCATCATCCGGACCCAGCCGTCGTCCCGCCAGACCCGTCCCACCACCGCGAGGGCCGCGGTCGCGAGCAGGAGGCGGTGGAAGAACGACAGGAGGTCGCGACCGGCCACCCGTCGCGCCTCTGGCCATGCGTGCGGATCGGCTTCCCGCAGGTACTCGATGGCGAAGGACTCGTGGCTGAACGTGTGCGCGAGCTTCTGCGGGATCTTCGCCGCCCAGCTCCAGGGGTCCCGGGCGATGGCGCGCCGTCCCACCTCGCCCCAGCACCGGTCCTGCTGCACCTGGCCCGTCACCACCGGGCAGCCGTCTTTGGCGCGGAGCGCGACGAATCGCCCGGTGTCGGAGAGCGCTCCGATGGCGAGGTTCCACCCCGCATTGGTCGACACGAGGGCGCACCCGTCCATCACGCGGCAGTTCCTCGCGGTCCAAGGGAGAACGACGGCGAGGCAGAGTATGGTTGCCGCCGTGCCCCGGAGGAGGGCTTTGCGCCAGGGTCGCGGCTGGGTCACGACGAGGAGCGGTGCGGCCAGGAGCGCAGACGGTCGCACCAGGGTGGCGAGCCCTAGGATGACGCCCGCCAACAGAACCCCTCGCACACTCCCGCGCCACGCCACCGCCGTCCACCCGGTGGTGACGAGCAGGAACGCGGTCAACGGCTCGCTCATGAGGACGGCCGTGTAGACGATGAGCCCTGGGTGCAGCGCCGTGATCGCCCCCGCGATGCGCGCCCGTGTCGGGTTCATGAAGTAGCGGGCCAGTCGATGGACCGCGCCGGCCGTCAGGGCGCCGATCAGGGCGTTGCCGAGCGGCGCCACGTAGCTCCTGGATCCGAACAGCCACTCGACCAGCCGCCCGCAGGTGGCGTACCCGGCGGCGAGAAAAGCACTGTAGCCAACCGGGTAATGGGACCAGGGCTTCCACACCGGTTGCCCATTGACCATCACGTCCTCGGAGTAGCCGAACCCCGCGGCGATCCGCTCGGCTCCGAAGTCATAGTAATGGCCGTCCCACACGGGCTCGTGCGCCCACGCGATCGCCACGAACAGCCGCGGCAGCAGCGCCACCAGCACGACTGTGACCGTGAACGCCACGTCCGGGGAGTACCGGAAGGCAGCGACGGACTCGGGGCCCGAGGTGAGCTTCGGGCGATTCACGGTATCCCTCTACCTCCTGGCTGCTGCTCGCCGCCGAAGGCCGCTTCGCGGGCTCGACGTTCCCAGCATCCCATGCCGCCACCCAGGCGCCTTGCCCAACCCGGGCCCCGTGGCGATGCGGGTCCCGGGAGCGGAGCGGATCTCGGCCCGTCCTTGCCAATTTGGAGGCGTGGATGGGTCCGATTCACGGGTTCGGCTCACCTGTCGCGGCACGCCACTGCCGCATGCGCCTCAGGTACGTCCTGGAGACGTGGGAGGGATCGAGCTGGAGGTACTTCGCGATCTGCTGGACGAACCCTCGCGTGTACACCAACGCGGGGAGTTGTCGGAAATCCTCCGCCTCGATCGCGCGCAGGTGCGCCGCCGAGATCTTCGTGTGTCGAGAGATGTCCTCGATCTCGATTCCCTGGGACTCTCGGACCTTCGCGAGTAGCGATCCCGTGAATTCCGTCTCGGCGTTGATCTCGCGCACGAGCTCCTGCTGGAGCATGGCGCGTTCGGCCGCCAAGGCCGCGTCGACCTTCACATCACGCATCGGATGCTCGTCCTCCGACTCCGGGAACGCGGAGAGATCGTAGGCGCGGCGCCGCACCGGATCGAGCAGCGTGTCGTAGGCCTCGTCGATCCGCGCCTGTTCGGTCCGGAGCTGGGCCTCGGTGAGCAGGGAAGTCAGCGCGAGGCTCTCGTGCTGGTAGACGTCACGCTGGCGCTTGTAGGCGCGCCGCACCTCCTCGTCGGTCGCTCCGCGGTGAGTCCACAGGAGCTCGTAGAGGGTTGGCGCCGTGGGTACTACCGAGACGCGTCGGGCCTCACGGGTCTGATCGCGCGCGGTCGCGAGAGCGAGCACGCGGCGCGCGATTCGCTCCATGTTGCGCGCGCTCTTGCTGGCGGGACTGTCGATGAGCAGCGGGCGCCGCCGTACCACGCTGAGCCACACTGCGTCGTCTTGCTCGATGTGGCCGACGTGATCGATGTCCACCCCGAGGTAGCGCTCCGCCATGTCGTGCATGGCCGCGCCCAACTCGGTGTCGCTTCGGAGGCGCACGCCGTTGACGACCAGGCGGGGTCGAAGCTTGACGAGTTCGTCGACTGCGAGCTCCCCGAGCCGGCTATCGTATCTTGCGAGGCAGCGGATGACGTCGATGGGACTCGGCAGCGGGTGGAGCTCGCCGAGGGCGCGCTCCACCAGCCTCATCTTGAAGCGGTCCTTGATCAGCGTTCCTCGCATCCGTCGCTGGAAGAGGGCGCGAACGAAACGGTACGTCACCTCCACGCTCGGGGGCTCCGGCGTGGTGACGCAAACGCCGAGGTCGGCCGCGAGGAAGAGATCCAAGGTGGCGGGGGCGGTCCCCGCCCCGAGGTCGAGGAGCACGTAGTCCACGTTGAGCTGGCGCAGTCCACGCGCCCAGCGTGGGCGACGTCCGGGACGGAGCGGCACCGTGGAACCCTGGGAGTAGAGCTGCGGCAGGAGCAGTAGCCCTGGGATCGGCGTCGGCACCGCCTCGAGATCGCTCGTGTCGTCGTCCTCTCCGCTCGGCCGCTGTCCCGGTGCCTCGACACCGAGGATCGTGTGCAGTTCCGCGCCTGCTGGATCCGCATCGACCAGCACGACGGTGCGGCCGAGCTGGGCCAGATACACGGCCAGGTTGGTGGCGAGGACGCTCTTGCCCACTCCACCCCGTCCGCCGCCGATCGCAATGACGTGGCGGACGTTGGGTGGGGGCCCGCTGAGCGACCCGCGCGGGTCGGCGCGGTCGGAATCGACCATGCCGACGATCTATCAGGTCGCAAGCGGGCCCGCCAACCGCTACCCTGCAGCGCCGTATGCGGCCAAGCGGTTCTCGACGGTCGGGGTGCGCGGGGCGTGACGGGATCGTCAGGCGCTTGGCGCACCGGGGTGCACGGGGATTGGGCATGGCCCTGGGCGCGTGGTTCATCGGTTCCGCGCTCGTGGCCTGTGGCCCCACGCATGGCGTTGGCTCACGTTGGAAATCGGGCGGCGATCGGTCTGGTACCCTGCCGGGCATCGACACCTCCGAGCTGACGAGCCGCGAGCGGAGCGAGTGGTGGGCCGCGGTGAACGACCTCGACGCTCCCTGTCTAGGGCAAGCGGCGAGCATCGCCCGTTGCGTGTCCGAGTCGCTTCCCTGTGCGAGTTGTCGTCCGGCCGCCGAATTCCTTCGCCAGCAGATCCTGCGCGGACAGCCGCGAGCCCAGGTCGAGGCTGCGTTCAAGCTCCGGTTCGATCCGTCAGCGGTGAGGGCGATCGACGTCAAGGACGCACCGTGGAAGGGAGCGGCACGGCCTGCGGTCGTGATCGTCGTCTGGGCGGATTTTGGGTGTCCCTTCTGCGCCCGGGCCGCGTCGTTGCTCGACGCGCAGGTCAAGGCCCGTCCCGATCAGGTTCGGGTGGTCTACAAGCACTTCCCGCTGGATCAGCACCTCGCCGCGACGGATGCCGCCCGAGCGACCGTTGCCGCTCATCGGCAGGGGAAATTCTGGGAGCTTCACGATGCGTTGTACGCGCACCGCGAGGACCTCGAAGGGGTGATGATCGAGCGCCTCGCACGCGAGCTCGGGCTCGACATGGCGCGCTTCGCTGCCGACATGGCGAGCGCCGAGACGCGCGCAATGATCGAACGGGACATGCGTGAGGCCGATGCGCTCGGGCTTAGAGGTACCCCGTTCGTCCACGTCAACGGGCGCTACTTCGATTTTGCCGTCTTCGACCTCATCACGGACCTTGATGGGTGGATCGAGCTCGAGCTCGAGATCGTCGCGGGAGGTTCGGTCACTCCGCGACCGCGTCCGGCGGAAGCTGTCGAGGAAAGCGCCGGCGAGCCAGCGACCTCGACCCGAACCCCGGAGTCGAAGGAATGAAGGGCTCCGCCGATGGTGGTGGGTGCTTCCCGACCGGACGCCACTACCCCGGGATCGCGCACCTCCTGCGGGTGGACGTCGCGGGGCTGGTGGCGGAGCACTCGAGCGATGGGCGGTGGCTCGACCTCCCCATCGTGTCCATCGACACGGAGACCACTGGTCGCGATCCGGACACCGACCGCATCGTCGAGGTGGCGTGTGTGCAATATCGGGGTGGCACCATCCTCGAGGCGCGAAGCTGGCTCGTGAACCCGGGGCGCCCGATCCCCCGGGAAGCCTTCGATGTTCACGGGATCGGGGATGACACCGTTGCTGGCCAGCCACCCTTCGCCGCGGTGGCTGCCGAGGTGCTGGCGGTGTGTGGCGACGCGATCCCACTCGCATACAACGCCGAATTCGATCGGCGCTTTCTTCGCAGCGAGCTCGATCGCCTGAGCGTGTCGGTGCCGGACGCCGCGTTGGCGCGTGCGGGCGTCGATTGGCTCGATCCCCTGGTGTGGGCGCGAGAGCTCCAGGCGAACGAACGGAGTCGCGCGTTGGGTGACGTCTGTGGCCGCCTCGGGATCGCGCTCGAGCAAGCGCATCGTGCGACCTGTGACGCGGAGGCGGCGCTCCGCGTGCTGCTTGCTTTCGCGCACGACTCTCGCGTGCCCGAACGTTATGGCGCGCTGGTGCAGGAGCAGAGACGCCTCGCGCGTCTGCAGGACGAGCGTTCGCGCTTCTGGCGTTCGCGGTCGTGACGGGAGCCTCGTGCGAGGCGCTCCGTATCTGGTCAGGATCACACCGCTGTGGGACTAGAGCAGCAATCAGGTTGATTGCTGCGACAGATCAACAACCTGGAGCACCGAACCGGCAGCAGACATCGCGAAAGGCGCTGCTGGAAAAGCGTCCTCGCCCTGCAGGGACGCGTTTTTGGCGGCGCCGTTGCTGTCGGCAACCTGATCGGTGCTCTGCCGCGGGACAGGCCCGCAACCCAAGCACGGTGGCGGCTCGTGCCGGCGCCAGGTTTCTTTTTGGCGGGGGAGGCGAGCCCTCCCCCGCATCGGCCGCGACCCGCGGCCTCCCCCTCCTCGCCGCTTGATGAGCGGCGGGCGTCGCCGGCGCCGATCTACCGCGCTGTCGAAGATCCGAGCGTGACGCGCGGGTTCTCAGACCCAATGGATCAGGGGGACGGCGGTTCGGCGCTCGCCGAGGCCGAGGGTGGTGGCGGTGGCGGCGCCGATGGGATCGCCGAGGCTGGGATCGCCATCGTGACGTCGAGGGTCACCGTTTCGCCGGCAGCGACGCGGATGGTGCGACGCTCCGTGGCGGCGTTTGGGTGCTCGAGGCGCACATGGTGCGTGCCGGCGGTGAGCGGGATCGGGTGCGCGAACGGGGTCGTTTCCACGCGCTGGCCATCGACCACCACGTGGGCCCAAGGGTCGGCGAGCACACGCAGGTAGCCGGCGCGAGCGGGCACGAGCTCGAGCCTCGTGGCCTGACCGGGGCGAGCGGCGGGGGTGTAGTCGGACGCGCCGTACTCGATGGCGGCGCCACCGCCCACGGCGACCGCAGCGGCGACCACGAGGCCGAGCGTCGCCGTCGTGAGAGACCGGCCGGGCTTGGCGACGAGCGAGACCGGCGCGTCTTCGACCCGCGCCTCCGTACCCCCCACGATCTTCGCGCCCAGGAGCGCCTCGTGGATCGTCTCGTGAACGTGGCGCGCGCCGACCTCCTCCAACACCCGACGGAGCGCCGCCGAGACCTCGGCGGCGGACTGGAAGCGGTGCGAGGGCAGCTTCTCGAGGCAGTGGATCACGACGCGCTCGAGCGACGCTGGGATACCCCGCGCCGCTCGACCGATGGGGGCCGGTGCGTCGTGGCGGATGCGCTGCGTCGTCGTGCGATCATCGGGGCCAGTGAAGGGGCCCTGGCCAGTGAGCGCCTCGTAGAGCAACACCCCGAGCGAGAAGATGTCGCTCCTCGGATCGGCGGGCTCGCCCAGGATCTGTTCCGGCGACATGTAGGCCGGACCACCGAGCGCGGCGGAGCGATCGAGCAGTTCCGGAGCCGTGGGGAGCCGTTCGTCGACGGCGACGGCGAACCCGATGAGCTTGACCTGGCCGCGGGCCGAGACGAGAACGTTCCTCGGCTGGAGATCGCGATGCACGATCCGATGACCGTGGGCGTGCTCGAGGCCCCGCGCGACCTCGAGGGCGATGGCACACGCTGCTGCCGGGGGGAGGCGGACGGAGCGTGAGATGACCTCCTCGAGCGTGAAGCCGTCCACGTGCTCCAGGACGAGCCACATACGGCTACCCGTGCGGACGAAATCGTACAGATGAAGGATGCTCGGGTGGTCGAGTTCCGCGAGCAGGCGCGCCTCGCGCTCGAGGGTAGCCGCGAACGGGGAGGAAGGAAGGATGCTGGCGCTCAGCGCCTTGATCAGGACCCGGCGGCCGAGCGGGCGCTGCAGCGCCTCGTACAGATCCGCGACGGGGCCGCTGCGCACGCGCTTGACGGCCTGGTACCCCTCGAATTCGGGGATGGGCTCCTGGTCAATCGCGGTCACTCGTTCCGTCGGCCTTCCTTGGCGACAGGGCGTGGATACTAGAATCCGAGCCTCGAGTCCATTTGACGGTGCGGCAACTGGCGCCCCCTCAATGTCCGGTGTAGGAGCCGAGGACTCGGCGGTTCCCCGACGGGGGGCCCCCACGAGAAGCCTTCCCGATGACCGACGAAAGCGTCGCGCGAACCCCGGAGTCTCGGGCCCAGACGGTCGTGTTGCGCCCGAAGCGCTGGCGTCGCCTACGGGAGGCGCTCACCGCCGGAGGGCAGCGAGCGGGCGGCTTCGTGCGCGCGTACTTCGTGGAGCAGGACCCGACTTTCTGGGTTGCGGTGACGCCAGCGCTGGTCCTCGCGGCCCTGATTTTCGTAAGGAACCCCGGCTCGAACTACATCTTCGATGAGCAGGAGGCGCTGCTCGCCAACCCCTATGTCAATGACCGCAGCTTGGGCTTCCTCGCCTCGCTTGCCGAGGCCTTCCAAAAGGACTTCTGGGGGCTTCCTCCGACGCGGAGCATCGGTTCCTACCGGCCCATACCGAACCTCATCTGGCGCGGACTCTGGCGACTCAGCACTCTGCCTTGGCTCCACCACTGGGTCAACGTCGTTCTCCACGCGGTCAATGCGTCGCTTCTCGCTTCCTTCGCGTTCGTCCTCACCCGGCGCCGTGGCCTCGCCTGGTTGGTCGGCGGCACGTTCCTCTGCTCGGCCGTTCTCACCGAGGCGGTGACCGGTGTGGTCGGGATCGCCGACGTCCTCGGCGGTTTCGGGGTGTGCCTTGCCCTCCACGCGCTCCGGGGACCCTGGTGGTCGATGCCGATCGCGGTCATGGCGGCGTCGCTCTTCGGCCTCTTGAGCAAGGAGAGCTGCCTCGTGGTGGTGCCGCTTCTCCCCTGGGTAGCGTTCGTCGCTGCCCCGGCGCTCCACCCAGGCCGTCCGCTCCGCTTCGTTCGCCCGTGGCTCGCCCTGATTGGGGCCGTGGCGGCCCTGGTTCTCTATACGGAGATCCGCCGCCGTTACTTCTTCGCCGAGCTCGAGCCGGAGACGCCCACCTCGGTTCCTGACGGCACGTCGGTGCTGGTTCGGACGTTCTACGCGTTCCTCGACTGGTTTCGCCAGCCTCGTCTGCCCGCCGACCCGATCAACAATCCGCTCATCGATGCGGATTTCCCGCACCGGGTCGCGGGGGCCCTCCGCGTCTTCAGCCGTGGCGTGGGCCAAATCCTCCTGCCCTGGCGGCTCAGCGGTGATTACTCGTTCCCCCAAGAGCCTGCCCCTACCACGCTCGTCTTTCCAGAGAGCGTACTCGGCGCCTTGTGGTTGGTCGGCGCTCCACTCGTGGGGGTCTTCGCCGCTATGAGGCTCCTCTGGCTACGCGATCGGCGGACGTGGCGCGAGATCGACGCCTTCACGCGGGCGCTCCGCGCGGAAGGCGACCGATTCGCTCGCGAATGGGAGGCCGCGAAATCGGATGCGGCGCGCGCGGAGGTCCTCAACCGTCACGAGTCGTTGCTGCGCGGCGACACCGTTGCCCTGCCGTACGCGCCCGAGCCGCAGCCCGCGCTCGAGGCTGTGCCGTTCGTTGCGCCCACGGTGCCGGTCGCGGCATCCGAGCCGGCGTTGGCGTCTGCGCTCGAGCCCGAGGTCGAATCCGCACCCGAGCCCGCGCCGCCCGCTGCGTTCGCGGTGCCGGTCGCGGTGTCCGAGCCGGCGTCGGCGTCCGCGCTCGAGCTGGAGGTCGAATTGGCACCCGAGCCCGTCCCGCCCGCTGCGTTCGCGGTGCCGGTCGCGGTGTCCGAGCCCGAGCTCGGTTCGTTCCCTGCCAGCGGGGTCGCCGCGCTGCCACCATCACCAGCGCCCGATAGGTGGTGGGTCATCACCTCGCTCTCCCTCATCGCGATCGGCCTCGTCTGGTTTCCTGTCGCGTATTTCCCTCACTCGAACATCCCGGTCATATTGCCTACGGTTCGTGCAGAGCGGTTCTGGTACCTGCCCGCGATCGGGACGGCGATGATCCTCGGTCTTGCCCTCGCCGCACTCGTCGAGCGGCTCCGGTGGCGTCGCCTCGGACTCTACCTTGCCGTTGGTTTCTTCGGCGTACAGGTGCTCGCTGCACGCGTGCACGCGCTCCACTACACCAACGATCTCGTCTTCTGGCGCGCGACGAAGTGGGCGTCCCCGAACAGCGCCAAGGCCCACCTCAACTACTCGGTGATGGTCGGGGCTCGCGGACAGCTCGAGGAGCGGCTGGTGGCGAATCAGCGCGCGATCGAGCTCGCACCCAAGTGGGCGATGGCCCATGTCTATCTCGGGGACACCCTCTGTCGACTCGACCGCACCGACGAGGCCTGGCCGCATTACGTCCGCGGCTTCGAGCTCGCCAACAACGACTCGAACCTGATCGCCCTCGGTTACCAGTGCCTTTGGGACCACGGTGCGATCGAGCGACGGCGCGACGATATCCTCGCTCTCGGCGCCAAGAAGGAGCACCAAGGGAGCTGGCTAGCCTGGCTCGGCAGCGAGGTGGTGTACAACGGCAAGGAGCACGGGGGAGTGCCGGCCAAGTACCGCCCGCGCGGATACGACCAAGGCCCGAAGGAATGACGCCCGTCAAGACCACCGATCGGGTTGCCGACAGCGACGGCGCTTCTGGAGAGATCTGCTACCGGTTCGGTGCGCCTCGAGTCCGGTAGAAGGCGAGCCTCCTCCTTCTGCTCTTGTAGGATTCGTGCGAGCGGCACCCGATAAGCTCGGGTCTCGGCTTTTCCTTTCGGGGCGAACGTGTAGTACGGGTCGATCCCGATGCGCTTGAGGAGCATGCGGAGCTTTGCCGCCTCGAACCGTCTCGACACGAAGAACGAATAGACGTGCTGATTGTAGACGGGTATGCGCGTTGCGCCGGAGTCGGTCCACGGCAACGACCAGTTCGGGGTTCACTTCGTAGGGGTGCTCCACGTGCGTCACGATCTCGACCTCGCGACGACCGGGATCCCGGAGGCGGCCCAGCGCCGCCGCGAGGTCCGGCGTGATCCGCATCGGCAGGGTCACGGGGGTCCTTGTCCCGATGCGCACGACGTCAACGTGAGCGATGCTTGCCACCCGCTCGAGGATTGGGACAAGCTTTTCATCAGGAAGGCCGAGGGGATCGCCACCGGTGACCAGGACCTCTCGGATGGCGGCGTGGCTACTCAGGAAGGACAATGCCTGCTGCATGGCTTCTGGGCTGGCAAGCGCACCTAATGGCTGCTCTAGTCGAGCGTCAGCAGCCAGTACAGCCCGGCCAGGCTCACGCCCAGCACGGCCAGTGCTACCAGCGACACGATCGTGTCCGACCACTGCCAGCCACGGCGTCGTGCCAGAGCTGGTGCCCTGCGGGGCGGTCGCGGCGGGGTGGCGTTGGCGATCGGCTCCGCGGGCGAGCGGGGGGCTGCAGCGGGAGCGGTGTCCGCGGTAGTTGGCGGCGGTTCCACGGACTCGTCTTCCAGCATCCGTTCGTCCGCAGCGCGCTCGAGCTCGCCGAGCGCTGCCAGAACCGGATCCTCCGCGGCGAGCTCGGTGTTGCCGAGCGCGAGTGTCGCGCCCTTGCGCCAAGTCACGGGGCGGTCCTCGGGGATCCGATCCCCATCGAGGGTCGCACCGTTCTTGGAACCGAGATCCTTGACGAGGATCCGATCCCCCCGGCGCGTGATCTCGACGTGGCGTCGCGACACGTCCTCGTCGCTCAGGCGGAACGCCACTCCCCTTCCGCGACCGATGACGTAGGGCCGGTCGAACGCGGCGAGTTCGAGCTCCTGTCCGGTGTCAGGACCGGACCTCACCCGGACTCGGACCGTGGCCGGCTCGCCGTCGGCGGCGAGCGCATCGGCGACCAGTCCGAGCGCGATCTCCCTGGTCACCAGGGTGGACTGTTGGGTCGGAGCCACCGGTTCGATGCGTGCCTCCAGCCAGATCCGACCCACCCGAATCACATCCCCCGAACGCACCACCCGCGGGGTCTGTGGCGGAAGGCGCACGGAGGCGACGAAGGTACCGTTCGTGCTTCCCTCGTCCACCACCAGGTAGTCGGCACCTCGCTGGCGAAACGTTGCGTGACGATGGCTCACGCTGAGATCAGGGAGACGAACGTCGCACCCCTCTCCGCGACCCACCACGACCCGCGGGGTGTCAAAGGAAATGGCTGGTGGTTGAGTCAACTCGCCCGAGCGGATGACGATGGTCAGAGCCATCGACGGTGATGATGGTGACCTTGTTCGGGATTGTCCAATCTCCCAGGTGTCATGCCGTGTCCGACCCGACCAGGGCCGCGGCGAGGGGCGGCAGGATCCGTTCAGCGGGGGCGGTGAGGGTGACGACGCTGGGATGGGGGGAAACCCCGGAAGGATCCAGGGAGAAGATGCGGGCCTCTCGCAGGATGCCCGCGCGGAGGACCAGCTCCGTCACCCCGACGGAGAACGATGTCCCCACGAACACCACTACCTTGGCGCGCTCAGCGGCGGCGGCCACCTGTTCGAACCGGTAGTCCTCGTGCGAGGCGTAGTACTCGTCGAACCAGAGGACATGCTGGCGGAGGGGAGCCGCACAGCGCGGGCATCGCGGCACGTTCGCGAAGATGGAGTCGCGCTCGAACGCCAAGAGATCGACCTCACTCCGGGGGAGCGAACCCCGCGGCGAACCGAGCGTGCAGCCGACACGCGAGCAGCGGACCCGCTCCGCCGTGCCGTGGACCTCGATCAGGGCCTCCGAGCCGGCGCGACGGTGCAGCCCATCGATGTTCTGAGTCACGAGCAGGAATCCACCGCCCCGCCCCGTTTGCCAGCGCTCCAGAGCCACGCAGGCGTGGTGGGCGGGGTTGGGTATCGCCCCGCGCAGCGCCGCGAACCGTCCGAGGTACCAGCGCCAGGACCCGGCGGGATCGGCTTCGAAGTACGCCAACGTGCCGAGCTCCGTGACGTCGCGCTCCCACACGGCCCACGGATCGGTCCCGCGAAAGGTAGGGATCCCGCTCGCTCGGCTGATCCCCGCGCCGGTGACCAGGAGTAGGGGGCCGGGATTTGCCGTCGCGAGCGCAGCGGTCAGCTCTTCGAGCGGGTCCATGGCAAAAAGCCTAGCCCATCTCGCGAAACTTGGCCGTTTCGTGGCCGGCGACCTAGTCGGGACCAGGCTCCATCTGTCCCCGGCCGGGGAGGGGAGCCAGCCGGAGGCAAAATGAACCGACGAGAGGAACGGCGAGCGGCCGGGATCCACCGCGTACCAGTGCAGGCGTTGGTCGAGCTCTGCGGGCTCAACCCGCGGGAAGCGCCCGCCTTTGAGGCCGAGAGCATCGACGTGAGTGGACGCGGACTGAAGGTGCGCACCGGCTTCGTCCCCGAGCTCGGGACGCCGCTGGTCTGTCGGTTCGAAGAACGCGGCCAGGAGATCATCGCCGAAGGGGTCGTCGCCTGGGCCAACCCCGACTCCGGCGGTGGCGAGTTCGGGCTCATGTTCACCGCCCTCGATCAGAACAGCGTCGGCGTCTTGCGCGAGCTCACGGGTCTTGGGAAGTCCGACGACGCGGGAGATGAGGAGGTCGCGCCGGCCCGGGATGAGCCAGCCGAGCTGGCGTCGGAGAGCCCCGCCGCCCCGCCGTCAGCGGCCCCGCCCGCCCCGCCGAGCAATGATCCCGGTGCTCGAGTTCGGCTGCACATCGAAGGGCTCGGTGCTCCCATGAAGGCGCTGGTTCGCTCTGGCACGCGCAGTCGTGTCAAGGTCGGCTCCACCCTCGAAATGCTCAGGGTCGGACGTCGTCTCGAGATCGAGAACCTCGAGCGGAGCTCGCGGAGAGCGGCTTGCGTCGACGGGGTCGAGGTGATGCTAGATCCCCAGTCTGGGGTCCCCCACCTCGTCGTCGCTCTCCACTACCAGGACGGGGTCGACGTCACGCCCGATCCCACTGTCATCGACGACGAACCTCGTCTCGACGACGTGGCCGCCGAGCGATCCCTCGCCCGACCGGTTGTCGTGTCAGGTCCGCGTCCACCCCGCATCCCCGAGGAGGATCGTGAGCCGCCTGCGGTCTGCTCGGCGACCAGAGCGGCGGCCAGGCCGGCGTCCCCATCGGTGGACGAGTCGGTGGACCAAGCGGGCGAAGAAGAGGACGACGAGGGAGCGCCGTACACCGACGGCGATTCGTTCCCGCCCGAGGATGAGGTCATGGCCGAGGCGAGCCGTTTCCAGAGCCGCGTCACCGTGGCGGCGCAGCAGGCTGGGGAATGGGTACGTCGAACAGGTGGCCTCCTCGGTCGTCTGAGCGGCCAGGCTGCAATCGGGGTCGCCCAACTGGCTCGGGACACGGGCACCCGTATGGCGAAGGGTGCCAGCGAAGGCCGTCGTGGCACGCCTCCCCGACGCACCACCGCTGTCCCGCCGAGCGGGGTGCTGGCGTCGGACGGGCGCCGGCTCAGGCCCCAGAATCCACGGGCGAAGACCGAGGCGGTTCCAGCTCCGCAGGCTCCCCCATCGCACGCCGCGAAGCGTCTCGGCAGCAGCAATCTCCTGCGTCGCGTCGGCCTCGGTGTCGGCCTGATGGCCCTCGCCGCGACCGTGGGGGCCTTCGCGGTGGGCGGCAACTCCTCGGCAACTGTCGCCGTCGCTGGGGCCGAGCCGAGCACGGCGCCATCCATGGCTCCGATCCGGGTCGTGGCCGTTGGACCTCAGGCAAGCGCTGTACCCGGGCCGGCGAAGCTCTCCTCCCAGCCGGCGAAGTCGCCGAACGGGATCATCGCCGACGTGCCCCTGTTTGGCCCGACTCCGATGGCCACGATGGAACCTGCCCCGCTCGGACCCGCCCCCGAGGCGGGAAGGACGCAGGAAGCACGGAACGTCGAGGAGATCCCTGCGCTCAAGGCCCAACCCGTGCCCGACGAGACGTTCGACACGGCCGTGCCCAAGGGCAGCGACAGCTGGGGCCGCGGTCAGGTCCACCTACCGACCATCCATCGCCTCCGGCTCGACAAGGCCGGCGCGAGCATCCAGGGCGCGCCAAGCTCGTCGGGGTTCTCGGTGGTGCTGCCCGGCGTCAAGGTGATGGAGAATGGCAGCGCCATTTCGAAGCGCGACGAGCGCATCGTCAAGGTCCTCGTGGAGAACACCGGGCAGGGTGCCAAGGTGACCTTCCGCTTCCGGAGCGAGGTGCCCCCCTACCGGGTCCGGCTGCGGAAGGATTTCGTGGAGTTTCTGATCAGCGCTCCCAAGTGATCGTCCAGCATGCCTGCCCGCTTTCTGCGCTACCGGCCAGCAGGGGTCGGCCCCGGCGACCGTTCGCGAGCACGCGGCGGGGAGACGTGGCAGCATCCGGGCATGGCGCGCGTGGAGCAGGGCCGGAGGGAGTTTTGCCTCGGTCTCGGTGGCCTGGTGATCCTTGGGTGTGGCGCGCACGGCAAGGGCGGTGCCATCGCCGACGGGAAGCCACCCGACAACGTGACCGGAAAGCTCCGCCGCCGGTGGCTGCTCGTCGAGTTCACACCCACCGACCCGCTCGATCCGGTGCTGGATGGCTTCCTCACCGCTCAGCTCGGTCACATGGTGATCGACGTCGGTGACGGTACCCTCGACGTGTCTGGTCCCAGCATCGAGCTTCTACGAAACTACGAGGTGGTTCGTGCCTTGTTCGATCGCGCCGATGTGGTCGTGTTCGGTGACGACGGCACCACGTACGAGGTGTCCCTCCAGCTTCGGCCGAACTCGAACGACGTCGATTTCGCCTGCAAGACCGCCCCCTGGAAGGGCAACGGGCGGATGACACCCGCGGCCGAGCCAGATCCGCTGGCGGGGATGTGACGACTCACCCCTGCGGAGTGGCCTGGCCGACCAGCACCCGGGCTCGTCGCCATGATCTCGTCCGAATCGTTCGGCTGCGGACGCGAACCAGAGGTGGGATCCCGCCCCCTCCCATCGCGGTTCATATTGCGCCGTCGTCGCGAGCCCCACCGCGCCGAACCTATCGTGCGGCCGCCGTCTCGCGCTTGCCCTCGTTTCCCTCGCCTGGGGGTCTCTGATAGGCTCAGGTGCTCATGGGGATCGCGGTAGCTCGGTCCACTGCTCTGGTTTTTCCGCCGCTATGGGACACGCTCGGCGCGCCCCCGCTCGGTCCGGCGGTCCTCGCGGGCGCGCTCCGCGGCGCCGCGCTCCCCCGCGTCTTCCACGATCTCAACCTCGACTTCTTCTCGTGGCTCTTCGCCGATGAGACCCTCGCCGAGCTCCTTTCGGCCGCGAGAGTGGCGGAAGCGACGGAGGAGCTGGCCGAGCTCGAACGGCTGCTAGGGACCCAGGGTCGGCGGCGAGCGGTGGGTCCCGGCCGGGCCGCGGCAGTATTCGTGCTGGCGACCTCGCTCGGAATGCAGAGTCGGCCGCTCCTGGGTCCAAGCCGATACCTCGCGGGGATCCACTCGTCTCGAGTTCGACTGGCAGAGTTGGTGAGCGCCACCCCCGAGGGCTCGGTGGCCGCGTTCTGGCAGCGCTGGATGGACGCCCGCGTGGCGAGCGTCGCCGAGGGCCGGCCCCATCTGGTGGCCATCACGGTCAGCCATGTCGGGCAGCTGCTCCCTGCCGCCTCGCTCGCCCACCGGCTTCGACGGCTCCTTCCCGAGGTGCCGATCCTCGCCGGTGGGCCTTACTGCACCACGATGGCGACCACGGACGTCGATCTCACGCCGTTGTTCGCGGCCTTCGATGGGATCGGCGTGGGGCCGGGCGAGGAGGTCATTGTCCGTGCGGCGCAGTCCGCGCCGATATTGCCCGGGGACGCGCCGGGACTCTGGATCGCTGGAGGCTCGCGACCGCCGCTCGGCAAACCCGCGCCAGCGAGCCCTGACTACGCGGCGCTGCCGCTGGACCGGTACGGCGAGGGCGAGCACGCGCCATGGATACTCCTGGAGACCTCCCGCGGCTGCTGGGCCCGCTGCCGCTACTGCAATTACAGGGCGCTGAACCGGGGCTATCGGGTCAAGCCCGTCGAGCAGGTCGCCGCGGAGGTCGCGGACGTCCAGCAGCGTCTGCCCGGTGCTTCGGTCAGCTTCGTGGATGACACGATCGCGCCCAGACGAGCGCTCGCGGTGGCTCGGGCCGTCGCCCGAGTCTCGATGGCAATCGGCCGAACCATTGAGTGGGAGGGTTGCCTGCGTCCCGACGCGGGGCTCGGCATCGATGCGTGCCGAGCGCTTCGCGCTGGCGGCATGCATCGGGTGTTCATTGGGTTCGACGCGGCGACGGAGGCCATGCTCCAGGAAATCGACAAGCGCGCTACGCTCGATCAGATCCGGGCTCTCGTGCGGAACCTCCGGATGGCAGGCATCGTCGTCAGCGGGAACTTCATCGTGGGGCTACCAGGAGAGACCGAGGTTGACCAGCTCGCAATCCTAGACCTAATCGAGGATCTCGAGCTCGATCCGAGCCAGGTCACTACTTCGTTGTTCGGACTGGTGCGGGGCTCCTGGTATTACGCGCACCTCGACGAGATGGGGTGGCCGGCGGAGTGGGTGGCCCGGGTCAAGGCCAACGATGCCCTCACCGATTTCCTGCCCACTCCCCGCGTGGACCCCGAGGCGCGGCGGGCGCATACGGGCGAGCGGAAACCCGGCGCGTCCCCACCGTCACTCCCCGTGAAACCTCGCAGGAAGGCTGCCGCCCTGCGGCTTCGGTAGGATCCCCTTTCCAGAAGAAAAGGACCGAAAAATGGCAACGACCAAGAAGACGACCAAGAAGACAACCACAAGGACGACCAAGAAGAAGACGACGAGGAGAGGGAAGCCCTCGGGTGTGGGTACCTTCCTCGACGACGTCGTCATCCATGTCAGCGAGACGGAGACGAAGCTCTTGAAGAGAACCGAGCTCGACAAGCTACCGGACGTGCCAGACGTGTTGATGCCGGTGGTGGAGACGTTGCTCCAGCATGGGGTGGTCTTGGCCGCCGTCCCGTCGAGTCCCGGCATCGGTGCCTCCTGTTACCTCGTGAATCTCAGGAGCATCATCCGTCCCAAGTGAAGACGACGGAGATCCGTTCGGGCAGCTCGGGCTCGGTTGGGCATGACCGAGCCCGGCGCCGGCTCGCGCCATGACCCCTTCTTCCTCATCCGACCCGCGAACGACGGCCAAGCAGTTCACTCGTGGGACCCACCGGACCGTGGATCCTGGGGCGACGCTGCGGCGCGCCCGCGCGCTCGCGCCGCACGTCGGAATCACCCGGGTCGCCAACGTTACCGGTCTCGACCGGATCGGTGTCCCCGTGGTGGCGGTATACCGCCCGAATTCCCGCTCGATGGTCGTCTCGCAGGGCAAGGGGATCGACCTCGTGGCGGCACAGGCTTCCGGCATGATGGAAGCGATCGAAGCGTACCACGCCGAGCGACCCCGGTTGCCCCTGCGGCTCGAGAGCTACGAGGAGCTATCCGACCACTTGCCCGTCGTCGACGTCGGGCGTCTACCTCGCGTGTCGATGGGGACCTTCTCGCCGACCCGGCGGATCCTGTGGTGTGAAGGCAGGAGCGTATCGACTCGTGACCCGGTCTGGGTGCCGTACGAAATGGTGCACACCGACTTCACCCTGCCGCTCCCATCGGGTAGCGGGTGTTTCACGATGAGCTCGAATGGACTTGCGTCCGGCAACCACCCGCTGGAAGCAATCAGTCACGGCATCTGCGAGCTCGTGGAGAGGGACGCGACGGCGCTCTGGGCACTCTCGGGTGGCACCACCCAGAGCGAGCGACGAATCGCGCCCGACACCGTCGACGATCCGTCCTGCCGCCAGGTCCTCGAGCAGTTCTCTGCCGCGGGCATCGCGTTCGGGATCTGGGATGCCACCTCGGATGTCGGACTCGCCACCTTCTCCTGCTTCGTCGTCGACGGGGAAGGTTCGGCCGGTCACGTTCATGCGAGTCATGGGTCGGGGTGCCACCCGGCCCGTGAAGTGGCGCTGTTGCGGGCGCTGACCGAGGCGGCCCAGACCCGCCTGACCTACATCGCGGGCGCTCGGGATGACGCGGACCGCCACTTCTTCGCGCGTGCCCGCAGCGCGACTCGGGTTGACGAGCTTCGCGATCAGATCGCTCGGGACCGCGACCGAGCGGCGCGCAATTTTGCGACGGTGCCGACCTACACTGCCTCGACGTTCGACGAGGACGTGACGTGGGAGCTCGAGTGCCTGCGAAGGGTTGGGCTCGACGAGGTGGTGGTCGTGGACCTGAGTCGTCCCGAGATCTCGCTGCCCGTCGTGCGGGTGCTCGTACCGGGTCTCGAGGGACTCCACGACGCACCGGGCTACGTCCCGGGCCAGCGCGCCACGGCCCGGCGCGAATGGGGGGGGCGGTGAGCGACGTCACCGTCTTCGTCGGTCCCACGTTGCCCGTCGAGCAGGCCCGGGAGCACCTGGATGCTCGCTACCTGCCGCCAGCTTCGCGGGGTGATGTCTACCGCGCTGCCCGGCAGCAACCCTGGGGTATCGCCATCATCGACGGCTACTTCGCGCAGGAGCCGGCGGTGTGGCACAAGGAGATCCTCTGGGCGATGGCCGAAGGAGTGCACGTCTTCGGTGCTGCGAGCATGGGTGCGCTGCGAGCGGCGGAGCTGGCGGCCTACGGCATGTGCGGGGTGGGCGAGATCTTCGAGGCCTATCGGGACGGTCGTTGCGAGGACGACGATGAGGTCACGGTGGTGCATGGGACCGAAGCATCGGGCTACCGGCACGTGTCCGAAGCGATGGTCAACATTCGCGCCACCTTGCGGCGCGCCGTCGACGAGCACGTGATCCGGGCCGCCACGCGGCGTCGGTTGGAAGCAGCGGGCAAGGCCCTCTTCTACGCCGATCGAGACTACTCGGCGCTCCTTGCGATCGCCCGGCGTGGCGGTGAGGACGAGCATGAGCTCGCTCGCCTGCGGGCGTGGCTGCCGGACCACCAGGTCAACCAGAAGCGCGTGGACGCCATCTCGCTCCTCACGCTCATCCGCGAGCGACGACAGCAGGCCTCAGGTCCGCTGCGGACGAGCTATCACTTCGAACGCACCGACGCGTGGGAGGAAATGGTGCGACAGTGCGGAGAGCACACCGCCGCGACCGGGGAAGCCGAGCTGCCCGTCGAGCTCATCGTGGAGGAATTGCGTTTGCTCGGTGGCCCGGCGGTCCGCGCTGCAATGGTCGGTGCGCTGGCCCGGCACCTGGCCGTGGAACGCGCGCAGGCGCATGGGGCGACGGCCACCAGAGAGCTCTTCTCGGACACGCTCAACGGCTTCTTCCTCGAACGCGGCCTGCGTTCCCCCGAGCAGATCCGTGCCTGGCTCGTGGAACACGATCTCGATGCGGAGGGCCTGACCCGCTTCATGCAGGAGCAGTCGCTCGTCCGGTGGGCGAGCGTGATGTTCGGGGTGGAGGCCGAGCTGCAGCTGCGGAACCACCTTCATACGACCCCGGAGTACGAGCGGATCGTACGTCGTGCCGGCAGCAAACGGCGCTGCCTGTTGGAGCGCGCCTCGCGGTCATTGCTGATCAAGGATCCCGTCCTCACGGCGGAGGATCTCGTCGCGTGGTTCTTCGAAGCGCGGCTCGGGCAGGTCGTGCCGAGCGATCTGGATGCCTGCGCGTGGGAGAGGGGTTTTCCCGATCGCCATGCGCTGCTCGAAGCGCTCCGGCGCGAGCACGTCTACGTGACCCACGCGGAGGCGGGACGCCGATAGAGCCGCTCGCTGCGGTCGAGCGCAGCGGCGAGCTTCATCAGCTGTGCACGGTGATCCTCGCTGGGAGCGCCATGCGCCTCGATCCACAAGAGCCCGACGAGACTCGCCTCCACCATTTGATAGTCATTCCGACTGCGTTCCCCGCCCTGCGGACGAGCACGCCGAACGAAGGCGGTTTCGGAAACGAGGGGCCGCTTCTACTTGGCGCCGGTCCGACCGCAGACCTGCTCGAGATAGGCGTCGACGCTCCGCGACTGGATCCCGAGGGCCTCGCGCATCGGATTCGAGTCGAACACCCAGCCCCCCTCACCGCACAGGTGGGACAGCGCGGCGAAGGTCCTTGCCAGCGGATCGGTCGCGGTGCGGTGCTGTTCGGCGAGCACCTCGAGGGGGATGACCTCGCGCTCGAAGGAACGTCCGGTGAGCTTCTCGCAACGCCGGACGATTTCGTTCTGCGTCAGCACCTCCGGCCCGCCCATCAAGAACGTCTGGTTTGCGGCTCGGGGGTTGTCGAGGGATGCGACCGCAGCGTCGGCGACGTCGAACATCGAGATCCAGTGGATGGGTCCCTCGCCTTCGCCGAACACGCGGGCCTTGGCGTTCTCCGCATCGAAGCCGAATGCAGGGCTGCACCACACCTCGTAGAAGTAGGTCGGTTGCAGGATGGTGTAGGAGAGCCCGCTCTGGCGGAGGGCGTCCTCCACCGCACGTTTCGCGCTCTGCAACGCGCTCTCCAGCCTCATTCCCGGGAAGGACACGTAGACGAAATGTTTGACGCCCGCGGCGCGGGCCGCTGCGATGAGCGAGAGGTGCCCCTCGCGGTCGACCGAGTCGATATCGTCCCCGGCGCAGCGCGACAAGGTCGAGGACGCGGTCGAGATTACGTTGGTGACGCCGGCGCAGGCGGCGCGAAGGGTCTCTTCATCCTTGAGGTCGCCGACCACGATTTCAGCGCCCATCGCGGCCAACGCCTGCCGCTTCGCTGGATCGGACGAGGTACGGACCATCGCCTTGAAGGAACGACCCGCCGCCTGCAGACGTCGGGCGAGCTGTGAGCCGAGAATGCCTGTGGCCCCGATGAGCAGATCCATTTTCTTATCGCCTCGCTGCGGATTCGCCACCCGCGCCTCGATACTAGCGAGGACCTAGACGAATCCCAAGTCCTCTGCGGCCGCGAGGGCGCGTTCGACCTGCCGTCTGGCCTCCGTGAGGTTTCCCGTTGCCTCGCCGCGGACCGCGGCCTGGAGGGGTTCGTCGAGGGCATCGGGCAGCTGGTGCTGGGTCTCCTTCGTCAGCTCCTCGGCGAGTACGATCGCCTTCCTGGCGTCGGGGTCCGATCCGGGCACCAGCAGCAGCTTCATCAGGATGAGCGCGCCGCACCAGCGAAACGGGTAGGGGAAGCTGAGGCGGCTCCAGGTGGCGAGGGCGGTGCGGCTCAGGTGTTCGGCCTCGCCGCGCTCGCCACGTCGGAGCGCTACCCAGCCAAGGCAGGCCTGCGCCATGCCGATGTAGTCCCCCATCCCCCGCACCTCCGCGAGCCCCAGCGTTTCCCTCGCCACCTGCTCCGTCTCCGCCACCCGGCCCTGGAGGCGGTGCAGCAGCGCGGCGTAGGCGATGGCTCGGGTCTCTCCCACGGCGTCGCCGAGCTGCCGGCATGCGTCGAGCGCAGCTGACACCTCCGCTTCGGCCTCCATGAGCTCGCCGCGGAACAGGAGCGCGAACCCCAGTACGAATCTCCCGAATGCGATCTCGGGCAACGCGCCCGCTTCTCGGGCGGCGGCCACACAGGCGCGTCCGGCTTGCAGCGTGGGGTTGGATACGCGATACCGGTGCTGGCGGTAGTCTCGAGTGACCACGGCCAGGTAGTACTGATACCGCTGAAGGAGCGTGCCCCGCGCTTCCACGTGGGGAGCGACCCGGGCGATCTCGATGCTCATCTCCTGCGGGCGCCCCTGCCAGTAGAAGATCCACGCCCGACCGAGGACGATCTGGACCCACTCGTGGGCTAGCTCGGCGTCGCGCTCGCCGGGCTCGGTCGGGACGATGGCGAGAGCGTCCTCGTAGGTCCTTCTGGCGCGGCCATGCTCGTGTTGGACCTCCCAGGTCTTGGCGACCTTGCGGAGGATCCGGACCCGCAGCGTTACGTCGTCCTCGTGAGCGCTACCGAGCGCCCGCTCGAACGCCTGGCGCGCCCGGTCGTGGTGACCTCTGAAGCTCAGGACGTCACCGAGCTTCTCGTCGATGGTCAACGCCACCGCCTGGAGCTCTGGTCCACGATCGACTGGGTCCGTCTGATCGAGCTGCTGGCGCGCCGCGTCGTAGAGCCGGATCGCTTCGTCGATCGCGTGGGCGTCGCGGGCAGCGTCGCCACCGGCCAACAGGTGTGGAGCGGCTCGAGCTGGTTCGTTCGCGGCGGCCCAGTGGTGGCCAATGGCAGCGTGGTGGGCCTTGAGCTCGTCGGAGGCGGCGTAGGCTCGCTCGATGGCCTCCGCTACCAGCCCGTGGAGGAAGCGTCTGCGGTCCCCGTCGAGCTCCGCCAGCGGTAGCTCGCGCAGCTTGTCGTGAGCGAAGCGATAGGCGCCGTCGGGCCCCACCTCCCATACGAAGGCACGCTCTGTCTCGTCGAGCACGTCGAGCAGTCGCTCTTCGTCGAGCTCCGTTGCCAGCTTCAACGCTGGGATATCGATGCGACGACCCATGACCGCGGCCGTCTCCAGCACCCCGCGAGTCGATTCGCGCAGGCGTCGGAGCCGGAGCTCCACCACCTGCTGCAGGGCCTGGGGCAATGGCAGGGATTCATAGGGGGGAGCCCACGCATCGGTCTCCGCCACCCGCCAGCCACCGGTGGGGGTGCGGACGAGGGCCCCCGAGTGCAGCGCGGAGCGCAGGTACTCGGCGACGAAGAAGGGGTTGCCTGCGGAGTGGTTCGCGAGGAAGCTCACCAGGCCTTCCGGCGGGCAGTTCAGCATGCCGCTGGTCATCTGTCCCACCTCTTCGTCGCTCATGCGGGGGACGAGATAGTGCTCGACCATCCCCGAGCCGACGAGCGCTCGAAGGCGTTCGCTGCACTCATCGGAGCGATACGTGCCCACGATGACGCCGCGCAGTCCCTTCGGCTTTCGCCTGGCCAGGTACTCGAGCAACCCCAAGGTGAGCTCGTCGGCCCACTGCAGGTCTTCCAGGATGACTACGACGGGGCATAGGTTCCCCAACGCTCGCAGCGTAGTGCTCACGGCATCGTACAAGCGCTCCTTCGCGAGTTCCACCGGCAGCGGCGGGGGCTTTGGCAGCTGGTCGACCCCCGGCAGCGCCGCCACTGCCGCCGAGTACGGGGCGACCAGCGCGGCGCGTCCACCGAGGAGCCGTTCCCTCTCCTCGGCATCGGCTTCGAGCCAACGATCGGCCACGGCCTCCAGCAGCGCGCCGACGGGACGCAGGGGTTGATCCTGCACGCTCGGATCGCCTACTGCCGTGGCGACCGTGGCACAGATCCCGGTCACCACCATCACGCCGCAGTCGCGGGCGCAATTCGCGGCTTCCAGGGCCAGCCGTGTCTTTCCTACCCCGCTCTCTCCACCCACGAACACGAGCCCGCCGTCGGCGGAGAACACCCCGCGCAGCCGTTTCGCGAGCTTCTCGAAGGGCTCGCGGCGGCCCACGAATGGTGGACGATAGAGGTACGCTCGATGCGCTGGTAGCTCGGACTGCCAGCTCCGCGGCTTGGCTCCCAGGCAATCCAACGCCGCGGCGACGTCCTCGGCGTACCCGAACCGCCTTCGAGGGTCCTTGATCAGGAGTGCACCGATCAGCTCGTCGAGGTCCTCCGGAACCCCTGTGACCCAGGAAGACGCGGGCAGCGGGAGCTCGTGCAGGTGAGCGCTGGCGATGCGCTCGATCGTGCCCAGGAAGGGGGGATGCCCGGTGACCGCCGTGTAGAGCAGGCATCCGACCGAGTAGAGGTCACACCGCGCGTCCAGCACCTCGCCCTCGATCTGCTCGGGCGACATGTACGGGAACGAGCCCATTACCGAATCCGAACGCCCCAGGACCTCCCGACCCGCCCGGCCGCCGAGCTCGTCAGCGAGGCCGAAGTCCGCGAGCACCGGCTGTCCGTTGTCGCGGACGAAGACGTTGGAGGGCTTGAGGTCCCGGTGGATGACGCCTTCCCCATGCAAGAACGCGAGCACGTCGCACACGTCGCGGATCAAGGCGAGCGCTTCGGACAGATTCCCGCCCGCGGCCGGACGACGTCGTACGGTCCGCGGCTCGCTGTCGCACACCACGAGGGGGTAGTCGCCGCACGCGATCGGGAGAGTGGCTTGCACGTCGGATCGGACGACACCCGTTACCGTCGGCGCCGGGGTGCGGTCGTTTTCTGGCCGGACGCTGGATGCACAGTGGACATATGGCATCACGAGGGCCTGCCCAGCCCACCACGCCGCGAAGACATCTTTCAACGTGGCGCCATCGATGAGCTCCATCGCGTACCAGGGCATCCCGTTGCTGATCCCGTGGTCGAGGATCCTCACCACCCCCGGATGACGCAGGTGGGCCAGGGTGAAGATCTCGCGCCGCAGCTGGGCGACGTTCGCCGAGCTGACGCTGACGACCGTCTTCAGCGCCGCCCGAGTCCCGGTCCGCTCGTGTGCTGCGGCGTAGACGATCCCCATGCCGCCTTGTCCGAGCACATGCTCCACCCGGTAGTCCCCGATCTGCGTGGGGACCTCGTTCGGAATCGGTTGGTGCTTCGGCGGACACGCCGAGGTATTGATCACGGATATCTTCCCTTAGCCAGGATCAGCATCGGCGGGGAACCACCAGGACTGCTCCCACGTCTTCACTGCAGCCTGGTAGGGCTTCCTCCAGGTCAGGTCGGCACCGTCGTCGTGCAGTCTTCGATAGAATTTCACCGCTTCGTCACGTGTCTGGCGGGGGACACCCCAGACATGCGCGTAGCGGTTGATGGTGCCCGTCGCGAAGATCAGAGCGTAGCAGAGCTTCCAGCCATAGGCCTTCTTCATGGCCAACTTGGCATGGTTCATGGCGGTTCGAAACGTGAGGCGCGCGACACGACTGCGAGTCATGTCAAGCTCCTCGAGCAGGTAGTAGTCGAACTTCCGCGGGCGGCGTGTCCCCTGCCGACGCAACGGATCGTAGGGCGCGCCCACTGCCAAATTCTGCTCTTCGCCCCGGACCAACTGGTCGAGCTCGGCGTAGTCGGCGTTGTCGGCGGCGGTGGCCATCACCCGGAGCAGGCTGTCGAGGTTCTCCATCTTCCACAGGTGCAGGTACTTGGTCGGGTGTGCCCAGGATGCGCCGCCGATGCACACCGCGAACTCGTCCAGTTCGAGGTCGAGCTGCATCGTCCAGCCTTGCTCGTTGAACAAGGCGGTGGTCTTCGCGAGGTGCTCCTCGAATTCCTGCGCCTTCCTGGTTCGGACGTCGATGAACGCGAGGCAGTAGTGTGTATCGTTGTACTCCGATTTCGCGGCCCCCTTCGCCTCGTTCTTCGGTCCCTCGTTCTTCGGTCCCTCGTTCTTCGGTGCCTCGTTCTTCGGTCCCTCGTTCTTCGGCGCCTTGCCCTGACGCTTCCTGCTCCGCGTCTTGCCCCTGGCGGGCTCCTGGTCCTGCGCCTCTCTCGACTGCTTCTTCTGGGCCATCGTCCTTCCTCGGCGTCGGCTGCGGAGGATACCACGGGGTGCACGAAGGCAGCGGCACCGGAATGGGACCGGGCAATTTCCGGGTGATTGCGGGACGGAGCGGAGCGCCCAACGCGCGGGGTCACGGCACGGGTCCTCCGCGAACGAGGATCGCCGGCGACGATGCAGGCAGCCAGTGACCGATTCCCCGAGGTCTGGACACCCACGCGGTCGCCGACGAATTCGCAGCGTATTCGCATCGTTTCCTCCCGAGCGGAGGTTCACTCGGTTGGGGTCACCCCTCTGCCGTTTCGCCAGCGGTTGATCGGCGGTCCGAGCGGCCATATGACCGCCGACCATGTCCCCTGAGCACCAGGTGCGTTCGGGACCAGGGCCCCAGTCAACGGACTTCGCCTGGCGGGTCGGGGCCTTGGCCGTCTTGACCGTCGTGTACTGGGTTGGCTTCGTGCCGCTCCATGGCGTCCTCGGGAACCCGACGTTTCTGCTGGGCATGGTGCTGTGTGTCCTCGGCGGTGCCCTGCTCGGAGCGCGCGGCGCGGTGGTGGTCGTCCTGATCACGGTGGTACTTGACTCGAGGTCAGCGCTGTTCATCGGCCTCGACCGGGAGACGAGCTTCTGGGCCCTGGCCCTCGCGATCGCCGCCAAGCTTGTGCTCGGTGTGGGTACCGGCATGATCCTCGACTCCCGCCGCCGCCTTCGGGATGCCAACGCGCGCCTGACCCGCGAGGTCAAGGCCCGGGAGCAGACCGAGCGTGCGCTCCTGCGGAGCAAGGACCTCCATCGCGCGCTGGTGGAGAGTCTCGGCGAAGGCGTCGGCGTCTTCGACGCCGATGACCGCTTCCGCTTCGCCAATCAAGCCCTGGCGACGATGCTCGACGTCAGCGCCGAAGACCTCCTCGGCCGCTGTTTCACCGAGCTTATTACCGAGGAGACCCGTGAGGCCGTATCGCTTGCCGGGCAGCACCCGGTGGCTCCGCGCACCTACGAGGTCACGTTGAAGGCAACGGAGTCTACCGTCCTGCTCGTGACCGAGACGACGTTCGAGCGCTCCGATTGGGACGACGCCCTGACGCTACGCGTGATTCGAGAGCAACCGACCCGCGCGACGAGTCGTCGTAGCTGACGCCGAGTGTCCCGAGTCAGCAGTACGATTCGAACCGTGATCTGCGGCGGTGCGCTGCGCGGAGCGCGCGACAACGCTAACCGGGAGCGGTCCGGTCCCAGCCGGAGCTGAGTGGCGAGCTGAAGGTACCCATGAAGCTTTGCGTTCCTGCCGGGGGGCCGCGCGTCGACCGACCGCGGGCGTTGGCGACGCGGAGCCCCCCGGATTGGATCTGGTTCGTACATAGGTTACCGTCTAAGACGCGCAATTGTGCACAAGCGGACTCGACCCGGCGGCGGGGGTCGTCCACACCGTGGATGGAGGTGGCCATGAGCACGCATGGCTTGGGTATCGCTGTCGCGTTGGGTTGGTTCGCTGCGGCCTGTGTGGCGACGAAGACCCCGGCCTCCCCGGAGCGGGTCACGGCCGCCGCGGCTCACTCGTTCGCGGTCAACGCCAAGAAATCCGGCACGCTCGCGATCCCTGGTGCCAGCGGTGGCGCGTCAGGGGAGAACGCGGTCGCGAGGTGCACCACGGTCGCTGCCGGATAGGCTTCGCGGAAGAGGTTGCAGAGCCCCGGCTCGTTGTCGAACGCGCCGATGACGGTCCCGGCGGCGGCGAGGCGCTCTGCGATGTTCGTCTTGAAGGAGAGATCCCCGAGCTGCGGGGCCTCCTTGAGGACCAGGCGCGTGCCGAGCGTACCCACGGGGAACCCGTCCCGTTGCAGCGCGCGCACTGTCCCGACGAGCATGTTGGGAGCGTCGCGCCCCGTGAGATAGCAGAGCACGACGCCCACCTCGTAGAGGGTACGCACGAAGTCCACCGCGCCCGGCGTGGGCAGATCGTGAAGGACGTAATCGTTCGTGAAGACGCGGTCGCTCCAGAACGCCTCGGCTTCCCGCACGAGAGCCGGTTCGGAGACACCGACCGAGGCCAGCGTGTCGCTCACCCGGTACTGGACGGCGTTGGTCGTGAGGCGGCGGATGGCCGCGAGCAGCGTCGGGTGCTCCGTCGCGTGCTGGTGGGCGAGCTCGAGGAGGACCCGCAGGGTCCGGACCCGGCTATCGTAGAGGGTGCCATCGAGGTCGAGGACCACGAGTGGGTCACGGCCGGCGGAGCGCGCCGCGCGGGCGGCAGCGAGGAGCGTGTCGACGAGGTTCGGGGAGGTCATGGTCGGTCCGACCTTGACTCGGTCGGGACCGCGAACACAACGGGATCTCGTCCAGCCACCATTTCGTCGACGCTATCCGCGACGGCCAGGGCGAGTGTTCGCCGGCACGGGGCCAGCGCCGCCTCCAGAGAAGCGGACACGAGCGAGGCGCCCGGGCCTGAGGGTCCTGCTCGTCTCGCTTCAAGGGGCACCTTTGATTGGCGATTGGGCCGGGGGCGGGAGCGGGAACGGCTGTTGGGATGCGGGAAGAGGGGCTGGCCTGGCAAGCAGTGCTGCCAGTGGTTGCCAGGGGACTGGGAAGCGGCCAGCGGGCACAGATCCGCTGTGGGTGCGTTTGGGCCCGGTGGGCGCGGACGGGGGATGGGGCTGACGGTCCGATGGTTGGCTTCGGTGGATCCCCGCCGGATGGCGCACGCCCCACGCCAGCGCCGTTCGGGCGCGGCAATGGGCGGTGGGGCGCGGTCATGGGGCCTGCGCCGGATGGGGCATGAATCCCACCGAAGCTGCATCCCCGGCTCGCCCAGCGTGCCGCCGATCGAGGGTGCTTCATGGGGCGGGGAGATCCCCCGCGCCACGGCCCCGTGCTACCACCCCTCCCAGCCATGGAATCGGCGAGCGCTCTCCTGCCCCACGAGCTCGTGCACCGTGTGCCGGGGCTCGATGTGGCCGAGGCGCGACGCGTGGTGTCGCTGGTGCATCGGTTGGGTGAGCTTCCGGCCGTCACCCCGGCGGGCGTGCGCCGGGCGCCGTACCAGGCGCTGCGGAGGCTCGTCTCGACGCCGCACCTCACGCTCGTGGAGGAGCGGCCGAGCGCCATCGATCCCTTCGTGAAATATGCCTTCGCCGCGCCGGACGGAGCGATCGTCGAGGCGGTGCGGATCCCCCTCGAGCGCCCCGGTCGCTTCGTGGCCTGCGTATCCTGCCAGGTCGGTTGCGGGATGGGGTGCGCCTTCTGCGGCACGGCCCGGCTCGGACATCGACGGCAACTCGCTTCCTGGGAGATCATCGACCAGGTGCGCCAGCTCCGCGGGCGGCTCCCCGCGGGGAGCCGGATCCACGGCGTGGTCTTTCAGGGTATGGGCGAGCCGCTGGCGAACCTCGCGGCGGTGCTGACCACCATCCGGGTCCTCTGCGAGCCGGCCGCGTTGGCCATTGACGCCTGCAACGTAACCGTGTCCACCGCGGGGCTGGTGCCAGGTCTGGCCGAGCTTCTCTCGAGCATCCCGCGGCGCGTTCGCATCGCGCTCTCGATCGGCTCGGCGATCCCCGCGCGTCGCTTGGCGCTCATCCCGAGCGAACGCCAGCACCCGCTCGCCGGCCTGCTGGCGCTCCTTGCCGCGCACGCGCGGCGGACGCGGGTGGCGCCGGTCCTCAGCTACACCCTGCTCGGCGGAGTCAACGACACGGACGAGGACATCGCGGCCCTCACCGCGCTCATCGATGGCTTCCTCGCTGCTGCCGGACTGCAGCCTCGTCTCAGCCTCATCACCTACAACCGCCTGGGTGTGGACGATCCGTTCGTGCCTGCGCCCCCGGAACGGCTCGATGCGTTCCGCGAGCGCATCGGCGGCCGAGGCACTCCCGTGGTGCGGCGCTACTCGGGCGGTGGTGACGTCGAGGCCGCGTGTGGGCAGCTCGGACTCAGTCTGGCGAGGGGGTGAATACGGGGAGCCCCTCGGGGATCTCGCCCCTTGCGTTCGGCCTGTTCCTCTGGGAGCGTTCGCACACCATGAAGCTAGCCATCCATGGAGCCACCGGGCGCATGGGCCTCACGATCGCACGGCTCGCGCACGCTGCCGGGGACATCGAGCTCGTCGGCGCGGGCTGTGCCGCCGCCGATCCCGCTGTCGGCCGCGATCTCGGAGAGCTCGCGGGGCTCGGTACCTTGGGGCTCGTTGCGACTTCGGATCAGGCCGCTGTGTTGCTCGGGGCCGAGGTCGTCATCGACTTCTCGACGGCCTCTGCGGTCGCCGGAATTGCGGCCGCGGCGACTCGGGCGGGCGTCGCGCTGATGAGCGGAACGACGAACCTGGACCCGGTCGCGCAGGAGGCGCTCGACAGGGCCGCGGCGGTCGTGCCCGTCCTTTGGGCGCCGAACACCAGCCTCGGGGTGCAGGTGCTGGCGGAGCTCGTCGAGCATGCTGTTCGTCGGCTCGGTCCCGACTACGACGCGGAGATCGTCGAGATCCACCACAAGAAGAAGGTCGATGCTCCGAGCGGGACGGCCCGTCGGCTCGGGCAAGCGATCAAGGCTGTTCGCCCCGAGTCGCGCGAGGTGCTCGGTCGCGAGGGCGAGGTCGGCGCGCGGGGGACCGACGAGCTTGGCATGCTCGCCGTTCGCGGTGGTGACGTGGTTGGCGACCACACAGTGTACCTCTTCGGGCCTGGCGAGCGGCTTGAGCTCGCTCATCGCGCCCACAGCCGCGAGCTCTTCGCGCACGGCGCCCTGCGCGCTGCACGGTGGGTGCTCGGCAAGCCGTCGGGTCGGTACGCCTTTCGTGATGTGCTCGGCGGGTGAGCCGCCGGCACCTGGCGAGGAGGCGCGACCGACGACCTCCGCCTCTCGGGTGATCGCGCTGCCCGCGCCGTCGCGACGAGCTGCCCACGGCTCAACCGCGAGGTTCCAGGAGACGAGGCTGGGCTGCGAGCCACCTTTGATTGGCGAACGGGCCGGGAGCGGGAGCGGGGGCGGCTGTTGGGATGCGGGGAGAGGGGCTGGCCTGGCAAGCAGTGCTGCCAGTGGTTGCCAGGGGACTGGGCAGCGGGAAGCGGGCACAGGTTCGCTGTGGGTGCGTTTGGGCCCGGTGGGAACGGACGGGGGATGGGGCTGACGGTCCGATGGTCGGCTTCGGTGGGATCCCCGCCGGATGGCGCACGCCCCACGCCAGCGCCGTTCGGGCGCGGCAATGGGCGGTGGGGCGCGGTCATGGGGCCTGCGGCGGATGGGGCATGAATCCCACCGAAGCTGCATCCCCGGCTCGCCCAGCGTGCCGCCGATCGAGGGTGGGCTGCGAGCGCCTGCGATTGCGGCTTCACCGCCGCCTTGCTACCGAGACCTGTCGGCCGGACGCGGTCGTACTTCGAACTCCATGCGGCGACTTGGACTCGATCTCGGCTCGTCGGCGATCAAGGCGGTACTCATCGACGTCGAGGGGACCGTGTGCTGGCACCAGGCGGCGCCCTGCGCTGGGTCGCCCTTGTCCGTTCTTCGTCGGCTCCTCGAGCCCCTGGTCTTCGAGCGAAGTGGGCCCAAGCTGCGCGTAGCGGTCACCGGAGGCTCACGCGGCCTCCTCATGCCCGAGCTCGCCGTCGCCACCGAGGTGCCGGACGTTGTGGCTGCCGTCACCGGTGCTCGTCACGCGAAGCCGGATACGCGCGATGTCCTCTCCCTCGGAGGGCAGTACTCGTTCTGGTGTCGCCTGGATCCGGAGCGTCCCGGGGACTGGGTCGATTTCGCGCTCTCCGATCTGTGCGCGGCCGGTGCCGGTAGCTTCCTCGAGCAGCAGGCGAGCCGCCTCTCCCTCACGCTCGACGCCTTCTCGCGGGCTGCCGCCGCGGCGAAGCGGGCGCCGTCGGTAGCGGGGCGCTGCGCGGTCTTCACCAAGTCGGATCTCATTCACTTGCAGCAGAAGGGGACCCCGGTTGATGAGATCGCGCTCGGCCTCTGTCATGCCCTGGTGCGCACGTTCCAAGCCCAGGTGCTCAAGGGACGGCAGCTCGAGCCGCCCGTGCTGCTGATCGGCGGCTGCGCCAGAAATCAGGGGATGGTGCGGGCGATCCGGGAGGTCTTCCATCTCGCTGAGGCCACCCTCGTCGTTCCGGAGCGTCCGGAGCTCTGCTCGGCCGTCGGCGCTGCGCTCCACGCCGAGGCAGAGGCTCTCCCGCTCGCTCGTCTGTTCGAGGCCATCGAGTGTACTCGGCACCAGCGAACGTCATTCGGCACGACGTCCCCGTTGTCCAAGGTGATGGAGGCCGGGCCGACGAGTGAGCCGACCGGAGAAGGGCTCGCGACCGAGGAATGGATCCTCGGCGTGGATGTCGGGTCGGTGAGCACCAACCTCGCCCTCATCGACCATTCGGGACGACTCCTCGACTGCGTTTACGTCAAGACCCGCGGGCGCCCGATCGAGGCAGTGGAGGACGCGCTCGACCGCGTGGCTCACCGGTACCCCACGCTGCCACGAATCGCCGGCGTCGGGACCACTGGCTCGGGTCGACACCTGGCAGGGCACCTGCTCGGTGCCGATCTGGTGAAGAACGAGATCGCGGCCCAGCTCCGCGCTGCCGTGGCGTTCCTGCCCGAGGCCGACACGGTCTTCGAGATCGGGGGCCAGGACGCCAAGTACATTCGGGCCCATGAGGGCATGCTCCTCGACTTTACCATGAACCGCGTCTGCGCTGCCGGCACGGGTTCATTCTTGGAGGAGCAGGCAGAACGCCTCGGGATCGACATCATTGGCGAGTTCGCCGACCGTGCCCTGGCGTCACGGTCTCCCGTCGATCTCGGCCGGCGCTGCACCGTGTTCATGGAGAGCGAGGCCGTGGCGGCGATGGCGGCGGGCGCGTCCGTCGAGGACGTCACTGCTGGCCTCGCGCTCTCGGTCGCTCGCAACTACCTCGACCGCGTCGTCGGAGATCGTCCCATCGGCGAAAGGGTCGTCTTCCAGGGGGGAACTGCCTCGAACCGCGCGGTCGTCGCAGCTTTCCAGAGCCTGCTCGGTCGATCGGTGCTGGTCCATCCGCACCACCGCGTGTCCGGTGCCTTCGGCGTCGCCTTGCTCGTGCGGGATGCGCGGCGGGGGGGGCGGCTCGCGGCGCCCACTCGCTTTCGCGGCTTCGGCGCCTCCGTGGGGGAGCTCGAGGGCTCCTTCGAGTGCCCGCAGTGCAGCGCCCGCTGCCAGGTCACCCGCTACCGTTCGGGCAGCGACCGCTTCCACTTCGGTGACGTCTGCGAACGCTACACGTCGCGGGACCAAGGCGGACCACCGGTGCCCGATCCGCTCGCGCGTCGCAGCGAGCTCCTCCTTTCCGCTTCCGGGATCGAGGCAGGGGTCGAGCCGCCCGCGAATGCGATCGGGCTCCTCCGGGCCTCCCACACCCTCGCATTGCTCCCCTGGTTCGCGGCGCTCGCGCGTGCCGCTGGGCGGATCCCCTTCCTTTCTCCGCCGACGACGACGGCTACCCTCGCGGCCGGGATGCGTCACCTCACTTCGGACACCTGCCTCCCCATCAAGGCAGCGTACGGCCACGCGGCGGAGCTCGCGGCGATGCACGTGAGGGAGCTTCTCATCCCGTCCGTCAGCGCGCTGCCTGGCGGCCAGGGCGCCGCGAGCAGCTGCCTCTTCGGCCACCACCTGCCCTTCATGGTGGCGGGGGCGTTCGTTGGAGTCGAGGTGATCGCGCCCGAGCTGTCGCTCGATCTGCCGCCGGGGCGGCGGGTGGACGCGCTCGCCGGGGTCGGTGGCTCGCTCGGGCTAGACCGCCGCGCGGTGGAACGCGCGCTCATCGCGGGAGACGAAGCGGCGCGTCGCCTGCAGCAGGCGCTCTCGGCCTGGGGAAGGGAGGTGCTCGACGCCGGCCACGACCGGATCGTCGTGGTCCTCGCGCGGCCGTACCTGCTCTCGGATCCGGTGCTCAACCTGGGTCTGGGGCGTCACCTCGCCCGGCTCGGCCTGCCCCTGCTGCCCCTCGATGCCTTGCCGCTCGACGAGGTGGCGCTCGACGAGCGATGGCGCGACCTACCCTGGCACTTCGCGCGAGATCTCATACGCGCCGCCGAGCTGGTCGTGAAGGATGAACGGCTCTTGCCCGTCATCGTCTCTTCCTTCGGCTGCGGCCCAGACGCCTTCACCCTGCGTCACCTCGAGCGCGCCTTCGCGGCGCGACCCCACCTCGTCCTCGAGCTAGACGAGCATCGCTCTGAGGCGGGGCTCATCACGCGTATCGAGGCCTTTGCCGACGAGGTTGCGGCGCACCTCGAGCGGCGCCGTCCCGCGTCGCCGAGGCGGAGCACGCCCCGCCCGAATCTCACGACGCGTGGGCGCATGGTGATGCCGTATTTCGCCGACCACGCTCTTGGCCAGGCTGCGATCCTGAGGGCGGCGGGCTTCGAGGTGCTGTCGCTGCCACCCCCGACGCCGGCGATCCGCGAACGCGGCGAGGCCCTGGTTTCCGGCCGTGAGTGCCACCCCTTCGCCATGATCGCGGGGGACCTCGCGGCCTGGGTCGCGAGCGGCGACCTCCGCCCGAATGACGCCTTTTTCCTCCCTGGCACGGTTGTTTCCTGCTTGCTCCGCCAGTACGGCGACGGCCTCGACCTTTTGCTGCAACGGCTCGGCGCAGAGCGGATTCGGATCGTCATGCCGTCGCTCGACAGCTGGGGCGCCCTCATCGGCCTCCGGCTCGCGATCCGGATGCAGGCCACCCTAGTCGCGACCGACGTGCTGCTCCGGGCCCGTTGTCGGATCCGGCCGTACGAGGTCCACCGGGGGGAAACCGACGCGGTCTATCAGCGCTCCCTCGAGCGGCTGGCCCACGCTGGGGAGCGGGGCGGCATCCTCGATGCGCTTGCCCGTTGCGCCCGCGACTTCTCCGCGATCGATCGCGGATGCCAGCGAAGACCCGTGATCGGCGTCGCGGGGGACGTGTACACGCGGATCAACGATTTTGCTTCCGACGGCCTCTTCCGGGTGCTGGAGTCAGCCGGCTGCGAGGTCTGGCCCGCCCCCTTCGGCGCCGATCTCGCAGAGTACAATGCCACCTATCGTTCGACGCTCGGGTGGCGCCTCCGGCGGCCGCTGTGGGGGACGCGGTTTGCCCTGACCGCTCGCGTGATCACCCGCCAACGCCGGCAGGTCGAGCGTGCCTTCTCTGGTATCGACGGCCTGATGCCCGAGCTCGACGTCTCCGAAACACAGGCGCTCGCGCGTCCCTACCTGGGCCAGGCCGCGAACCCCCTGCTCGTCCTGAACCTCGGTCGAATGTTGAGGTACGCGCGGGCAGGCGTTGACGGAATCCTCAACGCCGCCTGCATCAACTGCATGGTGGGCTCGGTGTCGCAGGCCTTCGAGGCGCGGATTCGCCGCGACATGGGCCACCTCCCCGTCTCCACCCTGGTTTACGGGGGGAGCAACGGCGTCGCGAATCGGACCCGCCTCGAGGCCTTCGTGCACCAGGTCCGCGCGCATGCTGCCGCGCGGCAGCATGCGGCCGGGGTGGCTCCGTCCGCGCGTCCATGAGCGCTCGGTGCCCGGGCTCAGTCGTCGTCCTCGTCGGAATTCGACTTCTCGGCGGCAGGGCGGGCTGACCGCTTGCGGCGCTTGCCACGTCGGGTGGTCGCTTCGGGCGGCGGCGCGTCGTCCGCCCCGGCACCGGTCGCGTTGTCGTCGGCGGTCTCGCGAGCGACATCGTCTTCGCGCGGCGCTCCCGCGCCCTCTTCGCCAGCCTCGTCCGGCTCGACGCTGCTTCGGTCGGTAGCCGATCCAGCCGCCGCCCGGCGTCCCTTGCGCTTCTTGCCCTTGCCCTTCCGTCGGCGCCGGCGTTGGCCTCCGAACTCCGCGTCCACGTCATCGTCGTGGAAGGAATCCCGCTTCCCCGCCTCGTCGTCTTCCTCGTCGAGCTCGCCGAACTCGTCAGTGTTGACGGTCCCGGCCGGGGCCCAGCCTGCGGGGAGTCGGTTCTTGAACGCCCAGTAGAGACCATAGATACCGAGCAAGACGCCAGGGATGCTGAGCCATTGACCCATCGTCAACGACTCTGCCTCGCGCTCGAAGGGGGTCTGGTAGTCCTTGAAGAACTCGACGATGAAGCGGCCCACGAAGTAGAGGGCGAAGAAGAGCGAGATGAGGGCGCCGCGTGGCCGCTTCTCCTTGCCCCAGACCCGATCGAAGACGAAAAGGGTGATGAGTACCAGGGTCCCGAGGCCGGCCTCGTAGAGTTGGCTCGGGTGCCGGTAGATCACGGACTCGTCGTATCCCCAGCAGTCGACGTTGCCGGTCATGCATTTGTCGGCGAAATCGGCCGATCGTGCCCCGAACAATTTCCAGCAACCCGCCGCCTCCGGGCGTTGCTCGCAGGTCTTGACGAAGAGGACGCCCCAGGAACCGTCCTCGATCTTCGCGCCTACGATCTCCGAGTTCAGGAAGTTACCGAAGCGCACGAGGATGGCGCCGAGCGCCGCGGAGAAAGCGAAGCGATCCGAGCCTTCGAGGAAGGGGATGCGCCGCCTCGCGGTGAACAACCACATCGCGAGGATGAGCCCGATCGTCGCCCCGTGGCTCGACAGCCCGCCCGTCCAGATCGCGAAGACCCACCATGGATCGGCGAGGGCCTTGTCGAGGTCGTAGAAGGCGACGTGCCCGAGCCGGGCCCCGGCGAGCACCCCGATCACCCCGTAGACGATGAAGTCGCCGGCGTCATCACGCTCCCCGCCACCCCTTCGGACCTGCCAGTCGAGTAGCCAGTAGCCGCCGAGAAAGACGACGACGAAGAGCAGCGAGTAGTAGCGGATCGCCACCCACGGCTGCCAAGTCGGCCAGTAGAAGCCGACGACCAAGCACGCGACCGCGATCACGGCAGTGAACGTGGCGCCGCCGCGATCGCCCGCGCGGTACGATAGGACCGCGAAGATGCCAGCGACGACCGCGACCGCGATCATCACCGTCAAGAACTGGGTGGGAAGGACGAACCCGAGGGCTTCGGGGTCGGGGCTCCACGTGAACTTCGGCAAGGTAGGCTCGCTTTCCGTCGCGGCGGGGGCAGGTACCCCACAGGGTGCAGCCGCGGGCGCGCAGATTAGCCACGGGGTCGGGGGTCGCACAACCCACCCCCGGGCCCAGCGTCCGGGAACGCTTGCGCCGGGTCGAAGGGTTGGCTCTCATGGCCATTTGCCGTCATCGGGGTCTGGCGGACGGTGACCGCCTCTTCGCGGATTGGCCCGCCCACCTCATCAATCCCAGGCGGGGCACCGTGGCGGCGAGCAGTCCGAGAGCCGAGCCGCACCCAATCGCCCGCTCGGAGCGCCGCGTGCCATGAACTGAATGAACGATTTCGTAGTGATGGACGTCCGAGCGGCGACGCCGTCGTCTCGATCGCGCGGGCGCAGTTTGACCTCTGCCAGGTCGGGAGATAGGTCACGGCCGTGCTGGCGAGGTTCCGCCCCTGGCGTCGTCCTGGCGGCCCGGGGGCCCTGGCGTTCGAAGGCTGCTCGCCTGCGGATCCGGTCGATTGGATCGAAAGGCGCAGCTGGATCGGGCCGGGGTGGACGATCACTCGGGCCTTCGTGCTTTTTGGGGGCCGGTCCCGGTGGCGTTCTCGGCAGCGGGTCCTAGATGTCCACGGGAGCGCCGCCGCATTTTGCCAAGAGAAGAGGAGTCCATCGTGCGTCGTGTCCCAGACGAGGCCATCTGGTCAAGGATCCGCGAAGAAGCGGCGAGCGACGCTCAGCGCGAGCCGGCGCTGGCGAGCTTTCTATACACCGTCGTCCTGAGCCATGAGCGGCTGGAAGACGCCCTGAGCTTCATCCTGGCGAGCAAGCTCGGCAGCCCCACGGTGACCGCGCTCACCCTGCGGGACCTGGTGGACGCCGCGCTCGCGTCGGATCCCGGGATGGGATTGGCGATCCGCGCCGATCTGCAGGCGGTCGTGACTCGCGATCCCGCCTGCCGCGGGTATTCGATGCCGCTGCTCTACTTCAAGGGATTCCATGCGCTCGAGGCCTACCGGGCAGCGCACTACTATTGGACCACGGATCGTCAGGCCCTGGCCCTCTACCTCCAGAGCAGGATTTCGGAGGTGTTCGCGGTGGACATCCACCCCGGGGCGCGGATCGGCAAGGGCATCCTCTTCGATCACGCCACCAGCGTGGTCATCGGTGAGACCGCGGTCGTCGACGATGACTTCTCGATGCTCCACGAGGTGACCCTCGGGGGCACGGGCAAGCACGGGGGCGACCGCCATCCGAAGATCCGTCGCGGGGTCATGATCGGCGCTGGTGCCAAGGTCCTCGGCAACGTCGTGATCGGCGAGGGCGCGAAGATCGGGGCCGGGAGCGTCGTGCTCCAGGACGTGCCGGCGCACTCCACGGTCGTGGGCGTGCCCGCGCGTCGGGTCGGCAATCCTGCGCATGCGTTCCCTGCGCTGGAGATGGATCAGACCATCGAGCGGGGCACCGGGCCCGATTCGCAGGAGTGCGATTGAATCGGGCTTCTCGTGTCACCCCGGTCGCCGTGACCGCCCGTTCCAGATCGAGAGGAAGGGTCCCAGCCGTATCCCGGTTTCCACGGCTTCTGGGCTCAGGAACCGCACGTGGAGGTGGGTCTTGTGTCCGCGGGTGTGGCGCACCGGCGCCTCGCGACGGCTCGTCCCGCCAAAGACGTCGCGGAGCCATGCGGGATCCTCGCCGGCGGCCAGCGCATGCTCGACGAGGAGGGTCTGTACACCCTGGTCGAGGAAGATGTACTCGGTCTCCCCATCCGCGAGCAAGGCGCGGACGAGCGCCCAGGTCCGGACCCGGTCGAGGTTCGATGCCGTGGCCGGGGCATACCAGGCGGGGCCATCGAGGTAGTAGAAGCCGACGTCAACATCGCGGCCCGACTGATGGCTCCGGTGAGGCCGCAGGTACCCGCCACGGCGGCGGCTTGCATCGCCGATGTGAAGAGGGGTGGTTCCCGGATGCTCCCGGCGTACCGCCTCGACCGCGTGTTGGAGGGCGCGAATGCTCTCTGGTGTGGCCCAAACGTTCTCCGCCGATTCGATCACCCAGAGCTCGCTGTCTCGAAACGCCTCCGGATTGAAGAGGGCACCGCGGTTCGGAACGCCGAGCGATGCGGTTCCGAGCCCCTCCGGCGCCAGCGCCACGCGGCGCTCGAGCTCGGCGCGGGAGACGTGGTCGAGCGGGTGGGGCGGGGGGGTCACGAGGACCGTCGGCAAGACCAGCGTTGCTGGGGCCAGCGCGGGCGGCTCGGGATCGCTGCGGATCCTGCCATGAGCGGCCGGGGGCGTGGCCGCGCCCACCAGCCCAGCGAGGGTCACCACGGTTCCGGTGCGACGCAGCCAGGATAGGCGGTGCCGCCATCGCTCGAACGAGGTCACGCCGATAGTCACGCGAGGCTATCTTAGCCCGGCGGAGCCGGGACCCTTCAAGGGCCATCCGCTGTCGGGTAGGACGCGGGGGACCCCGATCACCGACGACTGAGCGCTGATGTCCACGAGAACGCTGACGAATTTCCCGCCCGACTCGGTGAAGATTGCGGTTCAGAAGGGCTCTTCGGGGGTTGCCGTCCCCCCAAGGCATGGGGCCCCCATCCAACATCGCGGCGCCACGCGGCGGTGGCGCCGCGGCGGCGCGATGGGCGAAGAAACCCCTTGCCTGCATTCGGAGAGCCTTGACTCGAGCTCGACGAGCCTTCCGCCCCAAGAACGCGAGAGCACCGACCAGTTTGCCGACTGCAACGGCGCCGCTGGAAACGTACCCATGCCCAGCTCCCGTTGTGCGGGGTCCGGAGGAACCGGGTCCCAAGGTTCCTGATCCGACGCAACAACCAAGCTGATCGCTGCTCCGGGGCCTTCCACCTGGTCGGGGCTCCCCTCGACCATTCGAGCGACGTCGACCTCGGGCCACGAAGGCACTAGGAAGGTGGGGCCCATGGCGAATCGCACCCTTCCGCTCCACCCAGCGCTGTCGGTCGCAGCGGCAGGGAACAGGGGAGCCGCGAGCCCCCGTCGGGTCCTCCTGATCTGTCCACCCTTTCAGCACCTGATGCTCTCCTCGCTGAGCACCGCCCTACTCGCCACCGTTCTCCGCGAACACGGGCTCGACTGTGAGGAGGCGTACGTCCATTTCGATCTCGCGCGCGTGCTCGGCCGCGAGCGTTATCACAAGGTCACCGACGGGTTGGACGGGCTCGTGGGAGAGTTGCTCTTCGCCGAGGGACTTCACGGCAGGATTGCGCATCCGGAGGCGGAGCAGCGGCTCGCGGCGCTCATCGGGTCCGCCGACGAGCGGGCCCGACTCCGGGCGATGTTGGCCGAACGTTGCCTCGAGCGCGTACGAGCCGTCGCCCCGGATCTCATCGGGCTGACCACCTCGTTGAACCAGCTTCTGGCTGCGCTCTTCCTGGCCCGGGTGATCAAGGAGAGCACCCCGGGGGTGCGGATTGTGCTCGGCGGTTCGGCTTGCTCGACGCCGATGGGGGGACCCCTAATCGCCGCCTACCCCGAGGTGGACTTCATCGTGAGCGGGTGGGGCGAACCGGCGCTGCTCGCGCTGGCGCAGGGGGAGGAGCCCGCATCGCCGGTGATCGAGAGCCATGCCCCGATCGATCTCGAGACGGTCCCGGTACCCGACTACCGCGCATTCCTCCGTGACGCGGGTGAGTTCGCCAACGCTCGAGAGATGGCCGTCGCCTTCGAGAGCTCGCGGGGGTGCTGGTGGGGAGCCAAGCACCACTGCACGTTCTGCGGGCTGAACGGGGTCGAGCTGGCCTTCACGTCGAAGTCGAGTCGACGCGTCGTCCGGGAGGTTCGGGAGCTGTGGGGGGCGTATGGCAAGAACCTCTACGCGACCGACACCGTCCTCTCGATCGACCACCTGCGTCACGCCATTCCGGAGCTCGGGACTTTCCCCGAGGGGCCGCACCTCTTCTACGAGGTGAAGGCCAACCTCACGGAGTCCGACGTCATCGCGCTCCGACGGGCTCGGATTACGCATATTCAACCCGGGATCGAGAGCTTGAGCACCGCGCTGCTCGGTCACCTGCGGAAGGGGATCGACGCCATTCGCAACGTCGCCCTGCTCAAGTGGTGCCGCGAGCAGGGTATCTTGGCTGCTTGGCACCAGCTCGTCGGGATCCCGGGCGAGACTCCGGAGGACTACGCGATCCAGATCGCGTTGATGAAGAGGATCCCTCACCTTACGCCTCCGCACAGCGTGAACCCCATCCGCATCGACCGCTTCAGCCCCTATTTCGAGGGCTACCGGGGCTTCGGTTGGGAGCGACTCGAGCCGCTGCCGGAGTACCGCTCACTCCACCCGACGCTTGGCACGGACGACCTCGCGGCGGTCGCTTATCACTTCCGGGGCATCGGTCGAACCGAGATCGCGGAGTGTTTCCGCGCCGCGTTCGAGGGCGCCGTCGTCGAATGGAAGCGGCGCCACCAGCGCGGCGACGGGCTCTTCCTTCACCCGCAACATGGACTCATCCGCAACGATGATGGCAAGACCTACAAGTTTCAGCCGCACTCCGGGCTCGAGAAGGTGATCGAGATCACTCACTCGGTGACGACCAGGGCCCGCGTCGTGGCACAGAGCGGCTGCGCCCCGAAGGCCATCGACCAGATGGCTGCGGCCGGCATCCTCCACGTCGAGGGCAGCAAGGTCATCAACCTCGTGGTTCGGCTGCCCGAGGATCCCCAAGATTTCGGACACAGTGGGGCTTCTGCTCCGAGTAGCTCGATGGCATCCTCCTCCCCCACGTGAGCACGGGTCGCGCCCGACCACCCGCGAGTGAGCCGCTGCCCTCCCCGACTCGGTCAGATAGCCAAAGGGAGCCGGGAGGATCACAGATCGATCCCCGCCTCCTTCAGCTGCCGCTCGATCGCGCGCGCCCAGCCGCGGTTCGCGAGTGGGCTTGCGGGGCTGGGGTGGAGGATTGCGGTGACGCGGACGTCGAGGTTGGCGAGCGCTCCACGGGCGCGAGCCTCGGCGAAGGCGCCCACTCCGACCACCGTGCGGGGGGCGATCTCTCGCACGAGTTCGCGCAGGGCATCGTCGCAGATTGTGAAGAGGGCATCCCTCTCGTCCCGCGGCAGCCTGTCGGGGGTGCGATTCTTCGCCGGCGGTTCGATGAAGACGAGCGGGCAGTAGTTGGCGACGAAGCAGCGGGAGAAGAACATCGCCGGAGCCCCGAAGCGTTCGCGGACCCAGCCCCAGAGACGGGCGCCGCTCACCTCCGCGCGGCGGCAGTCGAAGCCCTCGATGGGACGCGCGGGGTGTTCCCGAGAAGGTCGACCGACCGGTTGCTCGATGCCCAGGAAGTCCCGCACCGAAGCCACGTCCCCGAACGGCACCCCGGTCTGTGCCATCCCGAACGGGCCGGGGTTCATTCCGAGCAGGAGCGTGCCGTTGCGGCACCCACCGTAGCGCTCGAGATACGCCTCGTGGGGCGTCCGGGCGTAGACGAGCGGGTCGTACACGTGCGTCACGGGCGCCCCGAAGGAGAGCCGATCGACACGGGCGGCGAGCCGCCGGCTGATCTCGACGAGCGACACGGCGTGCCCCATACCTCGGGGCCTGGTCGTTCGCCAATGCTCGCTTTGGCTACCGCTTGGCTTCGACCTGCGCTAGCGTCCGGTGAGTCGCTCGGGGCGCAGCCGAGAGTGGCTGCTGAGAAGCACCCGTCGAACCTGATCCGGCTCGCACCGGCGGAGGGAAGCGACGCCCGGCAGGCGTCTTCCAGATCCTTCGGCATGGCGAGCGGGTCGTCCCGAGAGGAGGAACGCCAGCATGACCATCGGACCCAGTCCGTACCTCGGTGCGCACAATCCCTCGACCCGCGCGCTCGGGACCAACCCCGGTTCGTTTGCGCGCGCTGCGGACATCGGCGGTCCGTTCGCCTTCGCATCCCCGGACGGGCCCGGCATGCCGGCCCCGAGCGACCGCACGGCCTGGGACTTTCTCCCGGACGGGTGGCGGCGGGAGGGGGCGTTCGCGGCAGCGCCTTCCGGGTTCGTGCCGCGAACGCAGCTCGAGTATGCTCGTCTCGGCGTCGTGACTCCGGAGATGCGGCGCGTCTCGGAACGCGAGCCGCACCTCTCCCCCGAGCAGGTTCGCGACGAGGTGGCCGCGGGACGGATGGTCATCCCCGCCAACCGCCGCCACCTCGCCCTCGGTCTCGATCCCGTCGCGATCGGGCGCGCTTCCCGGACCAAGATCAACGCCAACATGGGCGCATCCCCGATCACCTCCGGCACCGTGGAGGAGGTGGAGAAGCTCCGCTGGGCGTTGCGCTGGGGAGCGGACACCGTGATGGATCTGTCTACTGGCGGCGACGTGGACGCCTGCCGGGAGGCGATCGTCGCGAGCTCGCCGGCGCCGATCGGGACGGTCCCCATCTATTCGATGATCCTCGGTCGGAAGCTGGAGGAGCTGGATATCGAGGCGATCCTCGCTGGCCTCCGCCACCAGGCGGCGCAGGGGGTCGACTACTTCACGGTCCACGCGGGCGTTCTCCGCGCCCACCTACCGCTGGTCGCGGCGCGGTTGATCGGAATCGTCAGCCGCGGCGGCTCGCTCCTCGCCCAATGGATGATCGCGCGCGGCGCCGAGAACCCCATGTACGAGCACTTTGAGGCGATCTGCGACGTGGTGCATGAACACGACGTGACCTTCTCGCTTGGCGACGGACTGCGGCCCGGTGGCCTCGCGGACGCGACCGATCGGGCCCAGCTCGCCGAGCTCAGCACGCTCGCGGAGCTGACCGAGCGCGCGTGGCGTAAGGGTTGCCAGGTGATGATCGAGGGTCCCGGTCATGTGCCGTTCGACCAGATCGAATACAACATGAAGCTCGAGCGCCGTCTCTGTCACGGCGCGCCGTTCTACGTGCTCGGTCCCCTGGTGACGGACGTGTTCCCCGGCTACGACCACGTCACCAGCGCGATCGGAGCGACCGCGGCGGCGTACCATGGCGCCGCGATGCTCTGCTACGTCACGCCCAAGGAGCACCTCGGGCTGCCCAAGCGCGACGATGTCAAGCAGGGGTGCATCGCCTACAAGATCGCCGCTCACGCGGCAGACGTGGCGCTCGGCATCCCCGGGAGTCGTGATTGGGACGACGCCGTCACCCAAGCGCGCGCCGCGCTCAACTGGGAGCACCACTTCGAGCTGTCGTTCGACCCGGATACGGCACGGGCTCTGCACGACGAGGATCTCGATGTCGACACCGACTTCTGTGCGATGTGCGGCCACGCCTGGTGCGCGGTTCGGATCTCGAAGAACGTCGCAGAATTCTCGAGTGGCAAGGCGCCGGGGTACGAGCGAACGGGTGGGGGGGCGACCGCAGCGCCCACGCCTGACCAACGGGCGATCCTCGAAGCGAGGGGTGTCCTCACGACGGAGGAGCTCCACCGACTCGCAGCGAAGACACGTGACGCGGTGGGCATCGCCCGGGGCAAGAAGGCAGCCTGTCACAGCGACGTCGGCGAAGGCGACGTCGCCAAGACCGCGCAGCAGGCGGCGTTGACCGAGCTGCGCGTGACCGGGAAGTGAGGACTCCGATTCGGGAGCCTGGACCCCGGTCAGGTTGCCAACAGCAACGGCGCCTCCGGCGAGATCCGCGACGCTTGATGCGTCGGACCGACGACCGGAGCGGATTGGCGACCAGCAAGGACCGATGCGCGGCCGGTGATGGAGGAAGAACAAAGCGAATTCGACCACTTGGAGGATGGCCTTGAGTTCGTCGGCTTCGGTGGATACGGCGCGTTCCCCGGAACCGAGAGGAGCCGGGCATGATTGGAGGGCGTCCATTACGTCGCCAGCAACGGCGGTCGTTGCTCGAGTGGGCGCGGCCCGGCCGACCACCACCGCCGAAACCCCCTTGCCGCAGCCGAAGCCCCAGCCATGGCCGCTTCCCGTCCTCCGTCCGGCCATCGCGGAACGTCATCGGGTCGGCGAAACCCCTGTCCGCGCGATCCGCTGTCGCCGATGATGTAACGGTGATTCAGCTCTCGCTGAGGAGTCCGCGGAGCTTCGCAGTCGGGATCCGGTACTCCGTCCGGCAGTAGTCGCAGTTGACCTCGATCGGCTGACCTTCGTGGAGCATCGCCTCGATCTCGCTGCGGTCAAGGGTTGCGAGTGCCGACATCACCCGCACTTCGCTGCACCAGCAGTGGTAGCGGAGCTCCTGCTCGCCGAGCGGCGAGTGGCCGGACTCGGCCAGTAGCTCCCCGACCAGAGCCTGGGCAGTGAAACCAGGGCGCGCCACCCGAGCGGTTACGGAACCGAGGGCCTCGAACCGTTCGACCATCGAGCGGGTGCTGGTGGCGTTGGCCTCCGGCAGGAGCTGGACGAGAAGGCCGCCCGCGCCGAGGACCCGCTGGCCGTCGAGCACCGTCGCGACGCTCACCAGGCTGGTGACCTGCTCGGAGGTCTGCATGTACGCCATCATGGCCGCGGAGAGATCGCCGTTCGCAGGAACCTGCACGACACCTTGATTGAGACTGCCGTTGGGCAGCGAGCGCATCATCTGCAAGAGCGCGCCCTGTTCGAGGCCCACCTCGGTCCTGCCGCGCGCGAGCTGCACCAGGCCCCTCGCATCACCGGATGGGTGGGAGTCCGCGACGAGCGTGCTCTTTCCGTCCTTGTCCCGGAGGATCCCCTGCACTCGATAGCCGGGTGCCATCGTCTCCCGGAAGAGGATGGCGCTGGTCAGCAGCTCTCCCAGCGCTCGGGCCGTTCTGCCCGCTACCCCTTGGGCGGACAAGGTGCCCGCCACGGTGTCCGTGGTACGGGCGGCGATCACGCGGAACGAGCCATCGTCGAGGATGGTTCTGAGGACGCAGTCAGCCGAACCGGACATCGGGCCCGAAGGTAGCGCGGCTTGGGCGCTCGTGCCACGCGACGCCGAGTGCCCCCCACTCTCGATCGGCGGGTCGCTGGGCGAGCCTCCGTTTGGGGGCTCGGAGCGGGTTGGCCTGGCGAGCAATGCTGGCAGCTAGGGGGGGGCGTCGCACCGGCATCGGCCGACGGCGCGCACACTCGAGCCCGGCGCGGGCGTCGGCGGGTCCTCGGAGCATCGGCTTGCGTTCACTTGGAACGTGTCTCCGAGCTGGAGCACCGATCAGGTTGCCAACCGCAACGGCAGCGCTGAAAACGCGTCCATGCGAGGCGAGGACGCGTTTCCAGCGCTGCCTCTGGTGAGGTCTGCTGCCGGTTCGGTGCTCTAGGTCATTGAT
>JAFGBI010000046.1 GCA_016933275.1 Polyangiaceae bacterium | reverse complement strand
TTCCCCGCCCAGCTCCGCGTCCACCTCGGCACTACGAACATTCGGGACGTGGTCCACAAGCGCCTCCTCAAGAAGAAGCCCGAGAGGGTGGCCGGGCTCCGGGCCCTCTTCCAGCAGCACCGGGGCGACTTGAAGCTCTACGGCTACGGCTGCGAGGCCATCACCGAGGAGGATTTCTGCGAGGTCTACCCGATGCTCCCCGGGCACATCGACCTCCTGATGCAGATCACCTCGAACCTCCGCTCCCGCTCGACCCGGGTCCAGGGCGACGATCACGCCATCCGTGGGCTCCTCCAGCTCCTCGGTGAGCTATTCCGGGAGCAGAAGCTCGCCGACCAGCCCCTGGGCGAGCTGGTCACCCTCGACTCGATCTTCGAGGTCCAGCAATCGGCCCTCGACGCCGATGTGCAGGCCACGCTCTCCCGCATCCTCTCGCACGCGGAGGTACAGGGGGACACGGTGGCCCAGCGGGTCGCCAAGGCCGTGGCCCTCCTGGAGCTGATCCAGGAGCAAACCCCGACGACCCCGGAGCTGGTCGCCACTTGCCTCTACGCCCGCCTCGGGGAGGGCAACCGAGTGCCGGCGATCACCGAGGCGCTGGAGAAGCTCCGGAGCCTCAACCTCCTGTCGTACTCGGAGAAGACCGGCTTCAAGATCCAAAGCTCGGCCGGGCAGGAGTGGGAGCGGGAGCGCCAGGACTACCCGGTGACCATCGAGGTCATCAGCGAGATCGTCCAGACGACGCTGAAGGTGCTCGTCGGCTCGATGCAGGAGCGGCCCAAGTACAAGGGCCGGAGCTTCCCCTGGGCGCTCTGGTTCTCCGATGGCCGCCAGGCCCACGACGTGAAGCTCATGGACGCCCGCGAGGACTCCACCGTCGTGGTGGATTTCCGGTACCTCAAGGACGGCCGGGAGGCGGCCACCTGGGTGCAGCGGAGCGCTCAGGAGCAGCTCCACAACCGGGTCGTCTGGGTCGTCGGCGACGGGGCCATCGAGAGCGCTGTCCGGGATCTCGGCCGGTCGAGGAAGATGGTCGAGCGCTACAAGCCCCGGTGGGCCTCCCTCCCCAAGGCCAAGCAGCAGCTCGTCTTGGAGGAAGAGGCTCGCCTCGAAGACCTAGAGAAGCAGAGCCAGCGGGCGATTGCCTCAGCTTTCCACGAGGGCACGTTCTACTTCCGCGGCCAGCAGCTCCGGCCCCGGGATCTCGGGGCGGCGTTCACCTCGGCCATCGTGGCCATCGCCAACCGGATCCTGCCCGAGCTCTACCCGCACACCACGGATCTCCTCGCCGTCACCGACACCGAGATCCTTCAGCTCCTCGAAGTCGAGCTCTCCGGCCCGTCCACCAAGTTCCTCGACGGCGGCCTCGGGATCCTCGGCCTCGACGACCAGAAGTACATCGCCACCTGCAAGGGCGAGCACCCGAAGCGGATCGCCACCGAGATCCAGAAGACCGGCGGGATCTCCGGCCAAACCCTGATCGCCACCTTCATCGGGCCACCCTACGGCTACCCCTCGGATCTCGTCCGGGCCTGCTGTGCGGGCCTCCTTCGCGGCAAGCACGTCCGGATCCGAAACGAAGCCGGGGACGAGATCACGTCCTACCGGGACGCCGGCGTGAAGGACCTCTTCACCAAGGACCGCACCTTCCGCAAGGCGGAGTTTTTCCCGCCCGCCGAGGATCCGATCACGCCCCGGGATCGGATCGCCATCGCCAAGTTCTTCGACAGCTTCCTCGACGCCAAGCTCGACCGGGAGGACGAGGCGTTCGCCGATGCTGCCTTCAAGTACTTCCCGCACCAACGGGACCTGCTGCGGGACGTGGAGCGCCGCTTCGACGAGCTACCCGGGCGACCCGCCCTGCCGGAACGCCTGGGCAAGCTCGCCAAGGCGCTGGAGGACTGCTGCCGGCACCGGCCCATCCAGAAGATCGTCGTCGAGTTGAAGCGCAACCTCGACGCTCTGCGGGACGGCATGGCAGAGCTCCAGATCCTCAAGGTTGAGCTGACCGAGCCGGCCGTTGGGGCCGTGCAGGAGGCCGCCAAGGTCCGGGACTACCACCTCGCTCAGCTCGCGGAGGCTTCCGAACTCTCCGGGCTCGAAGCCGACGCCGCGGCCATCGGGGAGCACTTCAGATCCGAGACCCCGTGGCGAGCGATCCACGAGGTCAGCGACGCCTGCGAGCGGGTGCGGGAGCGCTACGTCGAGATCCGGAAGGGGATCCTCAGCCACCAGAGCAAAGAGGCCGAGCGGGCCCAGGCGCGGGTCCGCGTGATCCCCGGCTTCGAGGCGCTCACCGCCGACCAGGCCCACCGGGTGCTCAAGCCCATCCTCGACGCCCCCATCGACACCAGCCCCGAGGCCGTCTCGCCGACGCTCGTGGTCCTCCGAGAATCCTTCCAGAGCCGCATCGGACCCGCCGAGGAGCTGGCCCGGGATCGGCTCGATGAAGAGCGGAACCGGGTCACGGAGCAGAAGATCGTCAAGGTCGAGACGAACCTCCGCGGTCGCGAGGTCCAGAGCCGGGAGCAGCTCCACGGGCTCTTCCGGGAGCTGGAGGAGCGGATCGGGCCATTGCTCGACCAGGGAGACCGGGTGAGGATTTGGTGACGATGGCGACCCTCACCCCCGAGGCCAAGCAGCTCCTCTCGGCGACCATCCGTGGCCTGCGCGAGCGGCTCCTCCGTGACCTCCACGACGAGGCCGAGCGGCGGTATCACCTCTCGGTGCCGCTCGGCCAGGCCGGGCTCGATGAGGCTCTCGGGCGGCGGCGGGCGAGGCTCGACGCGTGGCTCGACGAGCGGGTCCGGGCCTCGAAGGCCAGGAACGACAAGGAGCGGAAGGCTGCCCGGGAGCGGCTCCTGGGGCAGGCGGTGAAGGAGGCGGGGGCGACGCTCATCAACCGGCTCGTGCTCCTCAGGCACCTCGAAGCGATGGGGCTCGCCAGGCCCGAGATCGTCACCGGGGGCTGGGCGAGCAAGGGGTATCAGGAGTTCCGGGAGTTCGGGCCCGCCCTCCTCGACGACGAAACCGAGGGCTACGCGACGCTCCTCCAGCTCGTGTTCGACGATCTCGGGGTCGAACTGCCCGGCCTCTTCGGCCCGGTGGGGCTCACGGAGCTGTTCCCGATCCCCGCGGCCACCCTCCGTGAGGTCATCCAGAAGCTCGACGCCAAGGAGCTGGAGTCGGCCTGGACGGACGACACCACGCTCGGGTGGGTCTACCAGTACTGGAACGATCCGGAGCGGGAGGCGCTCGACGCCAAGATCAACGATGGGGGCAAGATCGAGCCCCACGAGATCGCCTCCAAGACCCAGATGTTCACGGAGCGCTACATGGTCGAGTGGCTGCTCCAGAACAGCCTCGGCCTGACCTGGCTCTCTATCTGCAAGAAGAACGGCTGGATCCCGGACGCCGAGCGGGTCCTCCCCCTGCTCGATGCTCGACGTGCCGACTGGCGGAAGAAGCGGGAGGCCGGCGAGGTCGCTCTCGACGCCTTGATGCCCATCGAGGGGGAGCTGGAGGACGCCTGGAAGTACTACGTCCCGCAGCCCATCCCCGAGGATGCGGTGGCCAAGGCCCCAAACTCGATCCGGGACTTGAAGCTCCTCGATCCCGCCTGTGGCTCGGGGCATTTCCTCGTCATCGCCTTCGATCTCCTCGTGAAGCTCTACCGCGAGGAGGCCCGGCACCGGGGCGAGGAGGCCACGGACGTTGCGATCGCCGAAGCGATCCTGGCGAACAACCTCCACGGCGTGGACATCGATCCCCGGGCCATCCAGATCGCTGCCGCCGCTCTCTACTTGAAGGCAAAGACCCTCGCTCCGAAGGCACGCCCCACCCGGGTGAACCTGGTGGCGCCGACGCTCCAGCTCGGCAACCTCCCCGACGACGATCCGTCACTCGTGGAGCTGCGGGCGGAGTTGAAGCGGGAGGCGGGGATCCCCGAGGAGTTGACCCGCCGCCTGGTGTCGGGGCTCGCGGGCGTGGATCACCTGGGCACCTTGCTCAAGGTGGACGCCGCCATCGAGGAGGCGCTCAAGGCCACCGACCTGGAGTTCGAGCGCTCCCACGGCCAGGGCGATCTCTTCGGTGGCTTCCCGCAGCAGCAGGTGAAGCTCTCCCTCGGGGAGGCCAAGGCCACCGTCCTCGACAAGCTCGAAGCCTTCCTCGCCCGGCACTCGGCGTCCGAGGATCTGGGGCTCCGGCTCGATGGCGAGCAGCTCGCCGCCGGGGTGCGGTTCGTGCGGCTCGTGAAGGAGGGGACCTACGACGTGGTCGTGGGGAACCCGCCGTACCAGGGCACGAGCCGCATGGCGGACGCTGGCTACGTCGCCAAGCACTACGCTTCGGCGAAGGCGGACCTATACGCTGCCTTCATGGTCCGCGGCGTGGAGCTGGGAAGACCGGGTGCTCTGACCGGGCTCGTCACGATGCGGGGGTGGATGTTCCTGGGCCAATTCGCCGAACTCCGCCGCATGGTGCTCCACCAGTGGCACCTGACGGGGATCGGTGACCTCGGAACCGGGGCGTTCAGCAGCAGGTCCATGGATGACGTGATCAGCACGGCACTGGTTGTGCTCCGCAACGAAGCGTCGAGCGGGGGATCGTATGGAGTACAGGCTGGTCCGCTGGCTGATCCTCGCAGGGACGCTGGTAAGCCCGCGCGGCGACAGGCCGCATTGTGGGCCCACGAGAACGTCTACAAGTTCGACCCGAAGGGCTTCGAGGTCATCGAGGGCGAACCCATCGTGTATTGGTGGCGTGAGAGCGAGCTTCGGGACTACTCGGCACTGCCAAAACTTGGCGATGTCGCCCCGGTACGTCAGGGGTCTTCAACGGCGAACAACGCGAGGTTTCTCCGCAAACCGTGGGAGGTGCGATCCGGCAACACATTGAGAGTCGTCAAGAATGATGGGTTGCCGCCGACATCAGCCTGGGTTCCATATGTCATGGGAGCCTCCGGACGATGCTGGTTCGAAGATCTCTCCGACGTTCTCCAGTGGAAAGACCATGGAATTGAGCTGTTGGTTTCGGAGACGACTGTCATTCGCAATCCGCTCTACCACTTCCGGGCTGGCGTTGCCTACTCGACCATTGGCGCATCGTTTTCTGCACGAGTACACCGGTACCTATCCGTCTTCAGCGACAAGGGTGCGTCCGTCTTCCCGGCGCCGGATCAGATCCCGGTCGTCTTGTGCGCGATGAATCGCCGTCACGCAAGAGATGTCTTGATCGGGCTGAATCCGACGATCAGTTTTCAAGTGGGCGACGTGAACCGTCTTCCCGTGTTCCGGGTCAATTCGGCTGAGTTGATCGTTGACGAGCTAGCCGCGGCCTTCACCGAGCACGAATCCGCCCGCGAACCCTCCGTCGAGTTCCGTCAACCCGGTCCCTCCCCCTGGCGATACGCCCAGGACTGGGCCCAGCGTGCCGTCGACCGCCCTGACGGCGTTCCTCTCCCGCCCTACGAGCCCGAGGTCGATCCCCCCGCCCCCGAGTCGTTCGTCTCCTTCGGCCTCGGCGTCGCCCTCGGCCGCTTCGGGGCCAGCGGGGAAGGCATCCTCGACGAAGCCCCCGCGTCAGCCCTCCCGGCCGGCATCCTCTTCGTCTCGACCGAGGGTCAGGACAGCCTCGAACACCCGGCTTGCGCCCTGCTCCACGAAGCGTGGAAGGAGCATGGTGGAGCGGTCGGTGATGGCGACGATCTCCGCAGCTACCTCCGCACCTCGTTCTTCGCCTACCACAAGAAGCTCTACGAGAACCGCCCCATCTACTTCCCGCTCTCGTCTGCGAAGAAGAGCTACGTCGCCTTCGTCTCGATCCACCGCTTCAGGGACGACACGCTCAACGTGCTCTTGGCCGACACCCTGGTCCCCAAGAAGCGCCGGCTCGAAGGTGAACTCGACGACCTCCGCAAGGCTCGGGCCCAATCCACGACCAAGACCCAAGCCGAGAAGCGGTTCGCCGAGGCCCAGAAGCTCCTCGAGGAGCTGGGCGACTTCATCGACAAGGTGACCCAGCTCGCCGAGTGCGGCCCCCCGCCGCCCGACGAGAAGACCACGAAGCGGGAGGTCGATGCCCGGTTCGTGATGGACCTCGACGACGGCGTGATGGTCAACAGCGCCGCCCTGTGGCCGCTCCTGGAGCCGCAGTGGAAGGACCCGAAGAAGTGGTGGAAGGAGCTAGCCACCGCCCAGGGCCGCAAGGACTACGACTGGGCCCACCTTGCCGCCCGCTACTTCCCGAAGCGGGTCCGCGCCAAGTGCGTCGAGGACCCGTCGCTGGCCGTCGCCCACCACTGCTTCTGGGAGCTGCACCCGGCCAAGGCGTATGCCTGGGAGCTGCGCCTCCAGGACGAGATCAAACCGGAGTTCACCATCGACGAGCCGGGTTCGGATGAGGCTCGGTCCCGGTTCCTGAAGCAACACGCTGCCGAGGCGAAGGAGATCCTGGCCAGCGAGCTGAGGCGCCGGGAACGGAAGGCCGCGAAGGCCGATGAGGACGACGCCGGGCCGCTGTTCGAGCAGCGGGGCGATGGGGAGGCGGAGGATGCCGATGGGTGAGGCGCTGCCGGTGCCCGAGGGATCGGATAGCATCGACGACGCGGACGAGAGCTGAGGCAACCATGGCGCGACTACTCGGGATCAAGATCAAGAACTTCCGCGCGCTAGCGGAGGTCGGCATCGGCCAGGTGAAGTACGCGAGCGGGGAGCCGCTCCCGGGGATGGCGTGCTTCATTGGCCCCAACGGCTCCGGCAAGTCGTCGCTGCTCGACGCCTTCGGGTTCATCAGCCAGTGCCTGGCGGACGGAGTCGAGGCGGCCTGCGATCACCCGGCGCGGGGGGGATTCGAGCGGCTGCGGACCCAGGGGTGCGGGGGACCGATCGCGTTCGAGCTGTTCTTCGATGCGGGCGCCGTGAACCGTCCCATCGTGTACGGACTGGAGATTGACCGCGTCGGAGCGGTGCCCTCCGTCGTGACCGAGACGCTCAGGCAGCGGCGGAAGGGGCAGACGAAGGGAAAGCCCTACTACTTTCTCAAGTTGACCAACGGGAAAGGCAAGGTCTGGGCGGGCGACTACAGCGACAGCAGCGACAGCAAGGACTCCGAGCAGGTCAAGCTCGCCGATCCCAATCAGCTCGGGATCGCTGCGCTCGGCAACTTCCGGCAGCACCCGCGCATCGTGAAGGTCCGCGAGCACATCGAGCAGTGGTACTTGTCGTACTTCGTGCCGGACGCGGCGCGGGAGCTGCAGCCGGCCGGGGCGCAGCGGTGGCTCGACCGCAAGGGAGCGAACGTCGGCAACGTCCTCCAGTACTTCCAGCGCCAGTACCCCGATCAGTTCCACCGGATCCTTGCCACCGTGACCGAGGCAATCCCTGGGCTGAAGCGGCTAGCGACCAGCGAGAGCGAAGATGGGCGTCTTCTGATTCGTTTCGACGAGTCTGGGTACCAGGACCCGTTCTTTCAGCAGAGCATGTCGGACGGCACGCTCAAGATGCTCGCCTATGCGGTGCTGCTCGCCGATCCGCAGCCACGACCCTTCATGGGGATCGAGGAGCCGGAGAACGGGCTTTACGTCCAGCTCATCGAGCAGCTGGCTCGTCGGCTCTCGGAGCACGCCGCCGTGAAGGCAGCCAAAACGCAGGTGCTCGTCACCACACACTCGCCCTACTTCGTCGATGCGCTGCAGCCCCAGCAGGTCTTCGTGCTGCAAAAAGGGCCGGATGGTTTCGTGCGCGCGACGGCTGCCGCCGACATCCCCCACGTCCGCGAGATGATCGAGGAGGGGCTCCCGCTGGGCTCGCTCTGGTACAGCCAGCACTTCGGGGGGCTGTCCGGGACATGATCATCCATGCGCTGGTGGAGGGAGCGTCGGAGAAGGCGTTCCTCGAACCCTGGGCGAAGCGCCTGCTCAAGGGGCACGACCTCCGAGCGTACCCGCACCAGGGCAAGGGCAAGCTCCAGCCGGGGCCGGCACGGCGCGATCAGAGGGGGCTGCTCGACCAGCTGCCGGCGAAGCTCGCTGCTTTCGGGAAGTCGCGGCAGCGCGACGGCGAGCGCGTACTCGTCCTGGTAGACGCGGACGGCGACGATGTCGCGAACCTGGAGCGAGAGCTGGAGGTTCTCAAGGCGAGGCTCGATCCCGCGCCGGTCGTCATCTTCCGCTTCGCCGTGGAGGAGTTGGAGGCGTTCTATCTCGCCGATCAGAAGGCGCTCGCCGCTGCCTTCCCCGACTTCGACCGGAAGCTCGCACGCAGCTACACGCCGGACAGCATCTGCGGAACTCGGGAGCTCTTCGGGCGCGTGGTGAGGGACGGCGGCGGCAACAAGGTCGCGTGGGCGCAGGCGATGGCGTCCAAGGTCACGATCAAGGCGGCGGAGAGCCGGTCGCCGTCGTTCAAGAAGCTCTGCAACGGACTGCAAGAGTTGGTGGCCTCGCCGACCGAGGCACCACCGAAGCCTGGCAAGCCGCGACGGGCCAAGCGCGCGGTGCCGTGCGATGCGACGGGGAAGCGGCGGTGGTAGGCCGGGCAGCGGCTCCGCGCACGGCACGCGCTCGCGCTCTGGGGACCCCCGCGTGCGCGCAGCCGGCGGCGGAGCCGCTGGCGAGCACACGCTTGGGGGACCCGGCGCGCGCAGGCGGAGCCGAGGACGCCGGCCGTGACGCGACGTGCGCGTGGGGGGCAACCAGGGAGCTGAAGCGCCGGGAACGGAAGACCGCGAAGGCCGATGAGGACGACGCCGGGCCGCTGTTCGAGCAGGGGGGCGAGGACGAGGCGGAGGCAGCCGATGGGTGAGCGACTTCCGAGGCCCGAACCCAGGGCGAGTGCCAGAACTGGCGAAAGAGGGGAGAATCGAGAGCCATGACCCACCATGACCGCATCGTCACGGACCCGGCCATCTGCGGCGGGCAGCCGGTGATCAAGGGCACCCAAGTGCTCGTGCGCACGATCCTCTCGTACCTCGCCCAGGGGTCGTTCGTGCCCGAGATCCTGGCCGAGTTCGCGAGCCTCACCGAAGAGGATGTGCGGGCCGTCGTGGCTTTCGCTGCGGCCTCGGCCATTGAGGATCTCCCGGCGCCGACCCCGATCCTGCCGGAGATCAAGGTCGCATGAGGCTCAAGCTCGACGAGAACCCTCGCGTGGTGCGGCCGCCGACGGGGGACGATGACTGACCCGGCCTGGCTCCCGCCGGCCGAGTCGTTGACGGTCGAGTTCAAGAGCAACCGCAAGCGTCTGCCCGACGACGATTTGGTCGGAGCCGTCGTCGCGATGGCCAACACCAGTGGCGGCTCAATCTACATTGGGGTCGAGGACGACGGCACCGTTACGGGCCTCGACCCGAAACACGATCCGCCCGATGGCATCGTGCCGCTCGTAGCGAATCGCACCGTTCCGTCGGTCGTGGTGACGGTCGAACGCCTAGCTCGCGGATTGCCAAGGTTGACGTGCCCCGAGCACCCCAGATCGTGGCGACTACCGGAGGCGTCTTCCTGCGCCGGCGGCTGAAGCACGACGGGAGCCCCGAGAACGTCCCGCTCCTCCCGCACGATATCCCGTCTCGGCTGAGCCAGCTCGGCGTGCAGGACGTGAGCCGGCAGCCGGTTCCGAACGCTCTTCCGTCCGATCTCGACCCGTTGGAGCGGGGTCGACTGCGGCGGTTCATCGAGCGCAACAACGGCGAACCGGCGTTGCTGGCCCTGTCGGACGAAGAGCTGGACGGCGTGCTCGGGTTCACCCTCCGCGACGGCGAGGCGACCAGCGTGACCCTGGCCGGGTTGCTCATGATCGGGCGTGAGGAGTCGCTGCGACGCCTCGTACCGACTCACGAGGTCGCGTTCCAGGTGCTGGAGCGAGAGGACGTTCGGGTCAACGAGTTCACCAGGGCGTCTCTGGTGAAGGTGGTGGATTGGCTGGAGGCCAACATCGCTCCCTGGAACCGCGAAGAGGAGCTGCAATTCGGCTTGTTTCGGGTGTCGGTGCCTCTCGTCGAGCGGCGTGGATATCGAGAGGCCGTCGCCAATTCGCTGATCCACCGTGACTACACCCGCACCGGTGCCGTTCACGTTCGCCTCCAGGACGACACCCTGACCGTGAGCAACCCGGGTGGATTCGTCGAGGGCGTCACGGTCGACAACCTTCTCACCACCGAACCACGGCCCCGGAACCCGTGGCTGGCCGACGTACTCAAGCGCCTCGGGCTGGTCGAGCGGACTGGGCGAGGGGTGGATCTGATCTACCGCGGCGTCTTGCAGTACGGACGAGCCCGAGCCAGGCAAGGGCCGGCTCGGCACCGGCGCCGTGCTGAAGATCTAGGTCACCGTCGCCCGGCGCCATCAGCTCCTGGCGGAGGTCGACGGGTCCGGCGCCGAGCCCGCGGCGTCGGCCCGGGAGCTGGGCGAGGGTCACTTGGGCCACAACTTCCGCCTGCTCGACCACCTCGAGCTCGTCCGCGACGTCGGCATCGACATCCCCCAGGGAGGCGGCCAAGTTGCGGTTTCCTCCTGTCTCGGCGTCATCGTGACCATGCCGTGGCCCGCCGCGCGACCATGGCTCGCCGAGCACCCGAGCACCCCGTCGAACCGGCCAGGCCAGTACGTGTCGGCGTTAGGCGGCGGCCGCGCGCTCACCCTCGTTCGACGGCGCACGCGGGGAGCGATCGGCGCTTGGCGGGAACCGCTGCCACAGCGCCGCCAGGACGCTCCCGTACACGCAGTGGGTCAGGGCCGACAGGGCGCTCGGCACGTCCACGCCCAGGCCCGGCGGGAAGTTGCTGCGGGCGAGGTGCGCGCCGAGGCCGGAGTTCTGCATCCCCACCTCGATGGAGACGGTGCGCGCCACCGACTCGTCGCGGCTGACCACGCGGCTGATGAGGTACCCGAAGGCGAACCCCGACAGGTGCAGGCTCAGCACCGCGCCCACGAGGCGGAGCCCGCCCTCGACGATCCGTGCGAGCCCCGCGCCCAGGATGCTCGCGACGATCATGGCGATGAGCAGGACGGCGATCAGCGGGCTTACCACCGTGGCCCGGCGGGTGAAGCCGGGCGCGTAACGGTTCAGGGCGGCGCCGAGCGCCACGGGCACGATCACGACCTTGATCGTCTCGATGAAGAGGCCCCACCCATCGACGTTCATCCGGGAGCCGGCCAGCGCCTCCGTCAGCGTGGGGGTGACGACGACGGCGGCCAGCGTCGACAGGGCGGTCATGGTGACGCTGAGCGCCACGTTGGCGCGCGCCAGGTAGCTGATCACGTTCGACGCGGTGCCGCCGGGGCAGCAGGCGACGAGCACCAGACCCACCGCCAGCGGCGCGGGCAGCCCGAAGAGCCTGCCCAGGAGCCACCCGGAGGCGGGCATCACCGTGTACTGCAGCGCGATCCCGACGAGCACCCAGCTCGGGTAGCGCGCGACGCGCGTGAAGTCCTCGACCCGCAGCGTGAGCCCCATCCCCAGCATGATGAGCCCCAGCCCGTAGGTGATGAACGGCCCAGAGAACCAGGTGAAGGCGGGCGGCCAGAGGACCGCGCCGAGGCTCGCGCCGAGCACCCACAGGGGGAACGCCCGGGTCGCGCGGTCGAGGACGCTGCTCACGGTCTACGGTCTAGCCCAACGCGCGGACTCCGGTCACGCCTCGATCCGCGCGCCGTGCCGCAGCCGCACGCCCGGCGGGCGGCCGACGAGATCCGCGGCGGCCCGCCCCGGTGCTATGATTCGGCGAGTGCGGCGACATCTCCCGCTCCCCGGCGCGGCGCTGACGGCGCTGCTGCTCACCGCCGCTCCCGCCCGCGCGGTCCTGGAGCTGCCCGTCATCGCCTGGGACCCGGGGATCCCCGGCGGCATCCCCGAGATCACCGCCCCGGTGGCGAGCGTGCTCGACCACGGCGCGGTCGCCGACGGCGTCACCGACGACCTCGCGGCCTTCCAGGCCGCCCTCGCCGCCTTGCCGGACGGCGGCGTGCTGTGGGTGCCGGCCGGGGACTACTTCCTGAACGGCACGCTCGAGATCGGCACGGACGGGGTCGTCCTGCGCGGCGAGGGCGCCGACCGGTCCCGGCTCCTCCTCGGCGACGCCACCACGGCGTCCATCAGCGTGCTCACCTACGGTCGCGGCGAGTGGCAGGCGCTCACCGAGGGCGTGGCGCGGGGCGCCACTGGCGTCACCGTGCCCGACGGCTCGGCCTTCACGGTCGGCGCGTGGGCCGAGCTCCAGCAGGCGAACGACGCGGCGCTGATGTACACGGACCCGGAGTGGGAGGTCGACTGGGCGCTCGACTGCCGCGGGCAGCTCCTCGAGGTCACCGCCATTGACGGCGACCGGGTCTCCTTCCGCCGCCCGATCTACCTCGACTACTCGCTCGCGTATGCGCCGCAGATCCGCCCGCAGCGCCTGGTGAAGCACGTGGGCATCGAGCGGCTCTACCTCGAGCGGATCACCAACGACAGCGACGTCAGCACCGTCCAGTGGAAGAACGCCGCCTACGTCTGGATGCGGGAGGTGGAGAGCAGCTGGACGCGCAAGGCCCACCTCGGCATCGAGACGGTGCTCGGCTGCCAGATCGAGAACAGCACCCTGCACCACGCCTGGGACCACGGCGGCGGGGGCCACGGCTATGGGGCCTCGCTCGGCTTTCACACGACGGACTGCCTGGTCGAGAACAACCTCTTTTTCAGCCTGCGCCACGCCATGATCATCCAGTCCGGCGCCAGCGGGAACGTGTTCGGCTACAACCACTCCGACGAGGTCGTGCAGAGCGAGGGCTCGGTGCCCAACGAGGGGTGGCTGCCCCCGGACATCTCGGTGCACGGCCACTGGTCGAACAACAACCTCTTCGAGTCGAACACCGTCGAGCAGGTCGGGATCGCGGACTACTGGGGCCCCACCGGCCCCCACGTCGCCTACCTCCGCAACCGGGTGGTGAACGACGAGCTCCGCTCGGACGGCCGGGGCGAAAACGAAGCCATCCTGCTTGACGATCACAGCAACTACCAGTACCTGCTCGGCAACGTGATCGAGAACGGCACCCTGCGGGACGACGGGACGCCCGACATGACCACCAACGTCGTCCATGGGCACGTCGAGGACGGCGCCACGACGTGGGATGCGTACCTGTTCGACCATGAGCTCCCGGTGTCCTACTACTGGGGCTGCAGACCGGGTTTTCTCGGCGACAAGGCCTGGCCGCTGGTGGGCCCCGAGGTGACGCCGAGCGTCGCTCTCCCCGCCGGCGATCGCCTCGCCGCCGGGACGTTCGTCGCGCCGTCCTACGAGCGTGGCTGCGACGCCGGCTCCGACAACCCTGGCGCGGGAGGCGGGCTCAGCGGGACGGGCGGCAACCTCACCGGCGCCAGCGGCGGCGCCGCTGGCGGCGCGACGTCGACCGCGAGCACCGGCGACGAAGCGGATCCCGGCTGCGGCTGCCGAGCGGCGGGGCGCGCGGCTGCGGGGACCTGGGCGGTGGCGGCGCTGGCGCTCATCGGGCTCCGGGTGCGGCGGCGACGCGGGTGTTCTCGCCGAACGCGGGCGCCGTCGAATACTTAGCCGGGGCTTCGTTGGATGCGTGGAGACCGAGGAACGGGCCGCGGCGGGATGGCGCGAACCGTTGAGGCGACGGGTGGGAGCGCTGGTGAGCAACCCAGGGGCGCCAACGCCCGACGGAGCCCCTTCGCGACGACGAGCGGCGTGTTGCTGGCGTCCGTCGCGGTCCCGGTCATTGTTCTCGATGGTGCCGTCGGGGGGCCCACGGAGGCGCCCCCGATCCTGCTCGTCACGACCGCCGCCATCTCGCTGCTCCTGCTGCTCGCGGGCCTGCTCATCACCCGACTCCCCAGGGGGGGGCAGGTCGCCGCCACCCTTGCCATGGTGGGCGGGCTCGGCCTCGGCGCGCCCCGGCTGGTGGAGAGGCCGCTCGTCTGTCTTGCCGTGCTGGTGGCGGGTACGGCCGGGCTGGTGTCGCTCTGGAACGTCGGAGCGCCCTTGCTCACCCTGGCGAGAACCCGGGTCCGTCCCCAGCTCGAGGGTCGAGCGCAAGGAGCGGCGATCCAGTCGATCCTCCTGTGGCTCCTGTGGGTGTTCGCCGACATGGACCGCTCCGCGCTCGACACCCTCGTCGTCGGCTCTTCCCTGGTGGTGAGCGCGGTGCTGGGGATCGCCTGGTCCGTGGGCGGGTGGCGCGCCCACCGCGGTCGTGCCCTCGGGCTGCTCGCCGCGCTGGTCACCGCAGGGGCCGTCGCGGTCCCACTGTGGGGGCAGTGGTGGTGGACGATGAGCGGCCTGCTACCGGTCGCGGTCAGCATCTCCGTGCTCACCCGAGGCCGCCCCCGGTCGGGGGTGCAGCAGGCGAGCTGGTGGGAGCCGCTGCTCGGCCGCCCGGAGCGCCTCTTCGTCGGGACGTTCGCCGGGCTGTCGATCGGGGGGGCATTCCTGCTGGCGCTGCCCCAGAGCTCGGCGTCCGGTCACAGCATCGGGCTCCTCGACGCGCTCTTCACCTCCACGAGCGCGGTCTGCGTGACGGGTCTCGTCGTGCTCGACACGTCGGCGGACTTCGATGGCTTCGGGCAGGCCGTGATCCTCCTCTTGATCCAGGTCGGCGGCCTGGGGATCATGACCTTCTCGACCACGGCGCTGTGGGCGCTGGGCCGCCGGATGAGCCTCCGGCACGAGGGAGCGGTGGCGAGCCTCATCAGCGCGCAGGACCGCGGGCACCTCTTCGCAACGGCGCGGAGGATTCTCGCGCTCACCGCGCTGGCGGAGGCGGTGGGCGCGCTCCTGCTCACGGCGGCCTTCGTCCGGCATGGGGATCGGCTCCTCACCGCGCTGTGGCGGGGGGGGTTCACCTCCGTCTCCGCCTTCTGCAACGCCGGCTTCGCCCTCCAGAGCGACAGCCTCGTCCCATACCAGCACTCCCCGTTCGTGCTGCACGTCGTCGGACTGCTGATCATTCTCGGCGGCCTCTCCCCGGCGGCGGTGCTCGCTGTGCCAGCCCTGGTGCAACGGCGGCCGGCGCCGGTCGCCGCACAGGCCAAGCTCTGCCTCGTCGCCGCCGCCGTCCTCTTGGGTCTGGGCTTCCTCTTCGTGCTCGCCTTCGAGTGGCAGGGATCCCTGGCCGGGTTGCCGTTCGCCGATCGCGTTCACAACGCCTGGTTCCAGTCGGTGACGCTCCGCACCGCCGGCTTCAATTCCATCGATCTTGGCGCGATGCGGCCCCCAACCTTCACCCTGATGCTGCTCTGGATGTTCATCGGCGGCAGCCCGGGCGGCACGGCGGGAGGGGTGAAGACCACGACCGTCACGGTGCTCCTGCTGTCGGTGGTTCATGCCATTCGCGGCCGCTCGACCCTGGAGGTCTTCGGCCGCCGCATCCCCGAGCGCACCCACTCCAAGGCCGCCATGACGGTGACGGTCGCCGCGACGGCGGCCATCTTCGCCCTGCTCGCGCTGGAGCTCACCCAGAGGATGCCGACTCGGCTCGCGGCGTTCGAGGTCGTCTCGGCGCTCGGCACTGTCGGGCTCTCCATCGGTGGGACCGGCGCGCTCGACGGTGTCGGCAAGGCGATCATCACGGTATGCATGTTCGTCGGCCGCGTCGGCGGGCTGACGCTGCTGATGTTCCTGAGCAGTCGCGGCTCCGTCCCGGCGCTCGGGCGTCCGGAGGAGGAAATCGATGTCGGCTGACTGCCCGAGGAGGAAGAGATGAAGAAGCAAGCCCTCGTCATCGGCCTGGGCCAGTTCGGCATGTCCGTGGCCCGCGCCCTCGCGGCCCGGCAGGCGGAGGTGCTCGCGGTGGACGTCCGCGACGCCCGGGTGCGCGCCGCGGCGGCGTTCGCGTCGGAGGCTGCCTGCTTCGACGCAACCGACGAGGCCGCGCTCGCTCGTACCTCCCCGGAGCGACGGGACGTCTGCGTGTGCGCGATCGGCGACGAGGCAACGGAGGCGTCGATCCTCTGCACGGCGTTGCTGAAACAAATGGGAGCGCGCCGGGTGATCGCGCGCTCGAACGACGAGCTGCACGCGCGCATCCTCACGCTCGTGGGCGCGAGCCAGGTCGTGAATCCGGAGCGCGAGTTCGGCGATCGGTTCGCCAATCAGGTGCTCTTCGAGGGGATCCGCGGCGAGATGGCGCTCGGCGACGGGCTGCTCGTCTCGGAGGTCCTGGCCCCGGCGAGCTTCGTCGGCAAGACGCTCGGAGCGCTGCAGCTCCCGAGGCGGTTCGGGGTGACGGTGGTCGCGATCCGAAAGGGCAGCGCGGGCAAGCTGGTCATGCCCGGCGCGGAGCTCGCCTTCGAGGGCGGAGACGTCATGGTGCTGGTCAGCCGCGAGCGAGTCGTGGCGGAGATGCTGGAGCGGAGCTGAGCGATGGAGCTGCGACGCGAGGTCCTGCTGGCCATCGGCAGCCTGGTCCTGGTCAACCTGCTCCTGGCATTCGGGTCCATCGGGCTCTTCGTGCGGATGGGTCCCGCCATCGAGCGCATCCTCCAGGAGAACGTCTACTCGATCACGGCGACGGAGGAGATCCTGGGCGAGCTCGCCGCCGCGGGCAGCGCGCCGCTCCCCGACGACGCTCGGGCTCGGGTCGGGCAGGCCCTGCAGCGGGCGCAGCGGAACGTGACCGAGGACGCCGAGCGGCCGGTGCTGGACACCCTGGAGCGTCGGCTGCCGGCCGCCCTGGCCGGCGATCGGGCTTCGCGGGAGGTTGTGATCGCGGATCTGCAGCGGCTCATCCGTATCAACCGCGACGCCATGGGCCGGGTCGACGAGGAGGCGCGGCGCCTGGGGAGCGCTGGGGCCTGGGCGGCGGTGCTGCTCGGCTTCCTGTCGTTTCTCCTGAGCCTCCTCGTCGTGGTGCGCCTCCAGCGAAGCTTCGTCCGGCCGCTGCTGGAGCTCTCCGAGGTCATGGACCGCGTGCACCGCGGCGATCGTTGGCGGCGCTGCCACGCGAGGGCGGCCCCCCGAGAGGTCCTCCGGGTCATGGAGGCTGTCAACCGGCTGCTCGACGAGCGCGTCCAGCGGGATCGCGCCAGGGATGAGCCAGGGTCCGAGGGCGCCAGAGCAGCGATCGGTTTGCCGACTGCGTCGGCACCCTGAAGAACGCCTGCACACAGGGCGAGGGGGTGTTCTCGAGGGCGCCCCTGGCGAGATCCGCGCGCGGCCGTTGCCACGCTGTTGCCAGGCGGGTGGGCGGAGCCCCGCCGCGCCGGAGCTGTTCAAGCAGGGGCTACAAGGAACGATCGCTCGCCTCGTGGAGCTGCCGCGCGACCGCTCGCGCCGTCCGCGGCCGTCGACCCCCGCCCCCTCGCGGCTCCGCGCCGAGCTCCTGGCGATCGCGACCGATCCCGATCTCGCGGAGGAGGACGCACCGGGCGACGGAGACGCGCCGGTGCACGCGGCGCGGCTGCTCGGAAGGATCGGTGATCCTGCTGCGATCGAGCCGCTGCTGACGGTGCTGCAGCGGCTCGACTGGAGCGACGTGCTCTACAGCGCGATCTGCCTCGCCCTGCCGCGGTTCGGCGGCGCGCTGGTGGAGCCCGCCCTGGCCGTGCTGGCAGCGGATCCGCCACCGGCGCCGAAGCGCGATCGCCAGCCTTCCTCCGCCGCCTCGGCGAGCCCTCGGAGCCGCCGCCGCTCGCCCCGTCCCGCGGCCCGCCCTTCTTCAAGAGCCAGGTCATCCTTGGCCGCCGGACGGGATTAGCTGACCTCGCCGGTGCTGTTGCCTCCCCAGCAGGCCACGGTCCCATCCGCGCGGACCGCGCAGGTGTGGGTGGCACCTGCGCCCACCGCCACCGCGTCGGACTACGGTAGACCACCGCCTCGGTAGCGTCCCGATGGCGGTGCAGGTAGCGTCGGCAGGTGGACGACAGGCTCGCGAGCTTCGACGCCACCCGAGCGGAGCGGGACCTCTGGCGGCTGTGTGACCCGGTGATGGCCGGACGGCTCGCGGGAACCGAAGGGGAACGCCGGGCTGCGGACTACCTCGAGGCCCAGCTGGCGGCGATCGGGCTCGGGGTCACTCGTGACGCGTTCGAGGTGCTGGTGCCAGAGCTGACCGAGGACCCAAGCCGCTCGGTCGCCGGTCGGCAGAGGGTTCATCTCGAGGAGTTCTGCGTCAACGTGCAGGGTGCGGCGGCAGGAGGAAGGGCCGACGCGGAGGCGGTGTGGCTCGACCGAGCCCAGACCCTCCCGGTGACGCTCGCGGGACGGATCGGCGTCTGTCGCGTCGATGCTGCGGCGGATCCGGGGGCCATGCTCGACGCCTACCTCGACCGCCATCGGCGGATCCGCGACGCAGGCGGGATCGGGATGATCCAAGTGGGACCCCGCACGGATCGGCGTAAGGTCATGAACCATCGCCGGGAACGCCCGGGTTTGCCGTCCGTCGATGCTTCGAAGTCGGTGATTGAGCTGGCCTTGACAGCGTTCCGTTCGCGGAGCACGGCGTGGACAAGGTGGCGACACTGCTGCGCCGAGCCTCGGGAGCGGAGGTCGCACACACACTCCGCGACGTTCCGGAGCGCATCTCGCCGTCCGCGCTGGCCGCGGCAGGCCGTGCGCTGCTCCTGCTGGTGGCACGGGGCCAGAACAGCGACGCGTGCCGTCTGGACTGACGTCGTGCCCGCCGTCACCCGAGAGGGGACGAAGCCGAGGAGCGCTCGCAGAAGGCCGGTCTCGCGCGAAGCCGAACGTCAGGCCCGTCCAATACGAGCTGGCCGCGGCCTTTTGGTGCGCGTGGGGGGGCCGCACCGGGGCCACACCAGGACCCAACGCGGCGGCCGCGTTCCATGCGGTCCTGCGCTCGTCACCTGCGGGGTCCTGGGGTATCGTCCTCTACGATGTTCGTCACCCATCTCGCGGCGAAGAACTGGCGCAACTTCAAGGCTGTCGAATTCGAGCTGCGGGAGCGGCAGTTCTTGGTCGGACCCAACGCGGCGGGGAAGTCGAACCTCCTCGACATGCTGCGTTTTCTCCGCGACATCGCGCTTCGGGAAGGTGGCGGCCTGCAGAAGGCCATTCGGCAACGCGGCGGGGTGTCGAAGATCCGCAGTCTCGCGGCCCGCAGGGATCCCGAGATCCTCATCGAGATCCGCTTGAGCGAAACCCCAGACGCCCCTGCCAAGTGGCGCTACGAGCTGGCGTTCAAGCAGGAGTCCCGCGGGAGGCGGCAGACGCTGCTCACGCGAGAGAACGTCTGGAGGGATGGCAGGAAACTGCTCACGCGCCCAGACCCCGACGATCTGAAGGACCCGGAGCGCCTCACCCAGACGCACCTCGAACAGATCCACGTCAACGTCGACTTCCGCCCCATCGCCCAATTCTTGGAGAGCGTGACGTACCTCCATCTGGTCCCCCAGCTCCTGCGGTTCGCCGACTCGATCCAGGGACGCATCCTCGAGAACGATCCGTTCGGTCAGGGCTTCCTCGAGCGGATCGCCAAGGCGCCCGAGAACACGCGCAAGGCGCGGCTACGGCGGATCGAGGACGCGCTCAAGGTCGCGGTGCCCCAGCTCCAGAAGCTCGCGTTCCTGCGCGACGAGAACACCGGACAGCCGCACCTGCAAGCCCTCTACTCGCACTGGAGGCCAAACGCCGGCTGGCAGCGCGAAGATCAGTTCTCCGATGGCACCCTCCGCCTCTTGGGCTTGCTCTGGTCGCTGCAGGAGAATGACTCGCTCTTGCTCCTGGAGGAGCCCGAGCTCTCGCTGAACGCCGGCATCGTCGCTCACCTGGCACCTCTGATCCACCGGATGCAGCGGGTTCGAAGCCGTCAGGTGCTGGTGAGCACTCACAGCGAGGCCCTCCTGTCGGACCCCGGTATCGATGGACGGGAGGTGCTGCTGCTCTCGCCCGGCGCCGAGGGGACGGAGGTCGCTGTCTCCTCGGACTTCGCCGAGGTCCGAGCGCTTCTGGAGGAAGGAATGACGGTGGGAGAGGTCGTGCTAGCGCGCACCAAACCCAGCAACGCGCACGAGCTCGGCTCGGTAACATGAGCGGGACGGTCATCCTCGCCGTCGAGGACCAGCTCGGCGAAGTCGTGGCCCGCCGCATCCTGGACCGACATGGCGTCGGCGTCGCCCAGACGCTCGGTTTCCAGGGGTTCGGGTACTTGAAGAGGAAAGCCCCCAGCCTGAACCAGACCGCGCTCGGCTTCCCGGTGGTGCTGCTCACCGATCTCGACTCGACCAGGCGCTGTCCAGCGGAGCTCTTTGCCTCCTGGGTGGGTGCTCCGCGGAGCCCGAGCTTCCTCTTCCGCGTCGCCGTGATGGAGATCGAGTCGTGGATCGTCGCCGATCGCGAAGCGTTCGCCGGATTCGCCAAGGTCAGCGCTGGACGCCTGCCGTCGAATGCGGATTCGATCGCCGATCCCAAGCGGTTCGTCGTGAACCTCTTCCGCGACTGCAAGGACAAGGCGCTGCGACGGGACATGGTTCCGGAGGTCGGCTCGACCGCCGTGGTCGGTCCGGCCTACAACGCGCGCATGAGCGGGTTCGTCTCGTCGTCTTGGGATCCGGAGTCCGCCGCGAATCGCTCCTGGAGCCTGCGGAGGGCCCTAGCCGCGGTCGAGAAGCTCCGGGAGGCGATGAGGTAGCGGAGGGTCAGCGTCGAGGGGGGACCTACACGGCCACTCTACCCGTATGCCGCCGAGCGGTGGGCCGCTGTCAACGGACGTCACGAGAGCGACGGGCACCGGGGACACCTTGGCGCCGCCGAGCGTCCGCGTCATGCTGCGCGATTGGAGGTTGCTGGATGTTCGCCAAAGCACCCACCCTGGCCGTCTGGGTCAGCCTGGTCCTCCTCTTCCTGTCGCTTGGCGATCGGTGTGGGCGCGGTTGTCGGGGGTGGGACCCGGGATCCTCTTCGCCCTGGCGGTGGTGGCATTCCTGCTGTGGTCGTTCCAGATCGCGGCGCTGATCGCGGGATGATCGACGCGCTGCCGCGGCTCCGCTTCAGCAGAGACGACGTAGCACGCGCGCACCGATGAGCACGGACGCCGGCGAGTGGACGAATAGGAGAGTGCCCCGTACGAGAAGCAGCGCGAGCGCCGTTGGCACCACGAGTTCAAAACCCGTACTGTCCAGGGCGCGCAGCGAATAGGTAGACCAACCCGCCTCACCTCGAGGCCGGGTCACCTACTCCGTGTTCTGCGATCTCATCGCGCCAGTGTCGCCGCCAGGATCGCGGGGCATCGCCGTGCTGGAGGTCTGCGCCGCCATTGGCGTGGAGCAGCTCGCGCGCCTCCCGGAGCTCACGGCGCAGCGGGAACGGAACGCGAGGTACTACGACGAACACCTGGTTCGCGTGCGGACCCCCGTCATTGGGATGGCCCGCATGCGCCTCTTCGCCAAGGCGGCCTACCAGGGAACCGAGAGGCTCGACGCCGAACTCATCACACCGATCGCCTCCCTCATGAGGCAGTTCGTGCGCGACCTCTCCGAGGCGGCTGCCAAGCGCGGCGAGCTGCGCCCTGATCTCGACGAGGCGGCGAGGCTCGTGCACGCCTTCACGGTGATGTTCGGCGACGCCCGCGTTCTGCCTCACCTCGACCACCATTTGCAACTCGGGCAGAGCCTCTCACGAGGCCCCGAAGCTCTCGCGAAGGCGATTTCTGGGCGAGCCCGAGGCAGGCCTGAATCCCCAGAGCCGCGTTCTGGTCCGCGAGCTACTTCACTCGCTCGCCGGCCGCATGACGGTGATCCTCGCACCCGCGGCATCATGGTGTGCGAGCTCGCGCTTCGCGAGAACACTCTCGAGGACGTGTTCATCTCGTTGACCGGAAGGAGGCTCGCATGAGGCTCGTCGTCAGGCTGTTTGTCAAGAGCCTCAAGGAGCAGCTGCGCGAGCCCCTCGTGCTCGGCGGGACGCTGCTGATGGGTGCGGCGTTCATGGTCATCTTCGGGCTCGCGATGGGCAAGGGCCTCTACACCCACAGAGTGGCCGTGCTCGAGCATGACCAGGGGCTGGGGGCCGTCGAGCTCATCCGCGCCATCGAGGAGGCCTGCTACCCCGACGGCACCGAGCTCTTCGCCACGCGCCAGCTCGCCTCCGCTTAGGGGATCGAACAGGAGCTACAGATCGCCAGCTCGTGGCGCTGGTGGAGATCCCCGCGGGGCTCTTCGCGGCCCTCGAACGCCTCGCCACGCACCCACGGACCCCGCGCTGTGCGGTGCCGATCACCGGAGATCCGGCCAGCCCCAGCTTCAACTTCGTCCAGGTCATGCTGGCGGACACGCTCGAGCAACGACTCGTCGCGCACGGCTTCCAGAAGCCACCTGTCGGCGTCGATGGCGTAGTTTCGCGCTCGGTCGGCCGCAACGGGAGATCCAGTCACCCACGGGATGAGCGAAGATCCCACGCTGCGGTCCGCCGTGGCGCGGCGCGAGCGGCGCGGCGGACCCCCACCGGAAATCGATCGAGAGTCGTGCTCGCTGGTCCACCGCCGCCGTTCCGCGGTTGGGGTCTCACCACAGCAGCTCGAGGACGGTCGCATTCGGCTCTTCATCGAGATCTCCGCCGAGCCCGGAACCAAACCAGCCTGGACGACGATCGCCGTGAACGACGGTCAGCTGATCGTCCTGCCGACGCTGCTCCCCGCCCCTCCGGGGAAGAGCCTGGCCGCGCTTCTGCGTCTCGAGGTCTCGAGGTCGTTCGTGACCGGCGCGGACTAGGAGCGATCCAGAAGCGGAAGCGAGACGGGCGAAACGCGGTGCGTGAAGAGTGAGCCTGGCGATTCTTGGGACGCTACGGGGTGGCCGACGAGAGGCCTACCAGCCGAAGCGATCCATCAGCTCCGTCAACACCTCGCCGATCCCTCCGCCCTCCACATCGGCGCCTTCTGCCGGTGGGGGGACGACCCACAGCCCCTGCTCATCCAGCAACGCCGTGCCGCCGTTGATTTGCAGGTGGAGCTCTTCCTCCATCTTCGAGGACGTTCCATCGAACACCACGAGCCCCTGGTGCAGCGCTTGGAGCTCGGCACAGTCCGCCTCTGTGGGTTTGGTTCCGAATTGCTGCGTCGCCGACAGGACGATGACCTGCTCGAACCCGTCATCCTGATAGCGTTCGAAGATCTGGTTTCCTTCCATGAAGGACTCCCCCTCGAGCCCGGAGAACCCGCGACAGCCCGGACACCAGCCGGCGTAGCTATAGACCTGGGTCAGCGCGTTGCCGCAGACGAGCTCCCGCAGACTCACGGGGGTGCCGTCACAGTGCTGAAGCTGCACGTCTGGGAACAGATCGCCCACTCCAAAACCCACGGGTGCCGTCGTGGAGCAGCTCTCGACGCTCGAGCCGCCACCGTCGCCCGAGTTCCCGCCCGTAGCCGAGTCGCCGCCCGTGGCTAGGGCACCACCGGTGGCCAGGACGCCCCCCGTGGCCAGGACGCCCCCGGTCGCCACGACGCCGCCGGTCGCCACGACGCCGCCCGTGGCGTTGGTGCCCCCCGTGGTTGGGCTACCACCCAGAGCTAGGTTGCCCCCCGCCGCGGGCTCACCACCGGCACCCGGACTGCCGCCGAGAACGGGACGGCCACCCCCCGCACCGGGGCGACCCCCACCGACACCCGGAGTGCCGCCGATGGCCGGCGTGTCACCACCGGCTGGATGACCACCGAGCGGCGACTCGCCACCGCTCGCGCTCGGCGCGATCCCGCCCGAGCTGCTCGCGCCACCGATGGCCGCGCCACCGCCCGTGCTCGAGCCGCCGCCGCCCGTCACCGCCCCCTGGTTAGCAGTCACCTCGTCGGTCGAGGCGCCGCCGCTGGCGGCCTCGGTGACCTGCTCCGCGCCACCATCAGTGGGCTCCTCCACACTGCACGCCATGGTGGAAGCGATTCCCAAGATCGCCAGGGCAACGCACGCCGACGCGTCGTGATGAGTCATGACCTTGCTCCTCGGGCTCGGAGTCGAATCGACCTTGGCGCCTCTCCGCCCCTCGCAGTCTTGGCTCTCCGAACCTCCGAAGGCAAACCGTTCCAGGAGGACGGGCAGCTTCATCTCCCAGCGTACTTGCCGCGCTGCGTCGTCGGCGCGGCTTTGCTCGATATGTCGCTGGGATTCGACCGGGTTTACCGAGATGGGTCCGGAAGCAGCGGACACCGGCTTCGCGGGGCGCTCGAGCTCTGTCCTGCGCGAGCCCGCGGAGCTCCGCATCCGCCGAGCGCCTTGGGTCAACGTTGGATGGCCGCGACCGCCACGCAGGCGGCGAGCAGAACCTCCCCTCGCGCCAGCTCGTCGCTCCGATCCCGACACGCGACCGCCGCCAAGCTGCCCAGACGCGGTGGCCGCGGCGATCCGCGAACACGAGCCGGCCGTCTGGAACGATCACCCGCGCCGCCTCCTCGACTACTCCGGCAGCATCCGCTACGGAGCCGAGGACGGTCACGGCAAGGACCACGTCGAAGGATTGAGACCGCGAGCTCACTCTGGTCGCTTTCCCTTGGCGGCCGCGTCGCTCCGCGCGAGGATCCGCGGTCGAGCCAATGCTGAAGATCTCGGTCCTCGTGGACAACAACACCTTGATCGACCGGTACTTCCTCGGCGAGCCAGCGGTCAGCTACTTCATAGAGACGGAGAACGCGAAGGTCCTGTTCGACGTCGGCTATTCCGACGCGTTCTGGCGCAATGCCCAGCAATTGCGGCTCGATCCATGGTCCACCGACTGGCTGGTGCTGTCGCACGGCCACATCGACCACACGGGCGGGATCGACGCCCTGCTCAAGGTGCGCGGGGCCGCGCAGGACGGAACGGTAGCCCTCCGGCGTCCGCGACTACTGGCCCATCCTCATGCCTTGCTCCCCAAGTACTTGGACGAGCGCACGCCGATCGGCATGTCCGTCACCCGCGACAGCCTGGAAGCCCACTTCGAGCTTCACCTGTCGACCCAGCCCGTCTGGCTCGATCGGCAGCTCGTCTTCCTCGGGCAGATCCCGCGCGCGAGCCCCTTCGAGGCAGGCCAGCCGCTGGGCTACCGGATCGACGAGGCAGGAGGTCGCGTGCCCGATGATTTGCTGGATGACACGGCCCTCGCCTACGCAGGGTCCGACGGTCTCTGCGTGATCACCGGGTGTTCGCACGCCGGGATCTGCAACATCATCGCCCAGGCACGGCGGGTGACCGGGATCCACAAGGTGCTCGACGTGATCGGCGGATTCCACTTGCTCCGCCCCTCACCCGAGCAGCTCGCGGGGACGGTCGCGTGCTTCGCGGAGCTATCCTTGCCCCGGCTCCACGCCTGTCATTGCACGGACCTCCCCAGTCGCATGGCGCTCGGACAGACGGCCACGCTCGAGGAGGTCGGCAGCGGCCAGATCTTGGAGTACACCGCTACCGGGTTGCGGCCAATGCACGGATGACGGAGCCCCGTTCTCACCCGTCTTCGCGACGGTCCTCGCGGCTCTGCCGTGTTGGCGCGCGCGAGCCACGATCTTGGAGCAACCCGCTCGATCCGACTCGAAATCGTGCGAGGGCCGGGCCCGCCACTCCGTTGCCCACCGATTGGGTGCGGCAGTGGTGCGCCAGACGACGCCGACGGTGCTGACGGGGATCTCTACCTCGATCTCGACTTCGGGACGGTCTACACCAAGGACGACGGGGAGTGGACCGCCGCCACGAACCTGGTCGGCCCGGCGGGAGAGGATGGCGAGGCCGGTGAACAGGGACCCCAGGGCGACCCGGGCGCGCCCGGAGAGGACGCTCCTGCCTTACTCACCGGTTCGGGCGCGCCTGCTGCCACGCTGGGGAACGAAGGCGATATCTACCTCGCCCGAGCATCGGGCGCGATGTACCTGCGCGAGGCGAGCGACTGGACGTTGATTGGCAACGTCACGCCCGCCACCAACCGGCTCGGACCGGGCGGGCTCCATTGGGGCACCTGGACCGGGGAGACCAGCGATACGGCTACGGCCTCCTGGCTCACAGACCCCACCCCCGAGCTGGTCTTCGCGTCAGTGAGTGGAGCGCCGGCGGACAACGCCGGCATCACCGGCACCTTCGCCCCGTCCCCGATCGTCGTCGATCTGTCTTGGTTCGACACGCTCGTGTTCGAGGCGGACGTGACCGAGGGAGAAACCATCCAGGTTGGCTTCGAGAACGGCCGTGACGCGGCGTGCATCGTGGAGTTGGTCGCCGAGGCGGGGAGCACGGTCGACGAGGTGCCGCTCGCGGACTTCGAATGCTACGGGGAGGCCACGCTGCACAAGGTGACCGCGGTGAGCTTCGCGAGCGAGTGGGACGCCGGATCCACCTTCGACATCTCGCTCACCAGCATCGCGTTCGTGGACGACCCCGCGTTGGATCCGCCGGAGCCACCGACCCCTGCGAACGGTTTTTTCACGGGCTCCGGCGCTCCCGACGCTGCACTCGGCGAGTCGGGTGACGTCGATCACGGAGTCTCTCCAGCGTCTCCATCACCCCCTCCAGGCGAAGCTGAGAAGCGCTCGGCGCCTCTGTCGTCGAGGAGGCCGGACTCACGGGCTTCGAGCGCTGGGTACTGGCGGAGCGGGCCGCCCGGGCGGGAGCGGCCGGGAGCGGCTCGATCTCCGCTGGTGGAGCCGCGACGTCGCCGGTTTCGGCGTCGGCATGGTTCGTGTCGGCGAGATCGCCGAGAGGGACTCGAGGTCCACCAGCTCGCCAACCCAGGGATCTGCGTGAGGTGAGGTGAACGCGGGCAGG
>JAFGBI010000045.1 GCA_016933275.1 Polyangiaceae bacterium | reverse complement strand
GCTCCGGCGGCGCCAGCTCCGGCGGCGCCAGCTCCGGCGGCGCCAGCTCCGGCGGCGCCAGCTCCGGCGGCGCCAGCTCCGGCGGCGTTGGCACTGATACCGGCACCGGCACTGGTGTCAGCACCGGCACCGGCACCGGCGTCAACACCAGCACCGGCACCGGCGTCAGCACCGGCACGGGTTCAGGTACCGGCACCGGCACCGGCACGGCCAGCGGGACCAGCACGGCCAGCGGGACCGGCACGGGCACCGGTGCTGTGCTCGTTCCGGACAGCGACGCGCCAGCCGACGAAGACAAGGGTTGCACCTGTCGCTTCGCTGCCGTACCCCATCACCGGAGCTGGCTCGTATCGCTTGGCTTCTTGGGCGTGGGCCTCCTCATGCGCCGACGTCGGAGGTGCTGATCTCGGGCGCTTCGTCGGAGGATCTCGGTCCTGGTCCGTTTCATGGCCGCCGCCACGACATCCTGAAAATCGTCTTTAGCGACGGCAACCGGATGTGCACGCTCTACGAGCGCCTCGACTCCGGAGTCGTTCCGGCCTCTCGAGCCGGTCGAGGGGGGCAACGACGGATCTGCCTGCGCCCGCGTGGTGCACGGCCCGAGCCGAGATGGTGGCTCGGGAGCCCACCGCGCCAGGCAGTCACCCCCCGCCACGCGCCTCCCGCAACACGGCGATCTCGATCCGCCGATTGCGTGCCTTGTTCTCCCCGGTCGTATTCGGAGCCACCGGGCGGAAGCGGGCGTACCCGGCCGCCACCAGCCGATTCCCTGGCACCCCACACTGTTCTGCCAAGAATCGCACCACTTGGGTCGCCCGTGCGCTCGACAGCTCCCAGTTGGTCGGATACTTCGCTCGCACCTCGGCGCTCACGATCGGGTCGTCGTCGGTGTGTCCCCCGATCTGGAAGACGTGACCGCTCATGCGCCGGAGTGACGCCGATACCTGGCGCAACACCACCTTGCCGCGCCTCCCGATCTCGGCCTCCCCGGTCTCGAACAGCACTTTGTCCGACACGTCGACGATGAGTCCCGTGCCCTTCTCCTGCACGACGATCTCGCCCTTCTTGATCTCCGCCGAGAGCTCCCTCATGAGCTCCGCCTTGGCTTGCGCGAGCGCCGCCTTCGCCGCTTCGTTCGCCGCCTTGGTCTCAGCGAGCTCCGAGGCGAGCTCCGCCGATCCCTTCTCCAATGACTGGCGCTTCCGTTCGTGTTCCTGATGCTGCTGCCGGAGCGCTTCGAGCTCTGCCTTTCGCGCCCCGACCTCCTTGGACATTGCCGCGAGCTCCTGCTCGAGGTCGGCGGCGCGGTTGAACGACCGATACCCGACGACGCCAACGATGATCAGCACAATGACGCTGGCAGCCAGAAGTAGCCACGGCAGCGCGGGTGCCGACCGCGACTGAACCGCTTCGGCGGGCGGAGGTGGTATCGTCCCCATTGGACCTGCGTCAGTCATGCCTAACCCCTTCGTAGCACGTCGCTTCGGACCTCACTCTCTCACGAGTCTTCGCGTTTGTCAGGATCCGTGATCGAGCACGCGATCACTGCCAGCCGCGACCGCCCGCCGCCGACGCTCACCAAAGCTCGAGCCACAGACACGGTGGCTTCGAGGGCGACGGCAAAGACAGGCCGAGGCGGGGCTTCGTCTTCGGTCCGGAGCACGAGGGGCGCTCGGTGCACCGCACGGGGGACGAGATGACGACCCCACCAGACCCATGGCGCACCTCGGTCGGCGGTCTAGAGCGGAAGACCGAGTCCGGCCACGATTGTCAACAGCGCAGCCTGGGCCCTACTCTCCCTCCGACCTGGCCTTTCTCGCGCGGGGAGCAGGGTGTTCGTGCTGGAGCGGGGTGGACGGCCGTCACCGGAAACCCATGAGCGAAATCACCGATCTGCCGCCCCTACCTCTCTCACCACGCGAATCCGGGCGACATCGTGGTCCCCCAACGCGGCGAAGAGGGGATGCCCCTCGCCGCCTCGGTCAAGTACATCCGGGAGGCCGCTGAGCTGCGACAGCGCTTCGAACGCCAGCTGCGGGAACACGCCGCGGACAGCCCCGAATCCGCGTCTGGACGGGAGATCGTGCGCTCCCTGCGCGAGCGGGACGCGCTCGACGAGCAGCGACTGGAGGTGCTGGCAGCGCCGCTCGAGATCGTGCGGGCGGGCTTCCCCTTGCTGCGTCGGATCGAGCGGGCAAAGCTCCTGACGGAGAAGGGTGGCGCGCGCTTCGTGTTGCTCGTGCTCCCGATCGACGTCCAGGTGTCGCCCGACGAGTGGGCGAAGTACGGGCTGGAGCCGCTCGACCTGGGCCAGACCCAGCTCCTCGTCGACGATCTCGTGCGGGGGCCCGCCTGCATTGCATGCCGCTGGTGTCGGGCCCCGCGTCCTGTCCTCATGGTACCCACGTCGTCGCGGGCTCGCTTGGGCTCTGCGTGTCACCACCGAGCCCGGGAGCGCGCATCACGGGCGAGAAGAAGGCGGGCTCCACGATGGTCGAGCCACCTGCGCTGGCACCCGCGGACCGGGTCACCCGCTTCGACGCGCCGGCGAAACGCGCCCTGGAGGCCGCGCAGCAGGCCTTGGTGGACTGCCGACTGACGGCGGACAACCCCGGGGAATGGTTCGACTTCGAGTACTTCGACCTCTGCGAATTCGGGCCGCAGAAGGTCCCCAGCTTCAGGGCGGCGGTCAACGCCCTGGATCAACTCGTGCGGGAGGACCCGCAGCTGGATCAGGGATCGCGCGCCACCCTGACCCGAGCGCTGCGGGACTTCGCGAGCTGGCTCGAGCTCAGCGTCCGAGCTGCCCAGACGCGCGGGACGCTCGCCCTCTACCAGGATGTGGCGCGAACCTGGAACGACTACCAGCCGAAGGACAAGGTCGAGCTCGATCCACCCCACATCGTCCACCAATACACGGTGCAATTCCCCGAGCGATTCGTGGACTACGTGATCGGCAAGGCCGGCTATCGATCCCATCTGGCCTTCGGGTTGCCGCTCCCGTGGCGGCGCGGGGTGCACGGACCTCGCCTGCCATAGCGGACCGAGGCCGGTCCAGGACAGCTTGCCCATCCTCCCCACAGACTTCGGTCGCCGCTGCCCCCGCAGGTCAGGAATCCATCGTCGTCAGTACTTGTGACAGTCGAAGCAGTCGAGCCTGACGCTGGCGCGGTCGTGGCACCGGTCGCAGAACGCGGCGCGGTCCGGGTGGCAGCCACGGCAGGAATTCATCCCCCGCGCGTCGAGGTCGCCTTCGGCCGAACGGTTCTCCTCGCGCACGACGCGATCGCGGAGGTCCTTCAGGAAGGTCATGTGCGTGTAGCGCATCGCGGCAGACTCGAGGATACACGCGGTGTCCGGCTTCGCCGGCGCTAGGAACGGCTCGCCCTCCGCACCACGCGCGTAGTCGACCAGCGAGAACAGGACCGGGAGACCCATGACGACGAGCCCAACCATCACGACACGGCGATAGTTGCCGTTCGTCATGGGACCTCCTGGGGCGAGAGCTTGGGCTGGGCGCACGAAGCCGCTGGAGCTGTCTCCGCGCGGACCGCCGCTCGACGCCGGAGCCCGTAGCGTTCGACGAAGAGGAAGGCGAGGGTTCGATAGGCGAGGTGCGCGAGCTTCGAATACGGAAGAACGACGAAGAGGGTCGTCACGGACACGAGGTGCGCCGCGTAGGCCGCGTAGCGAAGCTCATCCACCCTGAAGAGGTGCAGACCCTCCGTCACGAAGCCGGTAAGGACGACCGTGGAGATCAACCCGAGCAGGAGCCAGTCCCCATAGGTCCCCGAGGGGGCGCGCCGGACACCCTCGAGCCCCGACCACTTCCCCCCAGGAAACCACCGTTCGCGACGGCGCAACCGCTCGATCCCCATCATCACACAACCCATGACGAGGGCCACGCCGGCGAGGTTGGCGAGGAGCTTCCACGGATCGGCGAGACCCAGCGGATAGACGAGCCCGGAGAGGAGCGGGTTCTGCCGCGCAGTGACCACCCAGAGATCCACGACCATGAGCCCCACCGTCCCGTAGACGACGAGGCCATGACCGAACCGGCGCCGCGCTTCGTGCTGGCAGCTCGCGAAGTCGTCGTGCCAGACGATGCGGCCAAGCGCAGCGCGCAGGCTCTGCCCCCATGCGTTCGGTGTCGCCCTCGTCGGAGCCGAGAGCGCAGTGGCCGAGAGAGCTCGCCAGTAGCGGCGCATCCCGAGGCCGAGCACGGCGACGTCGAAGGCGAACACGGTCAGGAAGAGCGCTATCAGGAGACCATGGGGGAACCGGGTCCAGAACGGGATCGCGATCCGCGTTCCCCCGCCGGTGAGCTCCGCCACCGTCACGCCGGTGGCGTCCCAGCCAATCGATGCGGCGGCGAGCAGCGCCGCCGAGGCGAGGACGATCCAGACCAGCCCGGCCGGTGCTGCCGCGGCTCGGGCGAGGCCCTGGGGGAACGAGTAGTGGCTCACGCATGCTTGACGGAGCGCCGCCATGACGTCACCCGGCCGCGCGCCGCGCGGGCACCGCACAGTGCAGTCGTGGCACTCGTGGCACAGCCAGATGTCCACGTCCGACACCAGCCGATCGACAAGACCCCACTGTGCCCAAAGCATCTCCTTCCGCGGAAACGGCGCGTCGTCCGGCGTCAGCTCGCAGACGGCGGAGCACGTCGCACACTGCATGCACTGCCCCATCGCGTCGCCACCGCTCCCGAGGAGCCGGCGCACGACCTCGCGATCCGGGACGACGCGCTTGGGTCTCGGCTTCTTCGCCGGCGCGGAGTCACGGTGCGGGCTGCGTTTCACCATTGTCGTCTCATCGCCCACGGAGGGCACCATGGTTCGCTACACGTCCTTGAAGGGATTGAGTCCGATCTCCTGGATCCGTTCGACGAAGGCATCGATTCGACCCCCAAGAGTCGAGAAATCGGTGATCGCGACGTACTCGATCCGCACCCGCTCGTCCTCGAGCGCGAGCTGGGTCAGCTTCTGCTTCACGTTCTCGCTGCGCGTCGCCATGAGATCGCTGCCGCGCATGAAGTGGCATTGGGTATCGTCGCCAGGTTTGCAGCCGAGCAGGAGCACGCCGTCGTACCCCATGGCCATGGCGTCGGCGATCCAGATCACGTTCACCGAGCCGAGGCAACGGACGGGGATCACGCGGACATAGGCGCTGTAGGTGTGGCGGTGGAGACCTGCCATCTCGAGCGCGGGGTAGGCGTCGTTCTCGCAGGCGAAGACCAAGATCCGTGGGCTCTCCTCGAACTCGTCGGGGATCGGCACGGATTTCACCAGCGTCGAGACGATGTCGATGGAGTAGTCCGGAAACGAGATGATTCGCTCTGGGCATGCCCCGAGGCAGATCCCGCACCGGCGGCAGCGCGTCGAGTTGAGCTTGGGTGTGCAGCGCTCGTCCTCGTCCAGGGTGCCGAAGGGGCACTCCTCGGTACACCGCTTGCACTGTGTACAACGCTGGAGGTTGAAGGTCGGCGGGGCCACGTCGCCCCAGCGGGGGTGCATCGCGAGGCCCTCGGCGGCGTGCTCGATGGCTTGGATTGCCTTCAGGGCGGCTCCCTGCCCATCGATGCAGCAGGCCTCGAGGTCGTTCGGAGCCCGCACGGCCCCGGCCGTGTAGATTCCGGTGCGGCGGGTCTCGTAGGGAAAACAGATGAAATGGGAGTCCGGAAAGCCATAGCGATCGAGGGGGAGATCCGGACCTTGGCGATAGCCGAGGCCCAGCGTACCGGTGTCCGCAAGAACCTCGAGGCGGCGGATCGTCTCCTCGGCTGCAGCCTGACCCGGCCCCCCTTTGGCGAGCGCAGCGCGGGCGTCGGAGAGCTCGCGGAGGGCGTCATTGTTCGAGGCTCGAGGGACCATCCCTACCGCCAAGACGACGAGATCGGCGGGGAGCTCCACGTCATCGCCGAGGAGGCCGCCCGTGATCTCGACCGATAGCGAGCCCGATTTGCCGACCTTCACCCTACGCACCTCGCCCTTGGTGAAGAAGACGAGGGGATCCTCCTGCGCTCGCCGGTAGAACGCCTCGTGAACGCCGGGGCTGCGTAGATCCTTGGCGACGACGTACGCCTCGCAGTCCGGGTCGATCTCGCGCGCCCAGAGCGCCTGCTTCAGGGTCGTGCGGCAGCAGACCGTCGAACAGTAGGGCAGGTGGGCCGGGTCCCGAGAGCCCGCGCACTGGACGAAGGCGATCCGCCGCGCGGGCTGGCCGTTCGAGGGGCGGCAAACCGGGCCCGCGGCGAGCATGCGCTCGAGCTCGAAGGTCGTGACGACGTCCGGCGAATCTCCGTAGCCGAGGTGGGGGAGCCGGTTCGCGTCGTACGGGGTGAACCCCGTCGCCTGGACGATGCCGCCAGCGCGAAGGGCCGTCGTGCCGCCGGGGGTGCGCAGTTCGACCTCGAACCGCCCGGGCTCCCCCGTGATCCGCGCCACGGTAGCGCCGGCGTGCACGGTGACCAGCGGAAGCGACACGAGCTCGTTGACGAGCGAGTCGAGCGGGCTCGGCTCGAGATCGCGATACGGCGCCCGGCTCGGGGGCAGCCGCTTGGTTTCCCGGAGCCAGCCGCCGAGCTCGGCTCCCTGCTCGACCACGACCACCCGGTAGCCAGCTCCCGCCGCGGCGAGCGCCGCGGCGATCCCCGCCGCTCCGCCGCCCACGACCAGGACCGTGCGTTCGACCTCGCGCACGTCCGGCTCGGGCGCTGCCGATTTCAGAGCCCGGATCAGGCCCATCCGGAGGTAGTCCCCCGCAAGTGCCTGGGTTTCGTCGTGCCTCGCCTCGTGACTCCAGACGGCCAGCTCGCGCAGCGCAACGCGCTCGATCCGACACCTGCAGTCCTTGGTCGTGAGCGGCATGAAGCGCGCGGCGCAAGCGCCCAGCACCATCGCCGAGGGTTCGTCGCTCGCGCATTCGCGAAGAACGTCGGCGCCCGCCTCGCTGCAGAGGCAGGGCACGGATTTCACCGTACCGACCCCCTGCTGCCCGGACGCGAGGCGCGTGAGCGCACCCATGTCGAGCGCCGATCCGAGCTCGCACCCCTCGCAGAGCAGTACCGCGATGCCGCTCACGGCGCACCTCGACGGTCGAATGCGTTCCGGCCGGTCCTTCCCCAGGCGAGTGCTCTGGCAACGGCGCTCGTTGCGTCGCGAACGGACGAGGAGACGTCCATCGGCTGGCGCGCGCAGCCGGCCACGAACTGGCCCGCGCTCGGCTCGTTGGTCCTGGCCTCGAGTCCGGTCAAGAATCCCCAGGCATCACGCCCGAGCTCCCGAAACGCCGGGGTGTCGCTCTGGGAGGGGACCATCCCCGTGGCGAGCACGACCAGATCCGCGGTCGCGGCTTCGAGACGACCCGTCGCGACGTTCTCGAACTCCAACACGGGGAAGCGCCCCGAGACGTCAACCCTGGCGACCTTCCCCGGCACGAACTGGAGTCTCTCGTCCTCCGCCGTGGTGGCGAGGAAGCGCTCTTGGTTCCCGGCAGCGCGGCGATCGATGTAATAGATGGAGACGTCGACGCCGGGATGAGCGGCGCGTAGGTACCGCGCCTGCTTCGCCGACGCGAGGCAGCACACGCCGGAGCAGTACTCCAGGTGATCGACGTCGCGGGAGCCGGCGCACTGCACGAAGGCGACCCGTTCGGGTACCCGCCCATCCGAGGGGCAGGTGATCCGGCCCCCGGTCGGTCCCTGGGGAGCAGCGAGGCGTTCCAGCATCAGGTTGGTGATGACGTCCGGGTGAGCGCCGAACCCGAGATCGGTGAGTGCCTTCGCGCCGTACGGCTCCCATCCCGTCGCCCAAATGACGGCGGCCACCTCGAGCTCGAGCTCTCGTTCGGGCATCCCGAGATCGATGGCCTGCTGGGGGCAGGCGCTCACGCAGCGGGTGCAGGATGGCTCGCACGCATCGCGATCGATCGCGTACAGGGTGGGGAACGCAGCCGCGTGGGGCAGCGCGATGGCTTTCGAGGACCGCAGGCCGAGGTCGAACGGATGCGGGCGCTCCACCGGGCAGACCGACGTGCAGGCGCCGCACGCCGTGCAGCGCGCGGTGACAAACCTTGGCCGTTGCCGCAGGCGCACGCGATGTCTGCCGCCGCTCACCCGCGTGATCTCTTGCACCTCCGTCAGTGTGAGATACGCTAGGCTCCCACTCGCTCCCCAGGGTGCCGAAACGCGCCGTGGATCTCGGCTCACGGGGCCCCCCTCGCTGCGGAGCCGGCGCAGATTGATCTCCAGCCCGCAGAGCGGTGGGCAGAGCTTGGGGAAATATTGGTGCATCTGGGCGACACGCCCGCCGAGGTACGCCTCGCGCTCCACGAGCGCGACACCGAACCCGGCCTCCGCGGCCTCGATCGCGGCGGACAGCCCGGCAATGCCCCCGCCGACGACGAGGAGTCGTCCGCGGGGGCCTTCGGGAACCGTCAGCGGGCCCTGGTCACTCATCCGCCGTTGCCGTCCGTGATGTACTTGACCGGGCGCTTGATCATCTTCCACTCGTTCTTCGCCTGGTCGTACTGACAGTTGCAGAAGGCGAGCCAATTCGCCTGATCGAGCGTGGGCTTGTCGGAGCGGAGGTAGTACCCCGGCCACCGCGTCTCCTCCCGGTGGAGCACGGAGCGGACGTGCGCTTCGGCCTGGTGCAGTCGATGCACGTTCTCCCAGCAGCGCATCAACTCGTTGAGATCCGCCGCCGCCAGGTTCTTCGAGTCCTCACGGAGCAGCGAAAGGAGCGTGAGCCCCTGTTCGAGCTGCTTGGCGCTGGTGGCGAGCTGGCAAGAGACGCCGCCCGCGTACTCGTCCATCACCTTCTGCAGTCGTTGCATGAACTGCTTCGGGCGGACGTACTTCGGGTTGATGTCCGGATCGGTCGTCATCCCGGCGTGCTCGCTGAACGTGGCGAGCGGCTTCAGGATCTCACTGGTGAGCTCGGCGGCGCGGGCGTCCGATACCTGCTTCGCCTTCCCGCCCTCCTCCAGGATGAACGCGATCGCAGACTTCCCGGCGATGCGTCCCTCGGTGAACGACCCCGACGAGAACTTGTGGCTCGAGGCGCCGCTGGCGTCGCCAGCCGCGAAGAGCCCGGGCACCGTCGTCATGTTCGTGTAGCCCCAGCAGTACTCGCTCTTCGTAGTCGCCGTCTGCAGGTCCTCGGCACCCGACACCCACGCGCCCGAAGCACCCGAGTGCGAGCCGATGAAGTACGGCTCGCAGGCCATGATCTCGGAGGGCTTCTTCTCCGGTTCGACGTTGGTGGACGCCCAGAGCAGCGCCTGGGCGATCGTCATATCGAGGAAGTCCTCCCAGGCCTCGGACTCGAGCTCCTTCAGCTTGCGCGCCGCGCTCTTGGGGTCGGGCGATTGTTCGCTGATCCGCCGAATCGCGTCCTCCGTGCGCATCTGGATAGGGCCCTTGCCCTTCATGATGTCCAACATCATGAGCCAATTGCGGAGGTTCGCGGGCGTCGGCTTGGCGCGGCCGTAGGGGCCCCACTTGTCGAGCTCGGCGTCGTTGGTCTTCATGTAGTCCTCGCCCAACGCGTTGGTCGCGATGGACTTGAAGAGGAGGAACCAAGCACCGACGGGACCATAGGCGTCCTTGAAGCGCACGGGGACGAAGCGCACCTCCTGGCAGGTCATCTCTGCCCCGGCGTGGATGGTGAAGAACGCGCTGCCGGCCGAGTTGAACGGTGGGTACCAGGAGCGCCCCAGGCCTTCGCCAGTCGAGCGCGGGCGGAAGACGTGAACCGCGCCGCCCATCGCGACCAGCGTGGCCTTGGCCTTGAAGATGTAGACCGTGTTCTCACGGACGCTGAAGCCGATGGCCCCAACGCAACGATCACCTTCCACGAGGGGATGAGTGATGAAGACGCGCTCGATGTATTCGCCGCCTGTTTCGGCGAGCGCCTTCTTGGCGGCCTCAGCCACGATGACCTTGTACGATTCCCCGCTGATCATGACCTGCCAGCGGCCCTCGTGGACGTAGCGACCCTGGTCGTCCTTCCAGATGGGCAGGCCCCATTTCTCGAACATGTGCACCGTGCCGTCGACGTGGCGCGCGATGTTCGCGACCAGGTCCTCGCGGGTGATCCCCATCAAATCGTTTCTGACATAATCGACGTAGTCTCGCAGCGTGTTGCTCCCGCCGTTGTGGTCGAGATAGAGGTTGATGGCGGACAGACCCATGGCCACCGCGCCCGAGCGATCCATGGCTGCCTTGTCCACCAACGTGATCTTGATACCGCGGTCCTTCGCCCAGTGCGATGCCTCGACGGCAGCGCCGCACGCCGCCATGCCGCCACCGCAGATCAGGAGATCGGTTTCTACGACTTTGGTGCTGAAGTTGGTCATGGTCACTTCTTCTGGCTGGCAGCGGAGCCGAGCTGCGGAAGGGTGGGATGCTTGACGGGACCGGCAGGGGAGTCGAGTCCGGTCGGTTCGCCCATGAGCAGCGGGCTCGTTAGGTCAGTGGTGGCCGTTGGGCTGTGGCCGAACGGCTGGATCTGCCCCTCGGCGACGTCACGACGGATCGGGAAGCGGAAGCGCTTCGGCTTGATCGAGGGGTCGCGGAACTGCACGGTCCAGAGGATGTTGTCCGTGCTCCGCATGGGGCTCACGGTGCCGCCCATGGGAACGAAATCCGAGTATCCGCGCACCTCGATCGCTTGGGTCGGGCAAATCTTGACACAGTTGAAGCACTCCCAGCACATGTTGGGATCGCGGTTGTAGGCCTTGGAGATCTCGGGGTTCAGGACCATGAGATCATTCGGACAGATGTACTGACAGGCGGTCCGATCGAGCGCTTTGCACCCGTCGCATTTGCTCGCGATGACGTAGCTGGGCATGGGTCCTCCGGACGACTCGGCGCGCCATGGCGCCTTGGTGGTGTTCCTAGACGGTGAAGACGCCCGCCGGCGAGGGGCGGGTGGCGGGCGGAGGTAGGGCGCTCTCGTCGCGCGCGGCGGTCCCGCCGAGGTGCGGCGAGCGGGAGTCGTGAGCAGAAACGGCCATCCCAAGCCCGAGACCTCGGGCTCGCGCGGAGATGGGACGGAGCAGGGTGAGGAAGACGAGCGCCCCGGCCGAATGGATCCCGGCAACGATGAGGAGCTCGATGGCGGTCGGCGCGTAGCCGACGTCGTCGCCGAGAGTGGGCGGAGCGAACCCCGAGGGGACGAAGACCAAACCCTTCTCCAGGAACACCGCCGCGAGCACTGCCCCGCTCGCGAGATGAAGCCAGAAGGCGCGCCGACGCAGCGGGGAAACCAACAGAACCACCAGGGCGAAGACAACCAGCGCGGTCGACGCGAGCATGATCACGGCGGGACCCAAGGATTGGTGGGCGGGGATGTAGAGGTGCGCGAAATGCTCCGCGAGACCTGGGAGGCCAGAGTAAAGGGCGGTGAACGTCTCGAGGCCCGTGCAAAGGAGCGCCGCCGCCAAGGAGTAGGTCATCATCGTCGCGAGGCGGTTCCGCGCGACCGGTTCGATGCGGACAACGTGCGCGGCGTCGAGCGCGCTCGTCACGAGCAGTAGCAACGCAGAACCCGATGCGAAGGCCGTCGCCAGGAATTTCGGCGCGAGGATCGCCGTCATCCAGCCGGAGCGGGCGGCGAGGCCAGCGTAGAGCAGCGCGGTGACGACGTGGATACCGAAGGCGAAGGGAACCGACACGAGCACCAACGGTCGGACCGCCCGTGGGTGCGTGCCAGGCGGTGAGCAGAGGGTCAGGGAGAGGACGGTCGAGCAGAGCAGCAGGTACCCCGTCAGCGTCAGGACATCCCAGAACATCAGCGAGCTGGGGGCCGGGTGGAGGAGCACGTAGAAGAGACGCACGGGGCGACCGAGGTCGACGAGCACGAAGGAGAAGGCCTCCACCAGCGCGGCGACCGAGATCGCCTCACCGATAGTGACGAGGTCGGCCGAGTCGTTGGCCCCGTGCACGTAGCGCGGCAGCACGACCAGCACCGAAGAAGCGGCAATGCCCACCAAGAAGGTGAACTGCGAGATGTAGAGGCCCCAGGGGACCGCTCTCGAGAGACCGGTGACGCTAAGTCCGTTCCCATACTGCACGCCGTAGGCAACGATCCCCGTCACGACGAGGAGCGAGAGGCAGCCGACCACCGCGCGGAGAACCAAAGAGGAGCCTGCCGAGTCTTGCCGCATGATCGCTCAGACGAGGTAGTAGACGTTGGGTTGCGTCCCGAGCTCGGGCCGGCGGCGGAGCACCTGACGCTCGGCGACCAAGCGGCACACCGCCGATGTCTCATCGGCTAGGTCTCCGAAGGTCAGGGCCCCCGCGCCCTGCTGGCGGCATGCGTCGACACAGGCGGGGGAGCGGCCGACCGCCAGCCGCTCCGTGCAGAACGTGCACTTTTCCACCACACCAGCCCGGCGCTGCGGATAGGAGCCCGTGGTCGCGACCGCCGGGGTTTCCCAGTTGAAGCTCCGCGCCCCGTACGGGCAGGCCGCCATGCAGTAGCGGCAACCGATGCACCGATGCGGGTCCATCGCGACGACGCCGTCCGCACGCCGAAAGGTCGCGCCGGTCGGGCAAACGCGCGTGCAGGGGGGAGAGCTGCAGTGGTTGCAGGTCACCAGGATCGGGAGCCTCTGCTTCGCCTCGGGAACGAGCGGGTGGATCTGTTCCGGGAAGGTTTCGGCGAACGGCTCTTTCCAGAGCCATTTCACCTCGTGACGGGGATCCCGCGACGCTCCCACCGAGTGCGCGCCATGGCAGGCGTCGATACAGGCTCGACAACCCTCGCGCCGCGCACAAAGTGCGGTGTCGACCACCAATGCCCAGCGGGGCCTCCCTGGTCGCGGGGGCCGAACCGCCGCGTCAGCACCCATCGCCGAGGCTGCCCCCCGTACGATGCCGCCGAGCACGGTCACACCGGTCCCGACAATGAGCAATCGACGGGTGAAGCTTGGCTTCATACGGTGCCCGCGCGCACTGCAGCAAGCGTGCCCAGGGCGGCCAACTCCGCGGTCGTCCGTTTCTTCCCTGTCCTCGCGGACCCGTGTAATGAAGCGGTTCTCGTTCCGCTAAATAAGACAGAAGTTCTCTATTTGCTGGATTCTCCAAGGCCCATCCTGGCAAAGAGAGGTCGTTCCGGGGCTGAACTGCCGAAAAGACACCCATTCGGTGGCTGGTAACCCTGGCGGCGTCGGAACTAGGTCTCGACCGCTTCGCGGACTCGGCGCTGATGATCAAGGCACGGACCAAGACACGCCCCGGCAGGCAATGGCGAGTCGGACGGGAGCATGACCGTCGGCTGAAAGCCGCGTTCGACGCCCGGGACATCGAGATCCCGTTCCCCTACGTCATCGTCGTCCCCGGAAGGGACAAGGCCAGCGCGGTGGTGGCAACCGTGGTCGGGAAGGCCGACGAATCCCGATAAGGGCGTTGGACCAGCCGATGCGATGGTGGACCCCAGACCTCGACCGAACGAGCCCCGAGGCGCAGGCACCCGGGTGAGGTGGCGGCGGGATGCGCGGCGCCCCAGCCGTACGAACCGGGGTTCGAGGGCCACCGTCCCACCGGGTCCGACCTGCCCCGCGCCACGCGCGGCTCTTCGAAGCGTGGAAGAACGGCGCCGGAGGCGCCCGTCGCGCATCAGCCCGCGGCCGCGCCCCCTTCCGTCGGCGAGCTCGGCTCGCTCCTGCTCCTGGGGTCATCGCTCCAGGAACTGCTGAGCTTGATCCAGCAGGCCGAGGCTCACCACGAGGAGCGCGAGCAGAAGAGCGAGCGAGTTGAAGCCGACGTGGGCGACGATGCAGGCCGTGAGCCGCCGCCGCCAGACGTAGATCACGCCGAGGGCAAGGCCTACACCCGCCGTCTGCACGGTGGCGAGCATGCCCTCGTAGACATGGCCGAGCCCAAAGAAGAACGCGCCGAGCAAGAGGGCCAGGGGGTAGCTTCCGCAGAGGACGCGTAGTCGCGGGAGCAGAAATCCCCGGAACACGATCTCCTCGGTGGAGCTCGCCACCACGATGAGGGGGAGCGTGAAGCGCAGGTGCTCCCTAACCAGGGCTCCCACGACGTCCGAGCGCTTAGCGACCTCGAGGTCTAGCAGGTTGCCCCCGACCGCGACCGCCACCAGCGTAACCGCGACCGACAGGAGGAAGTGCGCCAACATCAGCCCGCCCAGCGCGGGCAGGGCGGCCCGGAGCTCGGTCCCGAGGAAGCGGGGTTCGAGCCCGACATGCCGCAGGCCTTGGCCATCGCCGACGAGCAGGGCACCGAGCATCAAGAGCAACGCCACATCACGGAGCAGCGTGGCCCGGAAGGCCTCCCGCAGGCCTGGCACGGCAACCGCCGCCGCGAGCGGCACGATCACCGACCGCTCCGCGCCCTCCCGAACGACTGAGAAATGGGCGTCGCCGGCGGGGAGGCGCTCGGCGCTCCGGGCACGGCCGACCAGGTCGCTCGCCGGACCCTCTGCGGCAAGGGCCTCGCCGTTCACCGCCACAATGAGATCCCCGACCGCAAGCCGGCCGTCCGCGGGGCTGGCAGGTTCGACGCGGGTAACGAACGCGCCACGACGCACCCCATCCCCCTGCCCGTCGGCAAGCACGACCCCGATTCGCGGTGGTTGCGGGCTGGCACGCTGCAGCGGTCCCACCGCGGACAGGACCGCCAGGGGCGCAAGCAGAACGCAGAGTGCGAATCCCAGCCGGGATCGCCCGAGCCGCACCATCCGCCACGGACGCACCAACGCGTACGCAGCGACGACGAGGAGCAGCACCGCGCCGTAGAGGACCAGGGTCCTGGCGGCGGCGCCGAGGGGCAGCGCACCGAGGCTCGCCTCGACCCACCCGATCCCCAGCAGCGCCGCCAACACCCAGCCGACCTCGGCCGACGACCGCCACCGACCCGGCATGCCCTCGACCAGCTCGTCGAGGCGACGGGTAGGCGGCGGGACGAGGCGCTCGAACATCGGAGAAGCGTAAATGCGCCGAGCGAAGGGGTCCAGGCGCAGCATCCCGGGCCGGCCCCCTCTGGCCAGGGCGGATCCAGAGGAGGCCGCACCGGACACGATCGCCGCCAGCTCGATCCCCGTCGCCTCCGTCCTCCTCGACGGTCGCCCCGTGGGGACGACGCCAATCGCCCGGGCCGCCTCACCCGGGCCGCAGGTGGTCGTCTTCGTCCACCCCGACCTCGGGCGACGCAACCTGACCGTGCGCATGAGCCCCAGCCAAACGGCGGTGGCCGGGGTCCGCTTCTGAATCGCTCCCCCGCTGTTCGCTCCTCGCGGCCGCAGCCAACCTCCACCCGAAGCGGACCAGGTCCGGCAGCGGCAGCGGGTCCGATCCTCAACCCCTGGGCAGGTTCAACGTCAACTGTTCACCAGCGGCGGGGGTCCACTCGATCCGCGCAGGCCTGACCTCGACCTCGGTGCCGTCGCCTTCGATCTCTACCGCACTGAGATCGAGCGTCTCGGACTCGAGTACGACGGGCACCCCGGCGAAGACCACCGCACGCCAGGTGTCGCCGTCGTCCAGGATCACCCCCGGGGACCCTGGCGACAGCCGAACTCCGTGCAGACTCAGGCCCTGGGTGTCCGTGACCGGCGCGATGCGAAGCTCGGCCGTACCGGTCACCTCGTCGAAGTACTGCACGAAATGCTCACGCATGACCGAGGGCCGCCGCTCCGCGAAGTCCAGCGCCGCCTCCAGCCGCTCGTGGTAGTTTTCCAGGCTCTGCGGGTGCCGCCAGCGAGCAATATGTTGGGGCAGCTCGGTCTCGATGCACCCGAACGCTTCGAGGATGGCCTGCTCGACCCGCTCCGGATGGAACGTGGTGGCGAGATGGATGGCCGTCCGAGCGACGAACTCGCGACGCACCGCGGGATCTTGCACGATGCCGCGATATAGGCGACGGGACCAGCTCGTCTCCGCCTCCACGAACAGGTGGCGCGTCATGTCGAACTCGACCCCAGGCCTCGCCCCCAGCGTGTTGTCGACATCGAAGAGCAAGGGACGAAATCGGCGGTCCCTCGGGCCCCTCCCCACCGTGCCGGATGGACCCGCGTAGCGCCAGTAGGCAATGTTGTTCCCCGGCCAGTCGCTGTTGGCGGCGTAGCATTCCGTGATCGCGTAGTCGAGGAGCTCGGGCAGCGCGAAGTATGAGTCGAACTCCGCTTCCACGACACCCCCCTCGAAACCACCCAAAAAGTCCGACAAATCGGCTCCTTCGGTCGCCTCGCCGTGCTCCACCGTCGCGTTGCCTTCGATGATCGTGACCTCGTCGCGTGGCACGCTGTGGTGCGTCTCCAGATAGTGCTCGTCCAGGCGATCTCGAATATTGTGGAGGCCCCAGTACTCTCCATTGATGAAGACGACGGCAGGTTGTACATGCTGCATGTCGAGCGAAAGATGTCGCACCAGGCCCTGCAAGGTCGCGTCTCGCATCAACAGCGCGCCCCAGTCGTTCCCACCATTGCGGAGGAGCAACCGTTTGTAGCGCCGCTGGCTCTTGGTGCTGAAGAATGGATGTTCCAGCCAAGCCGTTCCATACTCCTTCCTCGCATACAAACGCAGGGTCTTCTGCGGGAACCTCCGCGAGAAGTGGCCGTGGATCCGGGCACCAACCGTCTGCGCCACCGGGCGTTCACCATCGCGATCGAACAACTCGAAGTGGACAGCTCGCTCCCAATCGCGGCCGCGGCGGTCGTAGTTGGGCTGGTCGGGGTCCTCACCGGCGACGTAGATGCCCCGCTGGTCGTCAAACAGGTCACCGCGGTCCGTCATCAAACTCACCACGGGCAGGGGATAGCGGTCGCGCCCGGCGGGCTCGATGAAAAAGGACGAGGAAATCACCGGTGAGGATCGATCGCCGACCCGGGCCACGGCACGAACGACCGCCGCCCGCGGCTGCTCGTCGGCCGGTGATTCCCAGGCTCGCGACTGCGTCAGCGCGTTGGTGGGGATCTCGGAGATGTCGTTACCGAGCTTGGTGAGCTCCGACAGGTCGATGGGTCCCTCGTAGTGATAGGTTCGGGTCCGGCCCTCCCGCGGCGCCCGCTCCCACTCGGCGTCCGTGAGCAGGTGTTCGGGATCCGGTAGGGAGCCGTCTACCGTGAAATAGACTTGGGAGCGGCTCCTTTGCGACGGTGGAATTCGCCGAGCAATGGGCTACTTGATGCGCCTCAAGCGCGTGGTCGGGATGGGATT
>JAFGBI010000044.1 GCA_016933275.1 Polyangiaceae bacterium | reverse complement strand
ACGTGTTACTCACCCGTGCGCCACTTTACCGGGGCCGAAGCCCTTTCTCGTGCGACTTGCATGTGTTAGGCGCGCCGCTAACGTTCGTTCTGAGCCAGGATCAAACTCTCCAGTTTAAATCCTGTCGGCTGACATCGACAGACATTCCGGTTGCCCGGACGGCCGCCGCGCCGCCATGTTTTTCGCTTTTGCAACGTTCCGTGTTGCTTGCCCCCCGGGTGGGCGGCAAGGCGCGGCAACGTGCGGGGACCGCAAGTTCTTTTGCGGTCATGGGACTCAGTTTTCAAGGACCGAGGGGAGCTTCGCTCCCGAGGTGGGCCGACGAGGTTAGTGGTTCCGGGTCGGCTTGTCAACGGCACTTTTTCGTGCCGTGGTAGTGCTGATGCCTCGCGGGGTCGAGCTCGGTTGAGCTTTTCGCTGCTTCTTGGCTCGGCTCGCGGGCTCTGGCTTTGGGAACGGGCCCTGGAGAACGTTCGCTTTCGAGGTTCGTCCTGCGTCGGGACGGTTTGCTCACGGGAGCAGTGACGGGCGTTGCCTCGGAGTCGCCTTTCAGCCCGCCACCCTCCAGGGATTGCGCCAGGCTGTTCACCGAACTTGCAATACTGCCATCATGTGCAGTATCAACTGCGGGGCGCGGCACCCGCTCGAGTTCCCCGGCAGCGCCGAGGGGGCGTCTATATGGACGGTCCTTCCCTGCTTGGCAAGCTTTTTCTCGAACCCGGGGCGATTCGGGCTCCTTGCGGGAACCCCCCGGGAGATTCCATGGCTTGGGTTGGTCAGCGGGAACGCCGTCACACGTCCGGGAGCCCGTCCGCGTACCAGGTCCCACCTGGCTCCCGGACCAAGGTAAGGTCGGTCCCACAGTCCAGCCGCCCGCGAAAACCCGACTCGCGGTGGCCAAGGGCTTCAGGTGCATATCGGCCGAGGATCTCGAAGGGATGCCATCGCCCTTCTCGCCAGATCGCCTTGGGGCGGTGGCCGGGCAACGGGCCCGCGTCGACCTCCACGCGAGTCCAACGCGCGTCGCTCCACGCTCGGGGTATCGCCAAACCAGCCTCGACTGAGATCTCGCGCACCGCCTCCGCCACCGCCCGCGGCGAGACGTGGAAGGACCGCGGGGGGAGCACCGCCACGAGGGCGTACCCCTCCGTCAGGGGTATCGCCGCATAGCTCGCAACGGGACCCCGAACGATGAGTTCGGTCGTCTCTGACCAATTGAGCGAACGGCAGGCGAGCGCGAGGTCGAGCACCAACCTCCACTCTGCCGCGCTAACCCGGATGTCGTACGGGTCCACTCGGCCCGCATAGTCCACTGACTCCCCCTGCGCATCGACCAGCGCAGCGCCGAACGCCCCGCTAGCGTCACAGAATCGCCGGAGCGTCACGCCGAACGCGGTTAGCGCTTGGTCACGTGGGATGTCGCTGCGAGACCGACCGCTCACCGGCGCCTCATAGCTCGAGATCGATGAGACCCATGAGCTCGCCCGAGGCGGGATCGATCGTGGAGGGCTCCCGGGCAGCCAGCCCGCGAACGAGCCCGTCGTACGCCTCCCGGAGACGTGCGGTCCGCACCGACGCCTCGAGACGGGGTCGCGCCTCGGCGACCGGAACGAACAGAGCTGGTTGCCGCTCGATCAGTCGAATCACGTGCAGGCCGTACTTGGTTCGGGTCACGGGGCTGGTCCCTCCGATGCTCGCGATCGCGTGCGCGGCACGGGCGAACGGCTCGACCATTCCCCTGCCCGGCGCGACTCGCCCGTCCGCAGCCAGCGGCGCAAGGGCCTCGATCGCCACCTCGAAACCGTCGTTCGGAACTGCCGACGCCGCGCTGCGAAACGCCGCCTCGTCCTTCACGTCCACCACGGCGCGCCGAATGGCATCGGCGACGGTGCGCGCGCGGGGTTCGTCCCCGGGGGCGGTGAACCGAACCACAGCGTGAATGACCTTGACCATCGGCGGCCGGTCGAACTCCAGGAAGCGCTCTGCCATCGCCGCCCGAATGTCGTCGTCGGTCACGGGTCGTGCCTCCGCCTCCCGGCGAAACTGCTCCAACAGGACTCGCGCGAGCATCGCTTGCTCGACACCACGAGCCCGATCGCGAAGTGGTGGCTGCGCCCGAGCGTGCGCGGAGAAAAGAGCGTCGCGCACCACTCGCTCGAGCGCCTCCTCGGAGGTGACACCCTGGGCGGACATGACTGAGGCGACGGTGGACGCAAACACCGGGCTGTCGCCGACTCGGGCCAGGATGCCTCCGCCGAGCTCGGCTTCCCTTGATTGGGAGATCGGGCCATCGGATGTCGATCTGGTGCAGCCGGCCAGACCAATGGCCAACACCGACGGGAACAGCCATCTGCTGCGCCTCGCACCGCCGCCAGTCATCACCGTCCTCCCCCTCGGGGTCGCAAGAGCTCAACCGCAGACCGAAGCGCGACCGCACCCACCCCGAACCAATAGAGCGCGACGAGGTCGTGCCGAACACCAAGGGCTTGCACTCCAGCCGCGAAGGCAGCGCCCGCTCCAAGCAGCGAAAGGAGGGCAGCGATGTCGAGCGCGCGACTCATGGTGGCCCGCGGAGTCAGGAATGGCCCTCGGATCTTCTACGTGAACAGGCTCCACAGCAACCCGCCACCCAATCCGAAGATCAGCAGCGCCAGCGGTAGCCTGGCGTGGCGGAGCCGGGCACCGGACTCCACCGGAACTCGGATCGACAGGCGATCGACCGCAACGAGGCCGCCCGCCGTTGCCATCCCGATGGCAGCCAACACCGCGACCGTCTGTGCCAGCAGCGCATGCTCCGTCCGGTCCACGGACCACGCCATGACCAACGGTCCCAGTGCCCCCGCAAAAGCGATGGCCAGCACCAACCAGGTGCTGGCAGCGAGCCGCTTCCGAGGCTCGAGAGGCGAAACCGCCATGTCCTGCTCTTCGGGTGCCGACTCCTCGGTGCGGAGCCCACCCCAACCAATGGCCGTGAGCATCCAGCCCAGACCACCCAGACAGCCCCGTACCGGGTCGATCCGATCCACGGCCAGGCTGTCCCGAACCATGACCCACGTGAGCAGGGAGAGCAGGGCGAACCCAGCGATCCCGACCCCGCGACCGAGGGGGGGGTGGCACAACGCCAGGGCCGCGCCCGCGACGAGAGCGACCAGCGCCGCCAGGGCCATCAGCCGCGACCCAAGCCCACCGTCCCCACCGAAGGCCGGTGCCGCCACGGTCGCGCCCCACGCGTAGATCCCGGGCGCCAGCACGTTGGCGAGGGGTGCGAGCCGCGACCACCATGGTGGCGGGGTGACGGACAGATCCACGGGGTTGCCGCTCAGCTCACGCCTTCGACCAGTGCAAGGAAGGTCAACACCCCGTGACCAGTGCCACCCTTTGGGATCACGCCCGTCGCCCGGTCGCTGAGGGCCGGGCCCGCGATGTCGCAGTGAATCCAGGCGTGTCCGGCGGTGAACTCCCGTAGAAAGAGTGCCGCCGTGATGGCCCCACCCCACCGCTCACCCGTGTGTTTGAGATCGGCGATGTCGCTCTTCAACTGCTCACGTTGGTCGTCCGCCAAGGGAAGCCGCCACATCTGCTCGCCAGCGAGGGCGGCGGCTCGCTCGAGCCGGCGTGCGATGCCATCCGCCGTAGCAAAATAGCCCGTGCAGCTCTTCCCCAACGCCACCATGCAGGCACCGGTGAGGGTCGCTGCGTCCACAATCAGATCGGGCTCGAGGCGCGCGGCATAGGCGAGGGCGTCAGCGAGCACCAACCGACCCTCGGCGTCCGTGTTGACGATCTCCACTGTCTTGCCATCGAGCGACCCGAACACATCACCCGGGCGGTAGGCCCCCCCGTCTGGCATGTTCTCGGCCGCGCCGATGATGCCATGGACCTCGACCGCGGGCTCAACGGCGGCCACCGCCGCCATCAGCCCCAGGACGGCCGCCGCCCCGCCCATGTCGGTCTTCATGTCGCCCATCCCCGCTGCCGGTTTGATGCTAAGTCCACCTGAGTCGAAGGTGAGTCCCTTGCCGACGAAGACGAGCCTCTCCCGGGCTCGCTTCTTCGGAATGTACGTCATGTGGATGAACCGCGGCTCATTGACGCTCCCCTGGCCCACGGCGTAGTGGAGTTTCATGCCCTTGGCGAGGATCCCCTTCTTGTCAAGGACGATCACCTTCAGCCTGCCAACCTTGGCGATCCGTATGGCGAGCGCTGCCAGGCCGGCAGGCGAAAGCTCGTTGGCGGGCTCATTGACCGCGTCCCGCGCGAGGGACACCGCCTCGCCCACAGCGATGCCAATCTCCAACCCCCGCCGCTCGGCGGCCGTCACCTTGCCCGCCGGCCGCAAGATGTCCACACGCTCCAGCGTCTGCTTCGGCGCCCGGTCCCCAGTGAGGTACTTGGTGAAGCGGTACGCCCCGAGCACGAGCCCCTCCGCAACGTGGCGCAGCTCGCTCCCGGCGGTCTTGTCGGGCAGTCCGAGCACCATCGAACGAACCCGAAGCCCGTTGGCCGAACGGGCCGCAACGGCCGCGAACGTGCGCAGGGTGGCGGCGTCGTGGCCGCGGCGAGATCCCAACCCCACCAGAACCACCCGCACCGCCGGGAGGCGACCGAGCGTCGCGAGCTCCAGGGTCTGCTCAGCCTTTCCCTGGAACTCCTGGGCCTCGGCGAGTCGAGTCAAGGTGCCCCCGAGGGCTGCGTCGATGCTCGCGAAGAACCGTTGCCTGCCGAGCGCACCCTCGGTGACGGGAACGACGAGGACATCGGCCTCGGCGCGGATGACATCGCTCACGGCGAGCTGCATCTGCATGATTCACTCCAGGATCGAGGGACTCGAGCCAAGACAGGTCCGGGGAGCGGACCCATGCCTTGGGGGAAAAGCATAGTGCCACCTTCGGCGATGCGGCCACAACCCGTTTGCCGGAAAAGACTGCCAAACCCACGCTCCGCCCACCCGGGACCCCTGGGATCGCGAGGAGTAGTGAAGCTACGCCCTATCGAGGCTATGCTTTCGCCATGCGAATGTACGAGGTGGGCTTCGGTGGGATGGGGTTGGCTACCGCGGTGGCGTTGCTGCTCACCACGGGTAGCGCCAGCGCCCAACAGCAGCCAGGTGCTCAGCAGCCTGGGTATGATGGGCAGCCCCAGCCGGGCTATGGGCAGCCCCAGCCGGGCTATGGGCAGCCCCAGCCGGGCTATGGGCAGCCCCAGCCGGGCTACGGACAGCCCCAGCCGGGCTACGGACAGCCCCAACCGGGCTATGAGTACCCGGCAGCGACCTCCACCGAATGGGAGCTCCCCGACTTCTCGGTCCGCCTCGATCCACTCAACGTAATCCTCGATGGGGAGCTCAACCTCGAGCTCGAGATATCCATCCCTGCCGCGGACTGGCTGAGCATCGAGTTCGTGCCCCAATTCGTCGTGTGGAACCGCCCGCCCCGGCTCACCTTGGGCGGAGATGACAACCTGAAGCGACGTGCCCGAGGCCTCGGACCGATCTCGGGTTTCTCGGCAGGCGTGGGGGCTTGGTTCGGCGGCGACCGGCCCCTCAATGGCTACGTGATCCGCCTCCTGTACGAGAACTACGGCTACCGATACCTCGCGGAACGCGACGACGAAGAGGATGCGGATCTCCCTGACATCGGTGGTGGCATCATCGACACGGTCGCCCACACCGAGCGCAAGATCGCGCTGATGTTCGGCACGAGCCAGACCATCGGGGAGTATTTCACGATCGGCGGCGGGATCGGCGTTGCCTACGAGCTCAACCAGCAGAAGCGGTGCTTCAACGAAGATCTGGCCATCGAGAACACCCCGCCGGCCTGGAGCGCCACTTCGAATTGCGACGACCCGGGGCTGCTGATTGGGGTCGACTACTACCGCGAAGGCCAAGCCCTCGAGCCGCGCGATCTCAATCCGTTTACCTATCCGTTCGAGATCATCGGGCGGGTTTCCTTCGGCGTAACCGTGGATCTCTGATCGAGAAGGTCACCAGTACCGCTCGAACGTCACCTGCCCGGGACGGCGTGAACGATTTCTCCGAAGCCCTCGTCGGTCGAGGAGCTCTACCATCTCCGTGATCATGGCGGGGTTTCCGCAGAGCATGACATGGGAGCGATCTGGGGCGACGGCAACCCCAGCCTGGCGTTCGATCGTCCCTCCCGCGAACAGCCCGGTCACCCGACCCTGCAAGGCGCCGACGACATTCTCTCGGCTCACCACGGGAATGCGAACGAACCGTTGGGGACGGCTCTGCCCGAGCTCCTCGAGCTCCTCGGCGTAGGCCAGCTGCGCGCCCTGCCGGACCCCATGGACGAGAACGACCCGCTCGAAACGGGCGAAGGGTTCGGGGGTCCGCAGCATGGAGATGTACGGCGCCAGCCCGGTGCCGGTCGCCCAGAGCCAGAGGTCGGGGACCTCAGGCACGGATGCCAGGGTGAAGAAGCCGCGAGGCCGGGGGTCGATGAAGACCTCTGTGCCCACCGAGAGCTCGGTTAGATCGGGGGTGAGCTCACCGTCGTCCACCCGGTTCACGAAGAACTCCAGCGGCTGGCCAGGCGCGGAGGCGGCGGAGTAGGCGCGTCGCACCCACTTGTCACCCACCTGCAAGGCAAGGTTGTGGAACTGACCGGGGATCAGGGGCTCGGTCGCCGCTTCGAGACGGAGGGTCACGGAGCCGGGTGTCCAGACCTGGCGATGGACGATGGTGCCCTGACGGAAGCCCTGCATTCGCGGGCAAGATAGTACGGTCGCCCCGACACGGGTAGCCGCTCGGCTGCACGATGGGCCCCCGCCCCCAGACCGCGCCGAACCTCGGCGGCGGGCGTTCTGACGCGGCAGTGCTACGGTGCGGCCCTCGGCCGTGATCCCGCTCCACCAGCACCCGTACGCTCCGTTTCTCACCCGCGTCGCCAAGCCCACTCGATACACCGGCAGCGAGCATGGGGTGAGGAACAAGCCGTGGGACGGGGTCGAGGCTCGGGTCTGCCTCGCCTTCCCCGATCTTTATGACATCGGGATGAGCCATCTCGGCTACCGGATCCTCTATCAGATCCTCAACGAGGATCCGCGCACCCTGGCCGAGCGCTGCTACACGCCCTGGGTCGATCTCATTGCGGAGCTGCGCCATCACCAGGTGCCGCTGGTGTCGCTCGAGAGCGCAAGACCCCTCGCCGACTTCGATGTCGTCGGCTTCTCGCTCCAGTACGAGCTCACCTACACCAACGTCCTCGCGATGCTCGACCTGGGTGGGATCCCGCTGCGCACGGCCGACCGCGGGGAGGACGCGCCGCTGGTGGTGGCAGGGGGACCCGTCGCGACCCATGCGGAGCCCCTCGCGCCATTCATCGACGCTTTCTTGATCGGTGACGGGGAGGAGGCAACGACCGAGCTCGTACTTCGCTGGACGCAGGCACGCCGTGATGGCTTGCCCCGCGCGGCGCGCCTGGCTGCGCTGGCGGGGCTCACCGGAGTGTACGTGCCGTCGCTCTATGAAACGACCACGGACCGCGCCACGGGGCTCATGGTCGTTGCCGCCCCCACGGCGGGCGCAGCGCCGTTCCCGGTGCGACGGCGCCTCGTCCCCGATCTCCACCGCTTCCCGTTCCCCACGGGGGGACCCGTGGGTGGCCCGGAAGCGGTCTTCGATCGCATGAGCGTCGAAATCGCACGCGGCTGCACCGAAGGGTGCCGCTTCTGCCAGGCAGGAATGATCTACCGCCCGGTGCGCGAACGCGACCCCCAGTCGGTGATCGACACCGTGATCGCTTCCATTGCCGAGACAGGTCAGGACGAGGTGAGCCTCACGGCGCTCTCCACCGCGGACGTCAGCGCGATCGGCCCGCTGGTGAAGAGCCTGGCGGAGTTCACCGCTCCGCGCCGGGTCTCGCTCGGGGTCGCGTCGCTCCGCGCCTACGGCCTGACCGAGGACGTGATGGAAGCCATGGGCTGCGTACGCGCGTCGGGCCTGACCTTCGCTCCCGAGGCGGGGACTCAGCGGCTCCGTGACGTGATCAACAAGAACGTCACCGAGGCTCAATTGATGGAGACGGCCGCGCGCGTGTTCGCTCGCGGGTTCGACCGGATGAAGCTCTACTTCATGATCGGCCTGCCCACGGAAACGGACGAAGACGTCGCCGCGATCGCCGAGCTTGGGCGTGGCACGCTCGCCGCGGGCCGACACGCTGGGGGGCGCCCCACCATCACCGTGAGTGTCTCCAGCCACGTTCCCAAGCCGCACACCCCGTTCCAATGGTGTGCCATGGACCCGCAGCTAGAGATCGAGCGCAAGCAGCGCCTCCTGCGCGGTGAGTTGGGGAGGCTGCGCGGGATCGGATTGAAGACGCACGACGCTGCGACGAGCGTCCTCGAGGGCGTCTTCGCCCGCGGCGATCGCCGGCTCGCTGACGTATTGGAGCATGCCTACCGCAACGGAGCGGGCTTCGATTCTTGGGAGGATCGGCTCTGTCTGGACCGGTGGGAGGCGGCGTTCTCGGCGTGCAACGTGTCTCCGAACCGCTATCTCGGCGCGCTCCCCGTGGGCGCTCGCTTACCATGGGACCACATCGACGTCGGCGTCGATCCAGGCTTCCTCGCTCGAGAGTATCGACACGCACTCCAGGGTCGTTCCAGCCCCCCGTGCAGGAAGATCGCGGGTTGGCCCGTACACCAACCCAACGTCACGGCAGCGACGAAGAGGCTCGTCTGCCACGATTGCGGGATCGGGTGTGACCTCGCACAGATACAGGAGGAGCGCACCCGGTTCCTCGTCCGTCTCGGGGTGCACCCCGCTCCGACGAACACCGATCGAGAACCGGCCTCGATACCGGTCGCGCTACCTGGTCCATACCCGGCAACCGCCGAGGAGGGTGGGACGGATCGGGCGGGTCCCTCTGGTGTGGCGGCGGTGGCGCAACGCCGCCCCCATCCCGAACGGCATCGACCGCCGCAACCGGGGGGGCCGGCCGTCAGGTGGCGCTTCCGCTACGAGAAGCTCGGCGCGCTCTCCCTGTCGGGACACCTGGACCTCATTCGCGAGCTCGGAAGGGTATTCCGCCGAGCCGGCGCAACGGTCGCCTACACGGCAGGATTTCACCCAAAACCCGCGATGTCGTTTTCGCCGGCTTTGCCTCTCGGAGTCCCGAGCCTCGGCGAGTACCTCGACGTGAGGCTCATCGACGCCCCGGAGGCACCCGGGCTCGTGGGGGAGCTCAACCGCGTGGCCACGCCTGGACTCCGGTTCACGGCCGCGCTGGCGCTCGAGCCGGGAGACCCGACCTTGGCCACCGTGCTCGATGGGGTGGAGTACGTCCTGTCGTTGCCAGCAGCATCCGTCCAGGCGCTCGGTGGAGCGCGGGGGGTCAGCAAGCGCATCGCCGATCTTCTGAACGGAGAACATCGACACGTCGAGCGCGTTCACAAGGGACGGACACGCCAGTTCGACCTCGCCGCGGAGGTGCAGGCGCTGGCCGTCGCGGGGGCGGAGGCGGAAGCGGCGATGGCGGCGGCGGGTGCGGCGCCGGGTGCGCTGGTGCTGGTCGTCGCTCTCAGGCTTGGACCCGCCGGCGGGCTGCGTCCAGCGGAGATCCTGGCCGCAATCGCGGGCGGAACCCCGCCGAGCCACGCGCTCGTCCGACTCGGGCTTCGCGCCGGGGTCGGCACCCCGCTCGATCTCGACCGCCTTCGCTCGGAGATCCGCCTTCGTGCCGCCACGACCCGCGAGGGGGGGCACCTAGAGCAGCAATCGGTTTGATTGCTGCGTCAGGTCGATGACCTAGAGCGCCGAACCGGCTGCAGACCTCACCAGAGGCAGCGCTGGAAACGCGTCCTCGCCTCGCAGGGACGCTTTTTCAGCGCTGCCGTTGCGGTTGGCAACCTGATCGGTGCTCTAGCGGGGTTGGCACCCCGACCCGACTGCCGCGTGCGTGAGAGGGGGTTGCCGCATGGAGCGAACGGCCGATTCGCCTCGGTGGGGTCTTCGACCGTGCAGAGCCGAGCCCTCATGAGACGAGTTCGACGCAACGGATTGCCAGCCGCGCCGCTGCGGAAGCGCCGCAACGGTGCCAGCTCGCCGTCTCGGGAGCGACCGTTCGAATGGCTGCTTCGTCGTCCTCGGACGGCGCCCAGAGGAGAACCGCGACGGCCTGCGGTAGCTCGTCAACGAGCGCGGCGACCGCAACCGGACGCACGGAGGGGCGATTGCAGTCGATCACCACGAGCACCCTCCGCTGTGCCACCGCCTCGCCCACGAGGTCGAGGACATCATTGACGACCCGAACCTCCGCGCGATCGCCCAGCCATTCGACGAGGGTGTGGAGGAGCTCATCGTCGCGGGTGGCAACCACAACGGCTGGCTTCGCGCCGAGGTCCTGGGACGTAGCCTCCAGGATTGGACCGTCGAGGAACGCAGCTGCGTGCGGTGCGCAGACGGCGCGCGACTTCGTTGGCCAGGTCCGGACGTCGCGCTCGTGGAGCTCGAGCGGCGGGAGCGACGCGAGTGGGTCAAGCTCGGCGAATGCTGGGGTCGACGGCGGCCGGAGGGCACCACCCTGGTGGGAATTGCCAGCCTCCTCGGGGGTGGGGGCGAAGAGCCCGGGTCGGGTGGTTCGGGTCGAGCCGCGAAGAACCGGGGTCCCGCTCCGGGGGCTGAAGCTGCGACGCCCGGAGGGCGGGGAGGACCGACGGGCTTGGGCGGGACCTGGGGACCGCCGACGAGGCGATGGGGACAGAGAACGGGGAACGGCGTTCGGCGGGATGACGGGATCCACGAGGATGCTCGACGGGATCCGACTGGATGCGGGGGCCGGCCGCACCGTCGGCGGGATGGAGCAGCCCGTTAGTTCGAGCTCGAGCGAGATCGTTTCCGCCAACGATGCACCCAGCACCCGCACGAGCGCATCCTTCAAGGGGCCGTGGACGAACCGTCGGAAGCCGTAGACATCGTCCGGTAGTACGCCGCCCTCGACCTCGCCGAGGGCAGCAGAGAGTACCTCCACCCGTACGGCAGGGCTCACCACGCTGTCGAGCGTCTCGAGCAGGGCGGCACGTATCAGCTGTTGGCTCGGCTTGGCCAAGCGAATCTACACCTTGGTCAATTCAAGGTAGCATTGGTCAGCTTCTCTCGTAAACGGTCCTCGATCGCGGACGAGGGTTCTCACGAGGATTCGCGGCTGGGATGCGCGGCTGGGATGCGTGGTCTTTGCCGGAGGAAGCCCCTACGTAGAACGACCGGCCCACTCTCCGAAGGACTCGCTGGGCGGGAGCGGCGGAAATATTGCCGGATCGGCGGTCTCGAGGGGCGCCTTGACTTCGCGCTGTAAGCCGGAAAGCTTGTTCGACGAGAGGCGCGTGTCGATTCTCCTGGGTCTACTGGTCATTGGTGGAGTGTGGATGCTGGCGGATGCGATCCGCAGGCGTGCTGACCCGCTCTGGATCGCGGCGTTGGTCCTCCTCTTTCCCTTCAGCTGGCCCGTCTACTTCGTGGTGGTAAAAGCCCGGGACCTTCCGTGGGGGGTCTGGCGTCGGGCCCCGAACCACGGACAAGGCGCGCCCGAAGGCAGGCCTTGGAACCCGGAGTCCGTCTCCGGTGACGGCCAGCTCGCCCTCGCCGACTCGTTGGAGGAGCGGGAACGGGCAGCGGAGGCAGAGCCGATCTACCGGGCAATCCTCGCCCGCGATCCCGAGTCTCTCCCAGCCTGGCATGGACTCGCGCGGGCCCTGTTGTCCCTGGCACGAGCCAGGGAGGCGGTCGAGGCACTGGAACAGGTCCTGGTCCGCGACCGTTCCTTCCGCGGATACTCGGCTGCCCTCGACTACGCGGAAGCCCTTTGGCAAAACGGCCAGCATCGCGACGCCGTGGAGGTGCTGGAGTCGGTCTCCACGTTGACCCGACGGCTGAACCACCGCGTCGCACTGGCACACTACCTCACCCTGGACGGCCGGCGCACCGAGGCCCGGACGGTCCTGCAGCGCGCACTGGCCGAACATCGCCTGGGTGTGGGTAGGGGCGCGGATATCCGCTGGGCCGATCGGGCCACTGCCATGCTCGCCGACCTCGACGCCTGATGGGCGTCGCTCACCGGACCCATGTGTCAGCCGATCCCGCCGAGCGAGGGTCGCGCCAGGGGTTCGTCGTCCACGAACGCCTCGACACCGACGGTAGCAAGCCCCATCGTGCGGATCTTCGCCAAGATCACCGGCAGGGCCTCGATGCTCGCGGGGCATCGGTCGGTCCGCTCGGCTGCGTCGTGCAATAGGACGATCGAACCATCGCGCAGCCTCGTGGTGACTCGCTGGGCGACGCTCGTGGCCTTCGGGATCACGCCGTCCCAGGATCGGAGACTGAACAGGACGATCGGCGCACGGGCGCGTCCGGCACCCACCGCCGTGCGGGGACTGACGATACCGATCGGCGGTCGGAAGTACCGAGGGCGAACCCCTGCCGCACGCTCGACCGCGTCGCGAGCGCGCTCTATGTCGGCCGCGATGGCGCCGGGGGACCAGAGGGAGTGCGACCACGCGTGTCGATACCCGTGGACCCCGACCGTGTGCCCGGCAGTCACGATCTGGCGCACGACCTCCGGGTGTCTATCCACCCGCTCTCCGATCACGAAGAAGGTTGCCCGATCCCCCTCTTGGGCCAGAAGGTCGAGGATCGCGTGGGTCGTCCCTGGGTGGGGCCCATCGTCGAAGGTGAGGGCCACGCGCCTGGTCCCGGGTGGTCCCTCCACGATGGCATCGCCGAACATCTCGAGCTGGGGCGCCAGGATCCCGACGGCAATGACGGCGAGATAGAGGGTCATGAGGGAGACCACGAGCCACAGCGGGAGCGGTCCTCGCGTCAGCGTCCGCAACAGCACCCCGAAAGCTCCGAAGGTGGCGCTGTAGAGGACGATGCGCGCGGCGGGCATGACGGCGACGGCGGTTGGGAGCAGCGACTCAGTGGCGTTGGTGGCGAGAAGGCGCTGCGTCTTCGTCCAGGGGCTCTTCCAGATCCTCGGCGGTCGAGCCGCGGATGGCGTCTTCCTCCGCCCGAACCCGAGCGGAACCCTCGGCAACACGACGCCGGGTGGGTTCCGCCGCCCCCTCCCCTGTATGGTCCACCTCGAACAAGGCCCCGAGCACGGCGGACAGAAGGGGCAGCGAAACCATCGGCAGATCGCCCAAGAGACCCACCCCCAATACGCTCGGCGCAGCGAGCTCGAACGGCAGGAAGCGCCGAACGAGCAGGAGCAGCCCCACGGCAAGCAATCCCCCCGTCACGGCCTTGAGACCCGCCTCGATCCGCGCTCCCGGGTGCCAGATCGGGCGGCCAACGAGCACACCCACGAGCGCCCCTGCCAGGATAGCCGCTGGGATCGCGAGCCAGAGACCGCCGAAGATGGGCAGCCCCAGCCCATGAACGAGGGCCGCAGCCACGACCGCTCCCACCAAACCGCCCTTCAGCAATCCAAGCAAGGCGCGACGCAGCACGCTCGCAAGGGTCCGCATCCTGGGCAGCGCCGTCAACTCCGCTGGAAACCTCACCCCGATTGGTGTTCACCCGTTCAGGTCTCCCGGGCACCGAATTGGCGCCCCGCCACCGGCCTTCTGGGCTACTCACGTCGGACCCGTGCTCTTCAATACCCTCGCCTTCGCGCGGTTTTTCGCCATCGTCTTCCTCGCCGCCTGGATCCTCGTGAGTCGGCGCTGGACCCCTCTCCTACCGTGGCTGGCGGTAGCCGCCTATTTCGGGCTCGTCGCCCCGACGGCGGTGGGCGCAGCCGTAACCGTGGCGGCGTTGGCCGTCACGGTCCAACTCTGTCGCGCGACCGTCGAGGATCGCCCCATGCCATGGCGGACCGCGATCGCATCGGTCGCGGCAAACTACCTGGCGCTCGCATTCATGACCTTCCGCGATGCCGGGCTCGATCCCCTGCTCCTCGGGCTGCGGGCGCTGAAAGTACCGGTCGGGGAGACGCTCCCCTTCAACATCGCCGCGTTCGTTCTCGCGCCAATCACGTTGGTCGCCCTCCTCCGCGCCAAGAAGATCAGGATGATCTTCATCCTGATCGCGAGCTATGTCTTCTACGCACACTGGGACTGGCGCTTCTTGCCGCTGATCTGGGCGTCCTCCACCATAGACTGGTTGTTGGGGAACGGCATCGCGAGTGCGCGGTCCCAAGGGCGACGACGGCTCTGGATCGTCGGCACGGTCGCGGTGAACCTCACCGTGCTCGGGATCTTCAAGTACTTCAACTTCGGGGTGGAGACCGCGCGCGCGGTGCTCGGGGCTCTGGGCTACCACCCGCCGGAGATCGTATTGCAGGTCGCGCTCCCCGTCGGCATCAGCTTCTTCACGTTCGAGTCGATGAGCTACGTCATCGACATCTATCGCGGCCAGATCAAGCCACAGAAGAGCTACGTCGAGTACCTGAGCTTCGTGGCGTTCTTCCCACACTTGGTGGCGGGACCGATCGTGCGCCCGCGAGACCTTCTCCCTCAGCTCGCGGGTCCCGCGCGCTTCAGCGCGGAGGAGGCGAGCGAGGGTCTTTTCCTGGTAGCGGTGGGACTGCTGAAGAAGGTGGCAATCGGCGACTACGTGGCGCTCAACCTGGTCGACCGGGTGTTCGATGCGCCGCTACAGTACTCGGGGCTCGAGTGCTATACCGCTGTGCTTGGGTACGCGGTCCAGATCTACTGCGATTTCTCCGGGTATACCGACATCGCGATCGGGATAGCCCTCCTGATTGGCGTGCGCATGCCGGTGAACTTCGACACCCCATACAAGGCGCCAGACATCGTCGATTTCTGGCGACGCTGGCACATCTCGCTGTCCACCTGGCTCCGCGACTACCTCTACATATCGCTCGGCGGCAATCGGCGCGGTGTCATGCCCACCTACGTCAACGTGATGATCACCATGCTGCTCGGGGGGCTGTGGCACGGGGCGAGCTGGAGCTTCTTCATCTGGGGAGGGTTGCACGGCTGGGCAATGGCCGTCACGAGAGCGTTCTCGGAGCTGACTCGTCCGAGCCATCGCGCGATCGCGCTCATCGTGCCAGCGATCTCCGCCGGACCGGTCCTGGGCGGGATCATGTGTTCCCTCCTCTGGACGCGCGACACGGGACTGTTCCTGCGGTTCGCGGCGGTCGGCGCGTTCTTGGGCATCGCCCTGGCCGTCACCGCGCTCTACCGCGACTGGGCTCGTCGCCATGGCAACCAGGCCTACTCTGCAGAACCGCTCCGCGACGAACGGCGCAACCTCGTGATCCGGGGTATCCCCCAGTCGCTCGGGGGGAAGGCCTTCCACGTGGTGGCCGTGCTCGCGGCCTTTCACGTCGTTTGTGCGGGCTGGATCTTCTTCCGAGCCGAGTCCTTTCGCGACGCAGCGCTCTTCTTCGGTCGCCTGCTCACCTTCACGACCTATCACCCGAACCTCCACGTGAGCGTTCTCCTCTCCATCGCAGTCGGGCTTGGCTCGCAATGGGTCCCCGAGCGGTGGTACATTCAGCTGCGGGAAGCGTACATCGCGGTTCCCGCGCCGGCGCAGGCCGCAGCTCTCTTCCTGGCGGCCTTGACGATTCGTGCGATGGCTAGCGCCGAGGCCGTCCCCTTCGTGTACTTCCAGTTCTGATGGCGAGTTCGAACCGCGAGGATCGGCCGAGTTTGCGGCAAGCGCATCGGAAGCGTCGCTTGCGCGCTGGTGCGCGTCGCTCGGAAATGGCTCGTGCTGCGCGGGCCGCTCGCGAGCCGGAGAGCTACAATCCCCCGGAATTCGTTCGCCACTTCCCGTCGGATCCGGCGCTGGCGGGGTTGGTGGCGGCATTCGAGCGCGGCAACTATCGCTGGGTGCGAGTCGCGGCACCGCGGCTCGCCAAGGCGACGAAGAGCGAGGCCGTCCGGCGCGCGGCACTCGAGCTTCGTCGGCGGGTGGACCCCGACCCCTTGGCGACGGTACTCCTCGGGATCGCGGTCGCGCTCCTCGGTTTCCTCCTCTTCTGGACCTATTTCCTCCCCCATGGGTCATGATTGCAGCCGTTCGCCCCAGGGGTGGCGAGTGGAGAGCTCGCCGCCCGAGTCGTCCGCGGGGGCTTACTGCCGCCGTCGTCCTCGCCTGCTCGGTGGGGTGTCGCGGCGCGGAGCCGCCCGCAGCGACGGCGCCAGCACCACCAGCGGCGCCCGCTGAGTATGCCCCCTACGCGCCGCTGGCGGACGGGAACGTCCTCTCATACGTAACCGAGTCGGACCAATCGAGCGAACGCGGGCTCGTCGTGCTTCAGGTGCGACGACCACACAGCGGGCTCGTGGAGCTCGACGACGGCGGCCACGTGGAGCGGCTCTACCTCGAGCCCGACGGACTCCGCTACGCTGCCGGTGGACACTGGCTGAAGCTGCCGTTGCAGGTGGGGGCCTGTTGGGCAGGTCGCGCGGGTGAGGTCTGCATCACGTCCATCGATGACACGGTGGAGGTCCCCGCCGGATCCTTCAGTGGGTGCCTTTCCACGATCGAGGCGGCGAGCGGTGGAGGGCCGGAAACCCGAACCCGCACCGTGTTCTGTCGCGACGTGGGGATGGTGCTGCTCGAGGTGGAGAGGCGGTCGGACGGGGAGGTGGTGCGAGAGCGCGCTCTACTTCGGTACTACGGTCCCCGGATCGTGCTCGACGTTCCGTCCGGCTAGTCCTCCCCGCCTCGCGCGGTCGAGGACCATGCCCTTCCCACCCACGACGACGCGGGCGGTGCGCGGTTCAATCCCCAACGGTCAGCTCATCCTCCCCGAGAACCACAACGACCTCCTGAGTGACGATGCAGCCGTCCTCCCACAACGGCGCGACGGCGCGCAGGACGGGTACGTGGCCGGGCGGAACGACCTTGACCACCGCCGGACCCGATACCCACACGTCGCAGCCGATCCTGCCTGCCTCGATCGTCGAAGCCCCGACCCCCTCGCAGAAGAGCTGCTGGTGGGCGGTGCTTGGACCTCCCACCGTGTACTCCTCGCATCCGCCTCCGTACGCCACCGAGATCACGGTCCCCTCCGGAACCACGCCCTCAGTGGCAGAGAGCATCATGTGGTAGGTCGGCTCGTAGGAGCAATCGCCGGTAGTCGGATCCTCCGGTTCGCACCCGAGCAGCAGCCAAGGGATGAGCAGCACCAGCGACCACTCCGGTTGCCATCGACGGGAACGACGCCAAGGTGGATCCGGCCTCGGCGGCCGGCCACCCAAGTGGCAACGGAGGAGGTTCACAGCGGATTCCTTGCTCACGTCCGCGGGCTCCTGCAACCCCCCTCGCCGCGATGACCCCGGATTCGGTCACCATGGAGAAATGACATGGAATCGGGAACGAACCCCGTCGAGTTCCTGAGCCGGCAGAACCCAAACCAAACAGGCCATCAGCGGTCAGCGGTCAGGCAAGACAGGGAGGGGCCGGCGACTGACGGCTGATGGCGGGTCGCAACGAGCGCCTGGGCCAATTTCCTGCCGGATGCGAGCGAGATCGCGCCACCAACGGACTGTCCCGTAGTCGCCCGAGCCCTCCAGAAACGCACGCGTTCACGCCCCGATCGACCCGGCCGAAAGCCGCTTCGCTGGCTAGGCCCGACGACCACCGGACCGGAGTGTACTTGAGTACGTGAGGACCCCACGCCGCCACCCACATTGCCATGGCAGAGTGGAACCCGTGGCGACGCGGGTCCCGGGAGCGCAGGAGCAACGACGCCAGAGGAGCGGATCTCGGCCGGTGTCCTCCGGTCAGAAGGCGGGAACGGCTACCACAAAACGCCCGGAGGCGACCCCGAGGGCCGCCTCCGTGCAACGCGGGAGTGAGGGGGTGGCTCAGAAGTCGCCGTGGGAGTGCCCACCACCCGCTGCTGGCTTCTCCTCCTTGGGCTTCTCGGCGACCAGCGCCTCGGTCGTCAGCATCAAACCAGCGACGCTCGCGGCGTTCTGGAGTGCGGTGCGAACCACCTTCGCCGGATCGATGACGCCGTCGGCGACCAGATCGGTGTACTGGCTGGTGGCAGCGTTGTAGCCGACGTTGCCCTTCGATTCCTTTACCTTCTGCACGATGATTGAGCCTTCTTCGCCCGCATTCTCGGCGATCTGGCGGAGCGGCTCCTCGATGGCGCGCCGGATGATGCGGACGCCGAACTCCTGGGCCTCCGGCACCTCAAGCTTCTCGAGGGCCTTCTGGGCGCGAAGGAGGGCGACGCCGCCGCCCGGGACGATGCCTTCCTCAACGGCCGCCCGCGTGGCGTGGAGAGCATCCTCCACGCGCGCCTTCTTCTCCTTCATCTCGGTCTCGGTCGCGGCGCCGACCTTGATCACAGCCACGCCGCCCACGAGCTTCGCGAGGCGCTCCTGCAGCTTCTCGCGATCGTAGTCGCTGGTGGTGTTCTCGATCTGGCCGCGGATCTCCGCCTGCCGCGCCTTGATCTTCTCCTTCTTGCCCGCGCCATCCACGATCGTCGTCGTGTCCTTGTCGATCTTGAGCGTCTTCGCCTTGCCAAGATCGCTGATGGTCACGTTCTCGAGCTTGAGGCCGAGCTCCTCAGCGATCACCTGCCCACCCGTGAGCACGGCGATGTCCTTGAGCATCTCCTTGCGCCGGTCGCCGAAGCCAGGAGCCTTGACTGCGGCACAAGTGAGGGTCCCACGGAGCTTGTTCACCACCAGGGTGGCGAGCGCCTCACCCTCGACGTCCTCCGCGATGATGAGCAGCGGCTTCTGCTGGCGCGCGATTGCTTCGAGCACCGGCAGCAGGTCCTTCATGTTGGACACCTTCTTCTCGCTAATGAGGATGTAGCAGTCCTCTAGCGAGGCCTCCATGCGCTCCGCGTCCGTGACGAAGTAGGGGGAGAGGTAGCCGCGATCGAACTGCATGCCTTCGACCACTTCGAGGGTCGTCTCGGCGCTCTTCGCCTCCTCGACCGTGATCACGCCCTCCTTGCCGACCTTCTCCATCGCCTCGCTGAGAAGCTTGCCGATGGTGGTGTCGCCGTTGGCGCTAACGGTGCCGACCTGGGCGATCTCGTTCGGATCCTTGGTCTGCTTCGCCATTTTCTTGAGCGACTCGACGATGGCCACGACGGCCGCCTCGATGCCGCGCTTGATCTCCATTGGGTTGTGCCCGGCCGCGACCAGCTTGGACCCTTCGCGGAAGATCGCCTGAGCGAGGACGGTGGCGGTGGTGGTGCCGTCGCCCGCGACGTCGCTCGTCTTCGAGGCCACCTCGCGCACCATCTGCGCGCCCATGTTCTCGAACCGGTTCTCGAGCTCGATCTCCTTGGCGACGGTGACGCCGTCCTTGGTGACCGTCGGTGAGCCGAAGCTCTTCTCGATGACGACGTTGCGGCCCTTGGGACCGAGGGTGACCTTGACCGCGTCAGCGAGTGTGTTGACGCCGTTGAGGATCAGGTTTCGAGCTTGTTCCTGGTAGACGATTTCCTTGGCTGCCATCTGAGTTCTCCTATCGTCAGCTCTCGATCACGCCCAGGATGTCGTCCTCGCGAAGGATCAGGTGCTCTTCACCGTCGAGCTTCACCTCGGTCCCGGAGTACTTTCCGAAAAGCACGCGATCCCCCTTCTTGACCTCTGGCTTGCGGACAGAGCCGTCATCGAGCACCTTGCCGTTGCCCACGGCGATCACCTCGCCCTCGATCGGCTTCTCCTTGGCCGTGTCGGGGATGATGATTCCGCCCTTGGTCTTCTCCTCTTCCTTCACGCGCTTTACGATCACGCGGTCCTGCAGCGGTCGAATCTTCGTTGCCACGCTTGCCTCCGTGCTGGTCTTCGCTTTCGTTCGTGGCCCACCCACCCCACGCGAGCCAGCGGGATTGGCTCGGCATCGCATGGCGTAAGCCACTGAACTTACGATCATTTGTCGCCGTTGTTAGCACTCGAACCAGGTGAGTGCTGACCGCGGCGGGCCGGAACCTAGCCACGGAGTCAGGGGTGTCAAGGATCGGATGGCAATCGGGCGGCCGAACCAATCCGGCTGCTGGCGGCTCCACTGGTCGAACGCCTGGTCTCACCGCGCTCCTGCTCGGCTCCCCCAACGCCAGGCGCCCTGAACCCGTGCTCAACCGGCCAACCCATTGACTTCTCCTTGCGGGAGGGCGGCCCCGGTGGGTCCCGTTCGCCGTTGGCCAACCCCTCCTGGAGCACCGATTGGGTCGCCGGCAGCAACCTGGACTACCGGTCCGCGCTCGGTTCACCCAACCCACCCCGCGTGGAGCACTGATCAGGTTGCCAACACCAACGGCGCCTCGGGCGAGATCTGCTACCGGTTCGGTGCGCTAGCTCGTTGACTTGACGCAGGAATCAACCTGATTGCTGCTCCAGGCTCCCCCGCGCCGGATGTCGCCGATGCTCTGGCCGCTCGCCGCCACCCACGCCCCGTCTCTCCATCCCGACCCGAAGCGTGACTTGCCGCAGCAGCCCCTACGGCGGAAAGGGCCAGCAGGTCAACCGGCGCTCGTCGTTGGACCGTGCGGGGCGATTCCGCTACCGATGGCTCGATGTACCGTCTCGAAAACCCGATCAAGGACTACGCGTGGGGTTCGCGCACCGCGATAGCGGAGCTCACGGGCCGCGCCGCACCGGCTCCCCGACCCGAGGCCGAGCTCTGGATGGGAGCCCACCCGAGCACGCCTTCTCGGATCGACGTCCGGGGCGGACAGGAACCGCTCGATGTCTTTATCGCCAGGGACCCGAGCTCGGCTGTCGGCGCTCGCGTGATCGAACGATACGGACCACGGTTGCCTTTCTTGCTCAAGGTGCTGGCGGCTGCGGCGCCGCTCAGCCTGCAGGCTCACCCGAGCACCGCCCAGGCTGCCGCGGGATTCGCCGCCGAGAACGCTCTTGGGATCCCGCTCGACGCACCTTGCCGCAACTACCGGGATCCGAGCCACAAGCCAGAGCTCATCGCGGCGCTCGGACCGTTCCGCGCGCTATGCGGGTTCCGGAGCGTCGAGGTGACCGCGCGGCTCCTCCGTGAGCTCGCCGTGACGGAGCTTGCCGGCGTGGAGCGCGCCCTCGCGAACTCGCCGGGTTCGGCGGGGTTGCGCGCCGCGTTCGAAGAGCTGCTCGACCTAGACCCATCCTCTCGCGCCGCCTTGGTCACCGCCACGACGGCCGCTTGCGGCAAGGTCCTGGAAAGGGGGGGACCCTTCGCGCCCGAGTGCGCGATGGCTGTCGCCCTGGCCGCGCGTTATCCCGGAGACGTCGGCGTGGTGAGCGCTCTGCTGCTCAATCTCGTCGTACTCCGACCGGATGAGGCGATCTACCTCCCGGCGGGCAACCTCCACGCCTACCTCGAGGGAGTCGGGGTCGAGATCATGGCAAGCTCGGACAACGTCCTGCGCGGTGGCCTGACCCCAAAGCACGTGGACGTCCCCGAGCTCTGCCGGGTACTCGATTTCAACCCCATCGAGCCGACCCCAATCCTGCCGGTCACCGAAGGCCCCGAGTTGGTCTACCCGACGCCCGCAGCGGAGTTCCGCTTGAGCCGAATCGACGTCACGGGGAGGGGCTGTTCGCTCACCACGACCGGGCCGGAGATCCTCCTGACGACGTCGGGGACCGTGGTGGCCAGGAACAGCCGAGCTGCGGTCGAGCTCCCCCGCGGGGCGGCGGCGTTCGTACCCGCCGAAACGGGCGGCTACTCCCTGGCGGGGAGCGGCAGCCTGTTCCGAGCCACCGTGCCCGATGAACCGCCGTAGGCCGGTGGCGTTCGGTGGCGACCTGTCAGATCCGGGTCCGCGTCAACACCTCGATGGCAAGATCGGCCTCGCCGTCGTAGAGACCGTCGGTGAGGACGTCGGCGGGTGTTCGCCCGGATGCGACGAGGTCCCGAATTCGCGCGAGGTAGACGGTTTCGTCCACCCCGGGATCGGTCCGGAGGGCCCGTCGACTCAGCCCGCCCCACGCGATCTCGAGGAGGCTCTCCGCCAACCGTTGCGCCGAGGTTCCGCCGATCCGCGCGGCGAGGCCCGCGGAAACGAGCGCGGGTCGGGCGCGCTCCACCTCGTCGTACGAGAACCCGGCCAGGAGCTCACGGGCAGCAGCGAAGGCCCGCGCCTCGTAGAGCACCCCGGTGAAGAGCGCGGGCACGGCCATGGCGAGCGAGTTCGGGAGCGAGTCACACGAGCGGACCTCGAGCGTGCGCTTGAGGCGCACCTCGGGAAAGAGGGTGTTGAGGTGGAAATGCCAGTCGGCGAGGGTCGCGCGGTGGCCAGCATAGCCATCGGCGAGGAAGCTCCGGAAGGTCTGGCCGGTATTGGCGATGATCTGCCCCTCACGCTGGAAGAGGAACATGCCAGCGTCGAGGGCCCACTCCACGTAGTCCTGATACGTGGCGCGTCCCTCCCGCCAGAGACGTTGGATCAGCCCGGAGCGAGCCGGGTCCATGCGAAGCCACACGTCACCGCGCAGTGAACGCTTGCCGGCCAGACCCCCCTCGAGAAAGGGCGAATTCGCGGTCATCGCGTTGGCGAGGGGTGCCATGCGCAGGGCGAGTCGGAGCTTCTCCATCGCGTCCTGCTCGCTCGAGTAGTCCAGGTTCACCTGAACGGTCGCCGTGCGCCGCATCATGTCGAGGCCCCCGGTGCAGCGCGTCGGGAGGTATTCACGCATGATCGCGTAACGCCGCTTCGGCACCCACGCGAGGTCGGATTGCCGAGCCAGAGGGTGGAACCCGACCGCGAGCCAGGCAAGGTTGAGCTCTGCCGAGATGGCTCGGAGCTCGCTCATGTGGCCGCGCATTTCGGCAGCTACGGCGTGCAGATCGGGGAACGGGGTACCGCTCAGCTCGAGTTGCGCCCCTGGCTCGAGCGTGACCGAGGCAGCACCACGCCGAAGAGCAATGATCGGCCCCTGGGTGTGCTCCCGGTCGGCACGCCAACCGTGGCCCATACGAAGCGCGGAGAGCACTCGGAGCACGCCGCGGTCGCCATCGAAGGAGATCGGTGCGCCCGTCGTCGCATCGACCCCGAATTTCTCTGCTTCGGCTCCGATGAGCCAGTCAGCGACGTCGCGTTCGGCGGCGGCGAAGATCTCGGTCAACTGGTCCCGATCGGTGATCGGCGTCGCCGGCTCGGGGGGTACTACGCTGTCGATGGTGAGGCTGCCCATTTGTCGGCACGTTCCGGCTCGTGGGATCGGTGGAGCCGGCCGCACAGGAGCGACTAGCGTGCCCGGGAACCTGGGACTGGCAGCGAGGGATGCAAGGCACCGAGCTCCACCGCGAGCGCTGCGGTGTGAGCCTCGGTGGTCCCGGCCCCCCCGCCGATGACGCGGGCACGCTCCGCATCGAGCGCCAACGCGCCCTTGGCCCAGGCGACGGGATGAGCATCGGCGTCCGGGTAGCCGCGCACGCTCGAGTCGCTGGCCGCAAGCAAGACGCCACTCTCCGCGTGCCCAGCGACGGCGGCCCTGGCGTCGCGCAGCCGGTCGACTCCGTGGGCGATGGAGGCCACCTCGAACATGATCACCGACGCACCAGCCTGCTCGAGCGGTTCGACCAGCTCCGCCACGGGTCCGCCCGTGATGAGCTCCCCGCTCGGCAGGCATTCCACGACCGCCCAGGTCGGCAGCTCCGTGCTCGCCGCAGCCACGACGGCGGCCATCAGCGCAAGCCTCGAACCCTGCCCGCGGGCGATCAAGAGCTCGCACCCGGCCACGGCAAGGCGCTCTGCGTGCTCACGAAGCTCTTCGTGGTGTCGGTCGGGGGCGATGGGGCTTACCATTTCGGAACCCAGAACACCCGCCACCGCCACGGGTTTCGGACTGTCCTCCGCGGCCTCGAAGGCGAGTTCCACGGCGAGCCCGGTCAGGACGGCAGCCCGGTGCTCCATCCCGACCTCGGCGAGCGCACGGGGCGTCGTGTCGGCGGTGAGGGCGCAGAGTACGTCCACGCGGCTCCCCACCTCCGCCTGATAGTGAGAGAGCACCGCCTTCGGATCCTGGCGCAGGAGCCGACCAAGGGCTCCCGGCCCGGCCACGGTGACCCCACGGGCGCGGAAGGCGGCGCCGGTATCGGAGTCGACGACGAGTGGACGTCCCTGACGCAGACGGTGCTTGATCGCCCCAAAGCTCACAGCGGCTTCCCCTTGTCGACGTATCCCGGTGGAAAGTTGATTCTGCCGCAGTCGAGGGCGCCGAGGAATGCCCTTGGGTCGGTGAACTCGGGTTCGGTGAGGTCCCGATTGGCAAGGAGCGGGCTCCGCTGCGGGTTTGGCACCCCACCGCTGGCCATGTACCGCACGGCCGCCTCCAAATTTGGCGCCGATCCATCGTGGAGATGCGGCGCGCTTCGGGCCACGTTGCGCAAGGTGGGCGGCTTGAACGCACCGAAATCCTCGTCTCGCCGGGAGGCGGCTTGGCGCCCAGGGTTGATGGCAGCGGGGTCCGGCGCGGCAAGGCCGACCCCTGCGTTGAAGTAGGTGCCGTCCACGCTCAGGCGTGCATCAAAGAAGAGCGAGTGCCCGAAGGCAACCTTGACCCCGGACGGGGGGTTGTCTTGGGGAATCGTCGGCGAGCCAACGTCGAAGGGCACGGTGCCCGGCTGGGGGAGGCTCGGCCCGGTGGCGCTCGGGGCCGCACCGATCGGGGTGGAGGGTTGGAGGATGGTTGGCGCGGGATCCCCCCGAGAGCAGTCGCAACCAAACAGCACCAAGGCTACCCAGGCCGCAGGGGTGGATGGGGGGTTGAACAAGGCGTGCGTCCTGGATGCTCGGCCGAGGGACGATGACAAGACGCCGAGCGCGCCACGCCCCGGACAACCCTCCGGCGAGCCGGATCGGGACTTTCTCAGCCCCCGCGCGGGATGGCAAGCCCGCTGCGGCAGGGCCCCGCAGGGGCCGACCACCGATCCCGGACACCCCCCAGACCACCGAAGCCTTAGAGGATGCCATACCCCCCGGCCAAGCACCGGTAGGGGTCATCCCGCCGGCAGGCTCGGCACCCCCCAGCGGGCGGCCCGGCGCGAGCCTCCGTCACTCCGAGGCTGTTCGGCGGCGGTGTCAGCGTCCGTGCAGGAACGGCTGCCACTCGCGAAAGGGGCGACGGGCGGCGAGGAGGATGTGCGCCGTCGTCGACCAGCGGGGACGGTGGGGCCGCCGAAGGAGTCGCATCCCTGCCTCTTCCGGGGTGCGGCGCCCCTTCCTGAGGTTGCACGCGTGGCACGAGATGACGAGGTTGTCCCAGGTATCGCCGCCACCGCGAGAGCGAGGCAGCACATGGTCAACGTTGAGCCCGCGCACGCCCGGCCGCGCGCCGCAGTACTGGCACTCGTAGCCGTCGCGGAGCAGTAGGTTCCGGCGCGTCAGACGCACGGCGTTTTCGGGCGTTCGGTCGTAGTCCTTGAGGTGGAGCACGCGCGGCACCCGCAGCGCACCACCGACGACGCCGATGCGGTCGTCGTCGTCGCGCACGGGGAGGGTCCGCCACCCGCGAAAGTCGAAGGCCTCGCCGGCGTCGTCGATCGCGTGGGCCGAGCCGGCATAGAGCAGCGTCATCGCGCGACGCGCGGGGATGATCGTCACCGGAGCGAAGTATCGGTTGAGCAGCAACACGGGCAACGAGAGCGCGCCGTCTCTCTGGCCGCGCCTCGTCCTTGGGCCCTCCAAGGAGTCTTGCATGGCGCGAACCATACCACGACGTCGCGCTGCCGTTTCCATTCGCGTCGGCGCTCGCGGTTCAGTTTTCGGGGAGCGCGACTTCGGCTGGCTCCGTCCCGCAGCCCCAGGGATCACCAGGCACGGCGGCGTACTCGAGCGGCGGGCAGGTTTCACACTCCGAACCGCCCCAACAGGCAAACACATACTCGTCTCCGGCGCGGGTGACGACGGTGAAGCGATCCGCGTCGTTGGCAGCGAAGAACTCAGCCCCATAGCTGCGGCGTTCGAGCACCTCGTCGTAGGAGCCGATCTCGACCACGAGTCCGCCGTCGCGAACGGCTTCTACCGTCCAGAAATCCTGGCTCCTGTCGCCGCTGCGGAAGGCAATCCCGCTCGCGCCGAGCACCCCGCACCACAGCCCTGCGGGCGGGTCATTCTCCGGGTCGTCCACACGGTGCATCTGCCCCATCGCGTAGACCTCGTGGCCGTGGGGCGGGGAAGCGTCCGCGAGGTCGAATCCGCACGCCGAGGCGAGCAAGACAGCACCCAGGGGCCGAAGGCCGGGGGCCAAATCGTGTCGAACCCACTGCCCCCCTCGAGCGTGCCCGCGTTCCACGGGGGGGCTTCCCGCGAGATTCCGATCGTAGCAACCGACGCTTCAGCCGCGCTCGAGACTCGCGAGGACCGCGGCGAGATCCGCCGCGAGTTCAGCGCGGAGCGTGCGGCTGCGGTTGGAGATTCGCAGGCAAATCGAGAGGAGGTGGAGAAACGTGCGATCGAGACCGTGGCGGTGCTCGAAGTGCCGGTTGGTAGCCAGATCACCGTATCGCGAGTCGCCAACGAGCGGTCGGCCTACGCCCGCGAGGTGGCGACGGATCTGGTGCGTGCGTCCCTGTTCGGGGCAAACGAGCAGGAGTGAGTGCCCCCCGACCACGCGCTGGCGCACGTAGCGCGTCGAGGCGACTAGCTCGCGAGCCCCCTCGCGGAGGGGACGTCGGAGGTGACCCTTCTGGTGCGTAACCCCCCGGGCGAGCGCGACGTAGGATTTCTGCCCCTCGCGGAGGGCACGGGCGAGGTCGGCCACGGCTGCCGGCCGGCGCGCGAACAGGCAGACGCCGCTGGTGCCGAGATCGAGCCTATGGACGGGCACGGCTTCGGGCGCGCCGAGACGGCGACGGACCCGCTCGAGTAGGGAGTTCGCGTGTTCACCCTGAGGCGTGACCGGCTCGTGCGGCGGCTTGTCTACCGCGATGAGTGCGTCGTCCATGTGGATGACTCGCGGTTCTCTGGGCGGGGCGGGGCCGAAGACGGCGAGCACCTCGACGGCCGCAGAGAGGGGGATCATGTCGTAGGGGACCACCTCGACAGGAGCGAGCCCGAGCAGGGTGAGGTGGGCGGCGTCGCGAGCGAGGGTTTGCGGCGCGCAGGACACGTACACCACGACTCGAGGTGAGAGGCGCCCGAGCGCGCGCCGTACGTCCGGCGTGGCGCCGCGGCGCGGTGGGTTCACGATGACCGCATCGAAGCCTTCCCCACGCGCGGCCAGCTCGCTCACCGCGACACCAGCGTCGGCACCGAGGGTACAGAGGTCGAGGCCCTGCTCCCGCGCGGAACGTGCCGCAAGCTCCATGGCGGGCGGGAAGGCCTCGACGAGCGTCACCCGCGCGCCAGCGCGCGCCAGGCGCAGGCCGAGCGCACCCGTGCCGGCGTAGACCTCGAGCACGGAGCGCCCGGCAAGCGCGCCGAGCCGCTCGGACAGCGCGGCCACGACGTCACGATGAAGAGCAACGAGCTGGCCGGGATGTGCCTGGGTGAACGCCCCGGGCGCCGCGTAGTGGTATGGCGCTTCCGGATCCGGCGTGTGCCGCTCCGCCACGGTACCGACAACGACCGCGGGGGAGCGACCGAGCACCTGGACAGCATCCGGAGCGCGCCGGCTCCTGGCCAGCGACACCAGGTTGGGCACCCCGGCGCTCACCTCGGCGAGCAGCGGGCCGAGCGCCTCGTGGTCGGGCTCCGCGGTCGCGACCGTGACCATCACCCCGCGATCGACCTCGCGGACATCGACGGACGACACGGCCGCGCGGTGGACCCCCGCGACCCGCAGAGCGGCGACCGCGCGCTCGACCGCAGGGCTGAGAACGGGGCAGCCCGGCGTGTCCACGACGTGATGGGTACCGGCCTCGTAGAGCCCAACCCCATGCGCGTCCACTACGAGTTTGGCCCGCAGGCGGTATCGCTCGACGCTCCGCGCGCCGCGGGTGCTGGCGATCCTTTCCGGCTGCAGGAGGGCGTAGGGCGCGAACGCGTCCGCAACCCAACCGCGCTTCCTGGTGAGCTGCTCCGAGTACGGGACGTCGCGGAGGGGACAGCCGGGGCAACGGGGGTGGTGCGGACAGTTGACGGCGGCTGGCGTCGAGGACCCGTCAGCACCGGGAGGGTCGCGGGATCCCAGGTGACCTCACTGGGCCGTCGCGGTGCCCGTGGACGAGGCCGTCGTGGCCGCCGTGCCCGAGCCTGCCTGTATCTTCCAGAGGCAGCCTTCGTGCTCGCACTCGCGCACGTAGAACGCCTCACGCCCACAGCCGGAGGCGCGCTTGGAGGCTTCGCTGCCCTCCCACTTGTGCTCGATGAAAAGGTCACCCACGGGACAGTTCAGGTCCTGAGCGGCACGCGCCCGAAAGGCCTGGTCACCGGTCTTGGCGCAGGCGACCGCGCCGACGAGGAGGAGCGAAATCGTGAGGAGAGTACGGGAGGTCCTTGGCATGGGCCGGGATGATACGCTCGGCCCTCGGCGCGGGAAAGCCAACCAACGCGGGGGTCCTGGCACCAGTCGGCAGGGGACGAAGGGTGGTGGTGATGCACACGTCTCCCATCCGGGCGGAGCCGGAACCAAACCGCCCATCCTCGGAGAGCTCTCGGCTGTCAGGCAGTACGCGGTGTCCCTCCTCGCAGACGACAGACCGCCGAATACCACGGAAACGTTGCGAAATCTCCTGCCAGCGCGGACTGAGATCGCACCGTTCAGGGACTACTGGCGTTCCGTCACCTCAATCCCATCCTTGACACGATCGCTTGGGTGACTCACCACGGTCGCGCCGGTCTCGAGCCCCGAGCGAATCTCGACCCGCGTGTCCGTCCGGCGCCCGATCTCGACTGGGCGCAGATGGGCACGGTCACCTTCGACGGCGAACACAGCCCAGCCCGAGCCGCTACGGAACACAGCGCTAACCGGGACGGAGAGCACCCCGTCCCCGGACCAGACCACGATCCGTGCTTCGACTCGGTAGCCGTCCCCCAGGCTCGACCACTTCGGGAATGGGTCGCTGAGCTCGATGACGGCGTTCACCCGCTGCTCCTCCACCCCGAGGGACGAGATGCGCGTGAAGGCGCTCGGTTCGACCAGACGCACCCGGCCGGCGAGCGGACCGCCGCCCCAATGCTCGAGCGTGACCGCACAGCCAGGCTTCACCGTGACGGCGTCGCTCGTCAGGATATCCACCGCGATCTCGAGGGCTCCCGGATCGCCGATCTCGACGAGCGGGCTCCCCGCCTGCACCACGCCCTCGTTTTCGGTCACCACCTTGAGCACGCGGCCACGCACCGGACTCAACACGAGCTGCTCGTCGTCAACCGCCTTGCCCCCACGCTTCAGGCGGCCAAGGGCAGCGTTCGCCACCTCCAGCTCGTACGCGGCAACCCGCGCACCGAACTCCGCGCTGGTGAGCTCGGCCTCGGCCGTGCGCTCCTCGAGCTCCGCCCGCTCCACGTCCCGGTCGGTCGACGCGCCGCCGGCCCGGAGGGCGCGCTGCTGCACAGCCTCACGACGGGCAAAGTCGAGCGCAGCCCGGGCCCGCTCGATCTGAGCCGCGGCCTGCCGCTGAGCGGCTCCCGCCGCCGCCACCTGTGCCTCGCTCGTCCGCTTGGAGCGGGCGTCGAGCATGGGCGCGTCGAGCGGGACCAGGCGAGCGAGGACCGTCCCCTCCTCGACCGCGTCCCCGGGCTCGAGCTCGATCCGGGCAAGGTTGCCCGTGAGCGGCGCTGACACCACGTAGCGGTTCTTCACGCGCGTACGACCATCCTCGTCCACGGTGACCTCGAGCCGTCCCTTCTCGACCGTCGCCAGATCGACGGGCACGGGCTGGGGCATCCAGGCGGTCGCGATCGCCGCCACCACCCCGACCACCGCCAGGACCAGAAGGCCGCGCTTGGTCCACTGCCACACGATGCGCCCGACCGCGCGCCGCGGTCGCGCCGGCTTCGAAACCCCATTGGGGGCCGGGGCTGGTTCTCGTTTCATGGTCAATCCCTCGTCTTCAGGACTCCGATGAGATCGAGCGACTGGAGTCGACGCCGCACGAGCAGCGCGCTGATGACACCAGACACGAGCGCGACCACGACCGCGAAGGCGTAGCTTCGCGCTGAAACGACCACGGGGAAGCGGTAGGTCTCCGGATCGACCGTGCTCATCATGAGGCCGGCAAGCCAAGTGCCGATGGCAAGGCCCGCGGGAATCGCGAGCAGGACCTGCACCGCGAGTTCGCCGAGGAGGATGGCCCCGACCTCCGCCTGCGAGAAGCCGAGGACGCGGAGGCTCGCGAGCTCGCGACTCCGCATCGAGAGCGCGACGCGGGCATTATTGTAGACGACACCAACCGCGATCACCGAGGCAAACAGGGTCAGGATGATGGAAAAGGTGACGATCATGGCCCGGCTCTGCTCGACGAAGCGCTCGGCCAAGTTGTCCCGACGCGTGACCGACGCAACGGCTGGGAGCTCCTTGAGCCGCGCCCGCGTGGCGCCGGCGGTGGCCGGGTCGACGAGGAGCAGCGCGGTCGTCACCAAGGGCTCCTCTCCGAGCAGGGGGGCCACGGTCGCCGCTCGCGCGTGGACTCGAAGCCCGAACGATTCGCCCACCAGGCCTGAAACGAGGACATCGAGGTGCCTGCGATCGCCTTCACGCACCTCCAGGGTGACGGACTGGCCCGGCTCGATGTCGAACAGCTCGGCGAGCTTGTCGGTCAGCACGACCCCGCTCACGGGCAGAGGGTGCGGCTTGCCATACTGGTCCAGCAGGCGCCTGAGATCGGGCTCGTCTGGGTAGCCGATGAGAATCGAGTCGCGGAACCCGGCGCCGCTGCGGACGCGTACCGGCACCTCGCGAAGCCCCTCGACCCGGAGCACCCCGGGCAGGTGGGCGAGCTCGCGAACGGCCCGCGCAGGCCGCGGCTCCGTGAACACCACCGTGAGGTCCTCTCTCATGGCGCCGCCGAACTGAACGTCGATCATGAAGTCCATGGCGTCGCCCCAGAACTGCCCGATGACGGTGATCGCGACGGCCATCGCGATCCCGACGGAGGAGAGCAGGAGGCGGAGCGGGCGGCGCTCGATCTCGCGCACGACCATCCGCGCTGCGGGCCCGAGCAGCGCGAGGAGTCCGAGCCGCTCGAGGACGGTCCGGTGGTAGATCGTGGGCGCTGGCGGGCGCATGGCCTCGGCCGGGGGGAGGCGAACCACGGCGCGAACCGTGAACAGCGCGCCGGCCAGCGCGGCCAACAAACTGATCCCCACCGCGGCGAAGACGACAGACGGAGCCAGCCGGTACTCGAGGACGGGGAAGTGGAAGAACGCTGCGTAAAGCTCCGTCATCATCCGGCCGAACCAGATCCCGAGCCCGAGCCCGCCCGCGGCCCCGAGGAGCACGATCACGCTGACAAGCTCGAGGAAATGAAGGCCGATCGTCAGGTCGCGGTAGCCGAGCGCCTTAAGCGCCGCGATCTGGCTCCGCTGCAGGAAGACCAGGCGTGAGAGGACGACATTGAGCAGGAACGCGGCGACTCCGAGGAAGATGACGGGAACGACGGAGGCCATGCCCTCGAGCTGGGACAACTCCCCGCTCAGCATGAAGTGAGAGAGCTGCTTGCTGCGGCCAACCGTACCGAGTCCCCCGTAGGGCTCGAGCAGCGTGTCGACCGCCTCGAGCACCGCTGGTTCGGACGCTCCGGGCTGCAGCCGCAGGGTCAGATCGTTGAATGCTCCCTGCATCTGAAACGCGGGCGCCAGCGCATCTCGATCCATCCAGAGCACGGCGAAGCGCAGCGGATCGGGAGTGAGGTCCCCCGGAGCCATTGCCATGATGTACTCGGGCGAAGCTGCGGTGCCGACCACGCGGAGCTGCCGCCGCTGGCCATTGAAGACCACGGGAAAGCGACTGCCCGGGGTGAGGTCGTGACCCTTGGCGAAAGTCTCAAGCAGAACGACCTCGTCGTTGTGACCCGGTTCCACGAGCCGCCCCGACCGCAGGAAGAGGGCATCGAGCGCCGGAGACCGCCCCGCCGGAATGGACACGACCCGACCGGAGGCGGGCTCGGGGAGATCATCGAGGGGAATGAGGACCCGCTCGGTGACCCGAGTCTCCGCGATGGCGACCCCAGGAATGGCCTCGAGCCGCCCGCGCAGCGCCTCGGGCGCGCGCTTGCAGGTCGCGAAGACGTCGGCGAATCGGTACCGCTCGTAGTACGTCGTACGCGAGAAGAGTAGGGAGTCCCAGGTGCTGCGCAGGCAAACGTACGCCGCGATGCCGCAGGCAACCACTAGGGCGATGGTGACGAGTTGCCCGCGCAGCTCGGCGAGGTTCCGAAACAGCTTGCGGTGTAGGGCATCGACCAGCATTCACCTCCACCAAGGCTCACCAGGTGAGCTCGCTCGCAGGGACCCGAGTCGCGTTGGCCTCCACCCCATGAACCAAGCCGTCAGCCAGCATCACCACCCGATCGGCGATGCGGGCCACCGGGGCGTTGTGCGTGATCACGGCCGTGGTGGTCCCGAGCTCCGCGTTGACCCGTTCGATCACCTCGAGCACGAGGACACCGGTCTGGAAGTCAAGGGCTCCGGTGGGCTCGTCGCAGAGGAGCACGTCGGGCCGCTTGGCGATCGCCCGCGCGATGGCGACCCGCTGTTGTTCCCCGCCGGAGAGCTGCGACGGAAAGTGGTCCCGCCGCGGGCCGAGCCCGACGAGCTCGAGCGCTTCGGCCGGGCTCAGGGGGTCTTCGGCGATCTCGGTCACCAGGGCAACGTTCTCGAGCGCGGTCAAGCTAGGGATCAGGTTGTAGAACTGGAAGACGAACCCGACGTGGTGGCGGCGATACGCGGTGAGACCCGCTTCCCCGAGGTGGGTCAGCTCACGACCACGATAGGCGAGCCAGCCGTCCGTGGGGACATCGAGGCCACCCAGAAGGTTCAGGAGCGTGGACTTTCCGCTCCCCGAAGCCCCGAGGAGAACGACGAACTCCCCTTCACCGAGGACGAAATCCACTCCGCGGAGCGCGGGTACCTCGACCTCGCCCATCTGGTAGATCTTGGTGAGCCCGCGGGCCTCGATCACAGGAACCGCGGCCGGATTCTCCAGTGGAGAGGTCACCGCCAGCCGTCTTGCAGCTGCGGGAAGGGGGAGTCAACCCGCCAGGCATACTTCGGTCGCACCCCGTGGCCGCCGCCGGCGCCGCGTTGCGACGGGGCTCGAACGCGGCCACTCGCGACATCGAACCGCGGAAACGCCACCGAACGGAACCTCATCCGAACGCCCGGCGCTGCGCCCGCTTGGGTACGAACTTTCGGTCGAAGATGCGAACACGACGAACAAGCAGGTCGAGGAGGAAGAGCAAGATCGCCGCCAGGACGAAGCGGTTCCAGAGCGCCTCCTGGTAGATTATCTTCTCGTCCCCGGGATCGAACAGGGTCTCGGGGGTCGGGTCCACCTTGCCGCCACCCGCCTGCGCGGCTCGCTCGAGGCGCTGGAGGTCGGGCTCGAAGGTCGCGTACTCACGGGGATAGGGGTTCGAGACGTGACCGAAGCTCTCCGCGAAGGTCTTGAGGCCCCCCTCCCGGTCCTCCTTGCGGTGGGTGGCGTGGAGCCGAAAGGAGCCATAGCGATCGAGGGGGAACCATGTTTCGTAGCGACCCGGCGCGGTCTGGGCAAACGCCACCTCGCGGCGTTCGCCCTTGGGCTCGGGGCCGACTACGGCGAGGGTCGAGTGCAACGAGTTGTCGAAGCGCTCGTCGAGGGTGAAGGCGTCGACGACCGCGTGGAGGCGACCACCCTCGACCTCGACCTTCATTGGGAGCTCACGCCGGTCATGGCGGCGCATGTGCTCGCGCACGAGCTGTCCCCAGAATTTTCCGTAGGCGGGCCAACGCAACCAGTCCACCGCCCACAGGTTCTTGACGTCGCTGGTCCAGGCGAGCGTCTGCCCCAATCCCACCCGCCAGCGGGCCAGGATGGGCTCTCCGAGATCACTCGCGAGGATGAGCTGCGCCGGCGGCCCCTTGAGCTGCGTCGCGACATAGCCATGGAGGAGCGGGGCAGCGTTGATGGCGATCCCCTTCAGGAAGGCCGCTGGGCTGACCTGCTGCACCGGGAACCACTCCTCGACCGCGGCCTGCCGCGCCACAAGCTCAGTCTCTCGGGTGAAGATCCGAGGCAAGGAGTTCGGATCGGGGACCGCGTGATAGCGGCCGCCCCCGGCGTCCGCTAGTGACCGCAGCAGTTCCCCGTCGGCGCCGTCGCCGAGCCCCACGGTGGTCAGGGTGATCGACTCCGCGATCATCGCCTGAACCAAGTCCATGAGCCCCTGGGTCGGCGAGCGCCCATCGCTCAGCAGAATGACGTGCTTCTTGCGCGCCTGCGCGACCGAGATGTCCTGGTAGCCCATATCCAGCGCCGGGAAGATCTCCGTGCCGCCGCCTGGCTGGATGCGCAGGATATCGTTCTGGATGCGGCTGCGGTACCGGGCGGGCTGTATCTTGACGTAGCGAACCGGCTCCGAGTCGAAGGCGATGACGCCGACGAGGTCGTCTCCCTGGAGGGTGCTCACCGTGGCCTTGCAAGCCGCCTTCGCCATCTCCAGCGGCAATCCGGTCATCGACCCGGAGCGGTCGATCACCAACATCATCGCGACGCCTGGCATGTCCTTGCGCCGTTCGGCGTCCATCCGGACCGGGAGAATGCGCTCGATGGCCGTGTGCGCCCAGCCGCCGAGCCCGAACCCAGCCGCACCGCCGGCGAAGAGGAACCCGCCCCCGAGATCGCGAACATACCGCGAGATGAGCTCCTGGGAGGAGATGCTCACCGCTTCGCGCGGGGTGTCGGAGAGGATGACGAAATCGAAGCGCTCGAGCTCCTGGATCGAGCCGGGGAACCCGCTGGCGGAGCGAACGTCGACGTCGAACTGCTGTGCAGTGAGCGCGCTCGAAAGGTAGCTCGCGCGCTGGGGCTGTCCCTCCACGTAGAGCACGGCAGGACGACCGGGCACGTCGAGCGTGGCCGAGTATCCGTTGTTCTCCGCAAACTCGTCGCGGCTCACTTGATCGAGCGCGAGCCGATAGGTAACGGTACCACCCACTCGCACCACCGACTGGAATTCGAGCTCGTTCGTGCCAGACTCGAGCTTGACCTCCCGGACGCCGTCGAGCCCATTCAGAGTCTCTCCCTGGTAGAGGCGCGCCCGCGCTCGTGCGGGGCGGCTGGAGTAAAGGTCGGCGACCACCGTGAATGGCTCGCCGATCTCGACCTTGTCCGGCATCCGGAGCTCGCGGACGGCGATCTCCGCGGGCGGCGGGCGGCGGTAGGGCAGAGTGTGGAGGCGTACACCGAGGTCCCGCGCCCGATTGGCCTCGGCGAGGACGTTCCCTTCCGTCTCGACACCGTCGCTCATCAGCACGACGCGCTTGAGGTGGCCAGGCGGGAAGACGCCGTATGCAAGCTGGAGCGCTGCCTGCAGGTCGCTCCCCGCCGACGGCTTCTCGCTCTCCCTGGCCCCCGGTTCGGTCGCGTGGCGCAGCGCGGCGACGGGGGGGACAGCTACCTTTCCCCGCTCGAACGGGAGCTCCACCAGCCGCGGGCGCCGGGCGAAGGTGATGAGCTTGACGACATCGTCGCCGCGCTTGCCCTCGACCAAACGCGCGACCGCAGCGCGCGCGTCCTCGAGCGCCTCGTCGGCCACCGAGTCGCTGACATCCAAGACGAACACGGTGGCGATGTGGTGGCTCTCTGCGGTCCGCACCAGCCGCGAGAGCCCGAGCCCGAGGACGAGCAGGAAGCCTACCCGCAGCAAGAACGCGAGCACCCGTTGCTGCCAGGGGAGATCGGCCAGCGACCGGCCGAGAACGTAGAGCAGGAGCGGAGCCAGCAGGAGCACCCCGAGCGGCCGGGGATCGAGGAGCTCATAGGTGATGCCGTTGCGGACCCACTCGAACGCGGACTCCGGCGCCCCCAACACCAGGTCGCGGTAGAGCCACGCGAGCCCACCAGACAGGACCACGAGGGCGAGCGCCCAGAGGCCACTTCGAACACGCGGGCTCATACCGTCACCCGTCGGTGGAAGGTGAACCACTCGATCGCCGACAGGAGGAGCACGGCCGCGACGAGGTAGACCCAGATATCCCGCCGAATTCCAGGGGAGAGGGCCGTCCGAGCCGCCGGTGGCGGTGCACCCAGCCCGAGCTCCGTGCGCGGTGCGATCTCACTCTCGGCCAGATCGACGAGATTTCCAGCGAACCCGATCTTCGCGGCCTCGGGTTCGCCGGGCACCACCAGCTCGTAGAAGCCCGCCTGATCGCCGAAGTGTACCGCACGGCCATGCTGCACGGGCACCGATCGAGTCCGCCCGGACGGGTCGCGCAGCTCCGCGAGGCTGGCCGAGCTGGGCGTCGGGATCCGCCAGACGTCGCCGGTGCGGAACGACGAGATGTAGCTCGCGTCCTCCTGTACGAAGTGGTCGATCGTGTTCAGGATGAAGAGCGGCCAGGCGACGCGCAGCACGAGATCGCTCCGCCTGGGATCGAAGCCGAGCGCCACGAAGGGGCGTCCACCCCGGGTGCCGGACACCAGGATGGGGCCGTGCTCGCTCGCACCCACCACACGATCACCCGGCCCGGGATGCAGGGTGTGACCGCTCGCGACCTGAATGTCGGCCATCGCCATCCAACGCACCAGCGGACTCTTCCTGTCCCACTCGTCGAAGCCAAAAAGCTCGTCTACGGCGCGGTCCGGCACGACGGGGCCCCCCTCCGCCGGAGGATCGAGGTAGAGCGCAGCCCCAGTCCCCGCTGCGAGCGCTGGCGCGACGCCGTCGAAGATCGTGACGTCGAAGGCGCCCGGCGGAGGGTAGCGGGCAGGTTCGATCAAGGTAACGTCGAGGTACTCGTCGAGCAGGAGCGCCGCCTCGAGGTAGGTGTTCCCCGACGTCACCACGAGCACCCGCGCCCGTCGCCGCTCCGGCATCAGCGCGTAGGCGTGGTCGTCCGCCGGGAGGTAGTCTCGATCGCCACCGGTGAGGGTGATGCGCGCCTCGATGGTGCGGTTGGCACCTGCGAGGTCGGCATAGAACCGCGGGAGCCGTTCGCGAGGGCCGAGTTTCAGCCGGGTGACGTCCACGACGTCTCCGTCCCCCAACAGGGTGAGCTCAACGTCGGCGGGCACGTCGTTCGTGTTCGTGACCTCGAGCAGCGCCTCATGGCGCGACTTGTCGAGCGGGTAGCGGCGCACCGAAAACTGCGTAATGGCGACGTTGCGCTGCTCCTTCCCGAGGGGAATGAAGCGAACCGGCATGTCACCGAGCGCAACCTGCGCATTGACCGCCGCCAGATCGCCGTAGGCCCCGTCGCCCACCACGACGATCTCCGGGTGCGGCAGACCGCGAAGCACGTCGAGGGCGAAGGCAAGGCCCTGCGCGAGGTCGGCGCGCGTGTCGGTGGGCGCGAGGGCGTCCACCGCAGCTTCCAGTGCCGCCGTATCGTCGGTCATGGTGGAGAGCGGAGCGACCGTCGCGTCCATCCGAGCCACCAGGACACGATCGGCGTTGGCGAGCGACCCCACCAGGCGACGCACCTCCTCGCGTGCAGCCCCGAGCCGCGATGGCGCCACGTCGAGCGCCTTCATCGACGCGCTCGTATCGACGAGCACCACGGTGCTGCGCCCCTCGAGGAGGGTCTGCGCGAGGCGGGGGTCGCCCAGCGCCATGAGCAACAGTGTGAGCAAGACGAGTTGAAGCAGGAGCGAGAGCAGGCGCTTGAGCTGCGAGAAGAGGTGTGTCGCCTCCTGGTCCCGAAGGATGCGTTCCCAGATCCGCGCGAAGGGGACGGCCACGGGGCGCCGGCGGAGCTTCAGGACGTAAAAGAACACGACAATGGCCGCCGCCACGCCGGCGAGCGGGAGCAGAGTCGCGAGCGGCAGCCCAGTGAAGACCATCAGCGGAGAAACCCTCCCCGGCGAAAGACCCGTAGGATGAGCTCGTCAAAGGGCGCGTCGACCTCGGCCGGAAAGTAGGCCACCTGGTTCCGGGTGCAGAAGCGCTCCGCCTCTGCTCGGTATTCGGCCTGCGCCTGCGCCATCCGCTCCAGAACGCGGTCGGTCACCGTCACCTCTCGCTCCTCGCCCGTCTCGCAGTCGTAGATCCGCACGTCGCCGCGCAGCGCGGGACGGTCCTCCCGCGGATCGACGAGGTGGATCACGTAGGGCTCGAACTTGTTGTAGCGGAGCACGTTGATGCCATTCGCGAACCCTTCGTGGTCGTAGAGATCGCTGAACAGCACCGCAAGACCGCGACGTTTGTGCTGGGCGACGAAGGTCTTGAGCGCGGAACCGAGATCGGTCGTGCCTCGCGCTTCGAGCTCGCGGAGAAAACCGAGCACCTTGAAGATCCGGCCTTTGCCGCGGGTCGTGGGCATCCTGGCCACCACACCGTCGCTCACCCCGACGATAGTGACGCGGTCGAGATTCGCGAGGCCGACATAGGCCAACGCGGCGCAGAGGCGGCGAGCTTGGTCGAACCTCCGCCCATTGCCGAATCCCATGGAGGTGGAGCAGTCCACGATGAAGTAGATGCTGAGATCCTCCTCCTCCTCGTAGAGACGTACCAGCAGGCGACCGAAGCGCTGGTAGACGTTCCAATCGACGTAGCGGAAGTCGTCTCCGGGGACGTACACGCGGTGGTCGGCGAACTCGACGCCGCTGCCCTTCTTCTTCGTTCGGCGCTCGGCGCGCAGGCGACCGGCGAAGACGCGCCGACTGACGATGGCGAGGGTCTCGAGCTTGCGCTGGAAGTCGTCGTCGAACAATTCCTCCCGTGGCGGAGGACGCACGGAGACGAACCGCCGGGATACGGGGCCAGCCGCGCGGCGAAACCACTCGAGCAGCCTCATCGTTGCTCCGGTGCGCGCATCCTCACCGAACCGTCTCCGGCAGCTCCTCGAGGAGCTCGGTGATGACGTCGTCAGTCTTCACGCCCTCTGCCTCTCCCTCGAAATTGAGCAGGATCCGGTGGCGAAGCGCGGCCGGAGCGACTGCCCGCACGTCGTCGATTGCCGCAGCGAAGCGGTTCGCGAAGAGAGTCCGGATCTTCGCTGCAAGGAGCATCGCCTGGGCGCCGCGGGGCGAGGCGCCCGTACGCACGAAGCGCCGCACCTTCGTGGTGGCACAATTGAGCTCGGGGTGGGTCGCTTGCAGGAGACGCACCGCATAGTCCTGGACATGCCGGGCAACGGGAACCGTCCGCACCAACCGTTGCATGGCGAGGATCTCCTCCCGCGTGAGTACGACATCGACCGCAGCCTCGTGTTCGGTGGTGGTGCGCTCGATGATCTCGTGCAGCTCTTCCCGCGAAGGAAACGGGACGTGGAGCTTGAAGAAGAAGCGGTCGAGTTGCGCTTCCGGCAACGGGTACGTGCCCTCCATCTCCAACGGGTTCTGGGTCGCGAGCACGAAGTACGGCGGATCTAGCTCGTACGTCGTACGCCCGACGGTCACCCGCTGCTCTTGCATCGCTTCGAGCAGGGCGCTCTGAGTTTTGGGCGTCGCGCGGTTGACTTCGTCGGCGAGGATGACGTTGGCGAATAGCGGTCCCTTCCGGAACTCGAAGACCTGCCGACCGCCGGCACCTTCGTCGAGCACCGTGGTCCCGATGATGTCGGCAGGCATGAGGTCGGGCGTGAACTGGATCCGGGAGAACGCGAGACCGACCGCCTGCGCCAGCGTGCGGACGAGCATCGTCTTGCCGAGCCCGGGCACACCCTCGAGCAGGGCGTGGGATCCCGCGAGCATGCAGGTGAGCACCCCATCGACGACGTCACGATTGCCGACGATCACCCGAGCGATCTGCTCACGGAGGGTTCCCACTCGCGACAGGAACTCCTCCACGCTCTTCTCTTCACTTCGGACGGTGCTCATGAGTGCCTCCTCCAGGGGGCGATGGGGAAACGGCGCGCAGCGGGTCGTTCATTCACGCGGCCGGATCAGTTGGAAGTACCGCTGGACGTAGAACCGATAGCCGGGCGGGATCTCATCCGCGCGCATTTCTTCCTCGGCTACGGTCCGGTACTCGGTGAAGACGTCGCGGTACCCACGACCCACGAAGCCGCGTTCCGCAGCTCCCATGATGACCTGACTGGAGGCGGTCCCTTCCCCCGTGTCGGCCGCGACCGCGGTGACGTCCTGCACCTCGCCGCCCGCCTCGCTTGGGTCTCCCGTGAGGTTCGTGTCGTGGCCACGCCCGGCTTCGAGGCCGCCGCGTCCGGCACCATCCGAACGCTGATCTCCCTCCCCGCCGCCACGCTGGCCCTGGCCCTGACCCTGGCCCTGACCCTGGCCCTGGCCCTGGCCCTGGCCCTTGTTCAGGAGTCCCTTCCCGCTCCCCTGCCCTGAAGAACCCGCACCTTCGGTGGGCATCGGGATCCCGCCCGGCCCGGTGCGGAGCACGATGCCGCCGCCAGGGTCCATACCGGCTCCAGCCCTTCCCGGACCAGGTTGGCTGCCGCCCCGCTGCCCGCGGGCTCGCTCGGCGAAACGCCGCATGCGCTCCATCTGCTGTTCACCGCCCTTGCCTTGTTGTCGGAGCACCTCGCGCATCTCGCGCATCCTGCGCAGAAGCTCCCGCTTCTCCTCCTGGGAAATCTCCTCGCGGGCCATTCGATTCACGTCTTCGGCGGCTTGGTCGAGATCATCTGCGCTCTGCCCGGCCGCTTCCATCAGGTCGCGGGCGGCTTCAGCGAGTTCCCGATCGAGCTGGGTCAACTTCCGCCGCGACTCGCGGGCATGCTTCGTCTCCCGATCGAGTCGCTCGAGCTGACGCTCCTGCTTGGCCAGCTCCTCCTTTTCGCGGGGAGTTGCCAGACCTTCCTGCTTCTTCTTGAGGAGGCGTTCCCGTTCCTCGGCCACCCGCTTTCGTTCTTCACTGAGCCGCTGCTCACGCGCAGTGCTCGATTCGCTGGCTCTGCGAAGGGCCTCCCGCAGCCGTTCGAGATCGGCTTTCGACGGTGGCTTCCTCTTGTCGCGTAGCCGGTCGGCGAGCGCCCGCAGGGCTTTCTCCGCGTCGGCGAGTCGCTTCTCCTCGAAAGCCTGGGCGACCGTCCGCGAGAGCGCGCTCTGCTCGAGCTCCTTGGCCAACCCAGCCAGCCCCTCTTCGAGGGCCTTCTGCTCGGCCTCGGCGCCTCGCATGAGCTCTCGCTCCAGCTCCTCGAGCCGCTGGAACGCCTCGCGACGATCGAGTCGCCGCTCCGCGAGATCCTCGATCAGCTGGTTGAACTTGCGGGCTGCCGCCAAGCTCTCCGCGTCCTTGGACTTCTCTTGGAGCTCCTCCGCGAGCTCTCGAAAGAGCTCAATGTCGTCCGGCGACATCACCATCGGCCGTACCACGGGCGGCGGCGGCAGCTCGCGCACGGTGCGGACCTCGAAGAGGGCAACCGCGGCAAGTCCCACGAGCAGCACGGCGACGAGCGGAACCTCGTGTGGCAGCCGCAACGGTGCGGCGTGACGGGGGACGAGCCTCCCTGCGTTGGCGAGGGCGTCCTGGATGGCAGCTTCCATCAAGGGCGTGCGGGCAGCAGCCGGCAGCTCCGCGAAGGCGAGCGCATTGGTCACTCGACCATCGAGCTGGTGGTGTCGATCGAGCGCCAGGGACCCCATCAGCGGCGGCCGCCGGCGCACCCAGGAATGGGCGGCAACGAGAGCCAGGAGGACCAGGAGGGTGACCAGGCCCCACAGGAGCCGGGCCTGGATGTCGGGATCCGGATGACCGACCTTGACATAGGTGAGTGCCCCAATCGCGTAGACCAGGGGAACGGGCAGAAGAACCATCACCCGGTGCCAGAGCTCGCCGAGCCGCTGGCGTAGAACGACTCGAGTCGCAGCGCGACGAAGCCTTCTCAGCGTGGTCGGGGTTGGAGACAACGCTTGCGGTACTCCTCGGAACAAGGTCTGGTGACGGCTCTAACGCGCAAAAGTTCCCTTCGCTTTCATCTGGGCGGTCGCGGAGAGGATGGTAGCGCCAAAAGGACCCCGTTCGCGCCTGGTTCGGGTTCTCGGGTGGGCGACACTGTACGGCGGAATGCGGGACAGACCACCGCCGGCCCGCTGGCCACTTGGTCCATGTTGCGGTGGAAGGAGGGAGGGTTTGCCGCTGCCTTCCACAGCTCCCAGAGGAATTGTGCAGCCAGGCGCGCAATCGTGGGTTCGACGCCCAGTCGCGCACGCGGCTTGGCTCCGGTCTGGGCCTGGTCTCGAGCGCGGTGCTCTTCGGCGGCTCCGCGACCGCGGCCGAACGCGGGTGCGACAGAAGCGATCGGGGCTAGACCCGGGAGCAACGGCACTTGACCCGGCGGCGAGCGCTGGGTCGAATACGCCTCGCTAGCCCCCCGGGAGACCCCCCAATGTCGAACTACGCTAAGACGATCGTGCTCGTCGCCGACGACGAGCCCAGTACGCGCGCGCTGGTTTCGAACCATCTCCGCAACAACGGCTTCGTGGTGCTCGAAGCCGTGGATGGCGACGACGCCTGGGAGCTTGCACAGGAGCATCTCCCGGATCTCATCGTCCTCGACGTGATGATGCCCGGGATGAGTGGGTGGGAGGTGTGCCGCCGCGTCAGAGAGGCCGTGTCACTAGCGCACACGGGCGTCGTCATGCTCACCGGGATCGGAGAGAGCCTCAACGAGATGACCTCTCCCCTCTATGGCGCGGACGCCTATCTCGACAAGCCATTCGAGTTCAGTGACCTCGACGAGAAGCTCGACGCAACCCTCGAGCGGCGTCGTGGCGGCGCCTACGGACGCCCCGACGGTGCGGACATCAACGATGGGAGCGCGGAGGATCTCAGCGACCTCGAGGTCGCTGAGCCGCCACCACTCCCTCCGCGAAGGGACACCGTACCCTCCGCAGCCGCCACGGACTCGGGAGCGAAGTCCCGCAGCGTCGATGCGGACGGCGAGGGAGAGCCGACCGCGGATCGGTCCAACCCCGAGCCATTGGTAGATTCCGAAATCGAAGACGACTCGATACCCGACGTGACGTCGTCAGGAGATCCGCTCTGGCAGTCGGCTCGGAGTGAGGCCAAGCGGGCTGCGCCCAGGCGTGCCGCGAAATCGAAGGCTCCGCCCAAGAAGGCCCCAGCCAAGAAGGCTCCGCCCAAGAAGGCTCCGCCCAAGAAGGCCCCGCCCAAGAAGGCCCCGCCCAAGAAGGCCCCGCCCAAGAAGGCCCCGGCCAGAAAGGCTCCGGCCAAAAAGGCTGCTGGTCGTCGCTAGGGAGTGTCTTCATAGGGCCGGGTCGAGCGCGAGCCCGCTGGCACGACCCGTTGCCAGGAGCCCGAGGCCGAGCCCGGATTCTTCCGGGCCATCGCAGTCAGCGTGGCCGTGCTGCGAGGGAGTAGGGTGTGACCAGGGATACGAGCCGATTCGTCGGCGAGGAAGCCCCCCAAAGGGTCGAGGATTGCTGCCGACTCGATCGCCGAACGGCACGCGAAGCGGTAGAACCCAAGCTGGCGGAGCCGGAATCAAGCCTGCCAGGCCGTCAGCGGTCAGTTGTCGGCTGTCAGGTAGCACCTGGAGACCCTGATCGCTGACGCCTGATTGCTGATGGCCACGAGAACATTGAGATTCTTCCTGCCAGATCCGGTCAAGATCACACCGCTGAGGGGCTAGCCCGGTCAACAGCGGCGAAGTCGCCGGCTCCCTCGGCAGGGACCGACGCGCCCGGGCCCCACCCAGCAGAAGCTGGGTGGGCGGCGCGGTGGGGTGGTGAGCGGAATCGAGCTGGGCGCTCGTCGCAGTTGGTCGGCGACGTCGGCACGACCTCATGGGAGGCCTTCGGCCAACGGGTCGGCGATCGCCAGAGACTCGACGCTCACTCGATGGCGAGCGCGCGCTCCTCGACCTCGAGATCGAACGGCTCGCCGCCTCGGTTGAGCAGCGCGACGAGGGCACCCCTTGTGCGCGCGGCACGGAGCGAGGCGATGATGCCCTCGAGCGAATCCACACGCTGCTGATCGAGCGCCTGGAGTACATCACCGGGCGCAATGCCGAGTCGGTCGAGCAGCGAACCCGACGCGATGGATCCCAACTCGACGCCAACGACGGCTCCTGCCTCTTGGACAGGGTCGAGACGGGTGCCCGCCAGCAACTCCGCACCCTGGGCGAAAATGCGGTCGACCGCGCGAGGGTCGATCAAGAGCTCGGTTTCAGAGCGCTTCTGGATGCCGAGCGCGACCTCCGCTGGAACCTGCCAGGCCGGAGAAGGTGCCACCGCCGCAACGAGGCCGCTGTCCTTGGTGCCCGAACCGATGGCGCCGTCCACCCCGCGGAGGCCCTCGTGGAGCGTGGCGGCACAACGTACCCCACCGTCGAGGAGCCAGACGCGGTCCCACTCGATCGCTCCCACGCGCCAGGGACCGATCCTGTCTCCAACATGGTGCAGCCGAGCAGCGTCATTGGGTCCCGCTGCGATCGAGGCGAAGGACCAGCTGGGATCCACACTGCTCGTGATCAGCCGAACGACCAGCCCGCCACAGGCGCCCGGGGCCGGGGTGAGGCTCTCCTCGGCGACGGGATGCCAGGCCTCCCGCAGCGGTGGCGGTGCAGGCAGAGGAGCCACGCCGAGATCATCCGCCGCCTCGACTCGCCTCGTGGAGAGACGTGGGGTTCGGCCCTCCCGCTCCGCTGCTGCTGGGTCGGCCCGAGGGGGCGACGGCCTCGGGGTCACCTCGATGTCGCTCCCGCGCGGCGTGGGCCGAACTCGAGCCGTCGGTGGCGGGACGGGAGCCTCGGTCGCTGGCAGAACCGCGAGCCGGCGTGATTCGAGGGCCTGAGCCGGGGCAGCCACGGTGGGGAGCGCCGACGTCGCTGCCGTAGGCTGCGGTGACCGCTCGGGTGTGGGCATCCGTAGCCAACGGAGGATCCCGAGGCTCGCCAAGAGGGCCCCCGCTGCGACGATGCGGATCGCCCGGTCGAAGTGCATGCCCAAGCCCGGAAGCGAAGACCATGCCAGCACCGTCCGGGCCCGTCGGCCCGCAGCCTCGAGCCGTGGTGGCGAAACGGATCCGTGGGGGGTCCCGGGCGGAACGGAAGCCCTCTGCTGCCATTCTGGCGCGGGTTCGCGGGTCCTTCCGGCATCGGTGTGTCACGTTGCCACAGCATTTGCGGCGCCCCGCGGCGCTCTGCGATATCGTGGTAGCCGATGGTGCCACGACGCTTGTCCGCCAAGGCGAGAATCCTCGTCGTCGAGGACTCGCGGAACCAACGGGCTCACCTCCGGTCACTCCTCGAGCAGCGCGGTTTCGAGGTGGACGAAGCCACGGGCGGTATCGAAGCGCTGCGCCAGATCAAGGCGCTCCTCCCCGACGTCGTGCTCTTGGACGTGATGCTCGACGATCTGGACGGCTACAGCGTCTGCCGATGGATCCGACTGGCGGAGGCCACGCGCGACGTCGTGGTGATCATGCTGACGGTGCGCGGTGACGTCGCCGATCGCGTCGAGGGCCTCCATGTCGGGGCGGACGACTACCTGCCCAAGCCCTTCGCGGACGAGGAGCTCGAGGCCAGGATCTATGCTGCGCTTCGAATCCGCGAGGCAAAGGCGGAGCTTCGACGCCGCAACGCGGAGCTCGAGGCGATGCTCGCGCGAACCGAGCAGCTCGCGATGACCGACGAAGTGACGGGGCTGTACAACCGTCGCCGCTTCCTCGATTTGCTCCGCCGGGAGTGGGCCACCGCCAAGCGCTACGGTCATCCGGTCTCGGTCGCGATCGCGGATCTCGACGGATTCAAGGTCGTCAACGACTACGAGGGCCACTCCGCTGGCGATGACGCCCTTCGCCGGGTCGGGACGACGCTGAGCGGGTCGCTTCGGGAGGTGGACGTGTGCGCCCGCTACGGTGGCGATGAGTTCGCGATCATGCTGCCGCACACGTCGCGAGACGGGGCCGCCGCCGCCCTCGCCCGCATCGCCGAGCGGCTCACGCGAGACTGCCAAGGCTGGAGCAAGGCAATGGCGGAGCTTGGCATCTCCATGGGCGTGGCTTCCAGCGAGGATCCGGCGCTCGGTGGCCCGGAAGACCTCATCGAAGCCGCAGACCGAGCCCTGTACGAGGCGAAGCGCGCGGGTGGTCGGCGCGTGCTCATAGCCCGCGACGGGATGCTGCGCCCGTGAGGCCTTCCCACCCTGGCCTCCCCTTGGCGCCGCGTCGGCTATTCCGCGAGGAGGCGGCGCAGTGAGAGCGCTCGTCCTCGGCGCCGGCCGGATGGGCAGCGCGGCAGCTTGGGATCTTGCTCGCCAGCCCGGCATGAAGCTCGTGCGGATCCTCGACTGCGACACCCAACGACTCGCCGCGTGCGAGCACCATCTGGCTCGCCTCCTCGCGTCTCCGCGCAGAGAGAGCGCGCGTATCGAGACCGAGCCGTGCGACCTCGATCGCGAGCCAGCGCTCCAGCGCCGTTTCACCGGCTTCGACGTGGTCCTCGCCGCCACCGACTACCGACACAACAGAGCGCTCACCGCCGCGGCCATCGAGGCCCGAGTTCACCTCTGCGATCTCGGGGGCAACAACGCCGTCGTCCAGGCCCAGCTCGCGCTGGACGAGGAGGCCCAGCATCGGGGGGTGTGCGTCATCCCGGATACGGGGCTCGCTCCCGGCCTCGCCTGCATGCTGGCCGCGCTCGGCGTGGAGCGGCTGGGCCGTGCGCACCGCGTGGCCATCCGGGTCGGCGGGCTGCCGGCGCACCCGCGACCCCCGCTCGCCTACAAGATCGCCTTCTCCGTGCGGGGGCTCACCAACGAGTACCTCGAGCCCGCGGAGATCATTCGCGATGGGGAGACCGCCGTGGTCCCTTCCCTCGACGAGAGCGAGCGGTTGGAGTTCCCGCCACCTTTCGACGTGCTGGAGGCGTTCACTACCTCGGGAGGCTCCTCGACCCTGCCGCGGACCTTGCGCACGCGCGCGCGGCACCTCGACTACAAGACCATCCGCTATCCAGGGCATGGCGCCGTGTTCGCGGCGTTGCGCGACCTCGGGTTCTTCGCCGAGTCTCCGGTAGAGGGCGTCGTCCCCCGTGCCTTCTCCGAGCGTCTGCTGGAACGGGCCTTGACGGACGACGACACGGACGTGGTCCTCTTGCGCGTCGTGGTGGAGGGAGAGCGCAACGGGACGCGAACGACGATCGTGTTCGAGGCCATCGATCGGCAGGACGGCACCACGGGACACTCGGCGATGGCGCGCACCACCGGCTACTCCGCGGCGGCGGTCGCCTACATGCTCGCCGCTGGCGCGATCACGCGGCGCGGTGTCGTACCGGGCGAGCTGGCGCTGCCGCTCGAGGAGTACCTGGCCGCGGTGCGCGCACGTGGGCTCGCGATCGTGGAGCGGACGGATACCGAGTAGACCGTCGACCGGCACTGGAGCACCGAACCGGCAGCAGATCTCGCGCGAGGCGCCGTTGGCAACGTACCCTCGCTGGGCACGGGTGCGCTGCCGGCGGCGCCGTTGCTGTTGGCAACCTGATCGGGGCTCTAGCTCGCGAACCATGCTGGCCAACGGGCGACTTGCGCGGCCGCCCGCTTCGCGCAAACGTGGCCGGCATGGACACGCGCGACCAGCCGGGATCGCCGCCCACGCTGCTTGCTCCGAATTGGATCGGTGGGCGCGTCGAGCCCCCCACCAGCGCGTCGTTCACCCGGAACAATCCTGCCCTGCGTGATGATGTCGTCACCCTCGCTCCCCTGAGTGGTCGCGATACGGTGACGCAAGCCTGCCGCGCGGCGAGGGAAGCCCAGCCGCGCTGGGCGCGGGTCCCTGCACCCCAGCGCGCTCTCGTACTCGGACACCTCGCCCGCCTCCTCCGAAGCCAGAAGGAGGCGATTGCCCGTTTCATCGCCCGTGAGGTGGGGAAACCCGTCCGCGAAGCGCGGGGTAGCGTCCAGGAGGCGATCGACACGGCCGAGTTCTTCCTGGGCGAGGGGCGCCGGCTCTACGGGCAGACGGTGCCGAGCGAGCTGCCGGAGAAGGAGCTGATGACCCATCGCCGCCCGGTCGGAGTGGTGGGCGTCGTCACGCCCGGCAATTTCCCATTGGCGGTCCCCTCCTGGAAGCTCATCCCGGCGGTCCTCTGTGGAAACACCGTCGTGTGGAAGCCCTCGGAGGACGCGCCAGGAACGGCGGCGCTGCTCACGGAGCTCTTCGCGCTCGCCGGGTTGCCGCCTGGGGTGCTCAACGTCGTGCACGGCGGGGGCGCGAACGGAGCCGGGGCCGAGCTTCTGGCGCGGATTTCCGACGGTGGGATCGACAAGGTTTCCTTCACCGGATCCACGGCCGTCGGTCGACTCGTGGGCGAGCTGTGCGGACGCGCGCTCACGGTGCCCTCGCTCGAGCTCGGTGGGAAGAACCCGCTGGTGATCCTCGCCGATGCCGATCTCGAGGCGGCCGTGGATGGGGCAGTCTGGGGCGCCTTCGCCTCCGCTGGTCAGCGGTGCACGAGCGTCGGCAACGTCGTCGTCGATCGTCGGGTGCTGCCGCTCGTCCGCGAGCAGCTGGTACACCGAGCGCGTGCCCTGGTCATCGGTGACCCGCGGAGGGAGGACGTCGACTACGGACCGCTGATCCACGAACGGTTCCTCCAGCGCTTCATCGAGCAGCGCGGGATCGGGAACGAAGCGGGCGCGGAGCTCCTGCTCGATGGTCGGCGGATCACCGCCAATGAGGCGCCGGCCGGGTTCGTGGGGGATGCCGCGCAGGGGCTCTATGTCAGTCCGCGGGTCTTCGATCGCGTCAAGCCAACCATGCGGATCGCGCTCGAGGAGTGCTTTGGGCCGACGGTGAACCTGATCGAGGTCGCCGGTCTGGACGAGGCGATCGCAGCGGCGACAGCCAGTCCGTACGCCCTCTCGGCGGCGATATACACCCGCGACGCGCGGGCGATGCTCCGCTTCCGGGAGGAGGTCGGCGCTGGCTTGATCAGCGTCAACAACTCGACCATCGGCGCAGAATCGCAACTGCCCTTCGGTGGCAACGGCTGGTCTGGCAATGGGACGCGAGAGTGCGGGATCTGGGTGCTCGACGCGTACACGCGGTGGCAAGCCGTCAACATGGACTTCTCGGGGCGGCTGCAGCGCGCGCAGATCGACGTCCCGAACGAACGGACCGTGACCGTTCCCGACTTCGGCGCACTCGGGGGCTGAGCGAGGCGCCGGAGACCCACGGATCGATAGGGGAACCCCGACCTAGAGCAGCAATCGGGTTGGTTGCTGCGTCAAGTCGACAGCCTAACCCGGCGGAGCCAGAACCAAACAGGCCAGGCCGTCAGCGGTCAGCGGTCAGCGGTCAGGTAGAACGCGGAGACCCTGAGCGCTGACGCCTGAGCGCTGATGGCCGTGAGAACATTGAGAAATGTTCTGCCAGATCCGGTCAAGATCACACCGCTAAGGGACGAGAGCACCGAACCGGCAGCAGACCTCTCCAGAGGCAGCGCTGGAAACGCGTCCTCGCCTCGCACAGACGCGTTTCCAGCGCTGCCGT